>NZ_NQWI01000260.1 GCF_002532535.1 Candidatus Viridilinea mediisalina
CCTGCCCAATGCTGGGCCGCCAGCGGGCGACCGGTTTGCTGTACGATCCAATGGATGCGACGCTGCGTGAGGATCTCGCCTGGTACCTTGAGGAGTCATGGCGCTGGCCGTTTGGTGAATTTGCTGAACGGGCACAGCAGCTTGAGGCGCGGATGGAGCAGGTGGGCCGCGCTTTCTTTGCGGCGCTCTTTGCGACGGCTGCGGGGCAGCAGATCTTTCAGCCCTGGAATGTGCAGGATAATTACGCAAAGCAGCTTAGCCTCGAACTCGATCTGACGGCGGAGCAGTTGGCGGGGGAAGCGCCGACCGACCGGCGCCTCTTTGCGGCGCTCAGTCTGCCGTGGGAGTTGTTGCACGATGGGCGCACGTTCCTGACGCTGCGCCTGCGCCAGCCGGTGAGTATCGTGCGCCGCCTGCCGGAGCCCAATGTGCAAGCGCTGCTGCAACCCTTTACGCCGCCGCTGCGTGTGCTGCTGGTGACGGCGCGGCCCGATGAGACGGGCTTCATCGATCCGCGGGGTATCGCCCGCCCGCTCTTCGCCGCCGTCGAGGAGGCGCTGGCTGAGGGCCAGTTGCAGGTGGAGTTCCTGCGCCCGCCGACGCTGCCCGCGCTGGTGGCGCGGCTCAATGCTCCGCAGCAGCCGCCCATTCACATCCTGCACTTCGACGGCCACGGCACCTTTGGGCCGCAGGGCCAGCCAAGCTTCGCCCAGGATGGCGTGCGCTTTGCCATTGTGGGCCAGGGGGCGCTCGCCTTTGAGCACGAAGATGGCCAAGCCCACCTCGTCGCCGCCAGCGACCTCGCCGCCGCGCTGGGGCAGAGTGGCATCAAGTTGGCGCTGCTCACCGCCTGCAAGAGCGCGACGAGTGCCGAGGACGATGCCTTCAGTAGTGTGGCGGGCCAGTTGATCAGGGGCGGCCTCGACGCGGTGATCGCCATGCCCGCCAGCCTACTCGTCGCCACCGCGACCAAACTGGTGCAATGCTTCTACGCCAGCCTCGCCCGAGGCACCCCCGTGCCGTTGGCGCTGCAACAGGCGCGCCAGCAGCTCCACGCCGACCCGCGCCGCCACCTCTTGCAGCGCCAGCGCGACCGACCCGGCGCGCCGATTACACTGCGCGACTGGTGGCTGCCCCACTACTACATGCAGCGGGCGCTCGACTTTCAGCCCCAAGCGGGGGCCGCGCCCGTCGCCGCACCCGTCGCCGCGCCGCCCCTCAGCAACTTCCCCGCACCGCCGCGCTACGGCTTCGGCGGACGAGCACGCGAACTGCACCAGATCGAACGCGCCCTCCAGCGCGGCCAAGCGGTGCTGATCCACGGCTTTGGCGGTCAAGGCAAAACGAGCCTCGCCTGCGAAGCGGCCACCTGGCTCAGCGCCACCGGCATGTTCAGTGGCGCATGCTTCATCAGCGCCGAAGCGAGCAGCGGCGGCGCCACCTGGCTGCTCGCCAGCCTCGCCCGCCACCTCGGCTGCGCCGACGGCCACTTCCACCCCGACAACCACACCACCGCCCTCGCCCAGCTCCGCCCCCACCTGCGCCAGCGCCGCACCCTCATCGTGCTTGACAACCTGGAGAGCTGGCTGCCCGAAGCACACCAACACCCGCCGCACAAGCTCACGCAAAGCCGCAAAGCCGCAAAGGTTCGGCACACCTACCGCCAAAAGCTTCGCGCCTCTGCGCCTTTGCGTCAACAATCCAGCCAACACGAAGAGCCGCACCCGCCGCACAAGCTCGCGCAAAGCCGCAAAGCCGCTAAGGTTCGGCACACCTACCAAAAGCTTCGCGCCTTTGCGCCTTTGCGTCAACAACCCAACCAACGCGAAGAGCCGCTTCCCCTCCCCCCCGCCGCCCTCAGCGCCCTCTGGGATCTCCTCGACGGGCTGCGGGCCGCTGGCGCGGGCCTGCTGCTCACCAGCCGCGAGCCGTCGCTGCCCGACCCGCGCTT
>NZ_NQWI01000059.1 GCF_002532535.1 Candidatus Viridilinea mediisalina
TGCTGTGCCATCGCTCGACCGCACTCGAAACCCACACGGTATCATCCCATGCCGTCAACAACACGCGGGCTGCGGCCGTACCCGCTCGGCGCGGGCCTGGATCGTGCGTCGCACATGGGGTGGGCCGTCACTGGTGAGACTAGTAAGGGAAGCGGATGTTGTTGATTGCCCCGTTGCTTGGCCACCCTGAGCAAAGGTTCGTAGGAACATTCCTGTTTGCGCCGTAGGTAGTGCCGACTTTAACGCTTGGTGTGAGATCGTTTGCAGCGCATTAGAACGCCATCGGCGACACTGCAATTCGTTCGGTTTGGCTACCTGGCCTTCGCGTCGAGGGCGTCCTGATGCAAAACCGTGTACGACAACTCACACCAAGCGTTATAGTCGGCTCCCGTCGCTGCCAAAGACCTCAGCCGACTAACGTCGGCACTACGATGCATGCGAACCATGGACTATTCAGCATGACAAGTTGCTGGGATACGTAAAAATTTCTGCTTCCCTTACATCCCGATGATACATGCTACGCGGCGATTATGCAACCTATGCTACACGCTGGGGTTGGTATACAGCTCGCTGCTCGATAGCCACGGGGCGCTTGTCGGTGATACGGCGTTGTGTCAAGGCAGCGTGGGCGTGGTGGATCTGGGCCACCATACGGTGGATGTGGCGGTGGTGCGGCAACTGATGCCTCTGCCTGCATCGCTGAACACCTTCAATCTAGGAACTTCTCGTCCGCTGCGTGAGATGCGCGCTCAGTTGAGTGCCCGTTTTGAGCGGGAGCTCTCGATGGTGGAGACCGACATGGCTGCACGGGCCGGGATGCTTCGTGTGGCGGGATGTGAGCGACCCCTGCCGGAGCATTGGGATGCGCCGCTGCGCGAAAACGGCGAGGCGCTCGCGGCGCGTCTGGTTGAGGAATGGGGCAGCGGTTCCAACCTGGATTGCATTCTACTCGGTGGGGGCGGTGCGCAAGAGCCTCGCCTGAGCCAGGCCATCCACGCCCGCTTTCCCCATGCATTCGTGGTGGACGATCCGCAATTGGCGATTGCGCGGGGCTATGCGCGGCTGGCGCGGCGGTTGGGAGGTGCGCAATGAGTCGCCCTCCTCATCGGGTACGCATCAGTAGCTCACTCGCCCATCTGCTGGCCCAGGTGGGAGCGAATAGCAGCGCTGCCCACCGCCGCGCACTGTTGTTGCTCGGTGCCCATACAGCAGGGTACGACCTTGCTGCTTGTCGCACCGACATTGGCCGTCTGCTGGGTGAAGACCTTGATGAGCCGGTCGCGCAGCACTTGGCTACCCTTTATGGCGCACGCGGTCTAGTCGTCCCGATCCTTACCCCTTGGCAGATTCTCCAGGACATCCATGCCGCTCCGGTTGGCTTTACCCTCGCCTTACTCGCCCAAGGGGTCTTATCAGTGGCGCAGTATGGTTGTCCGGAGCTTGCGCGTGACGACCGGCGCTGGTGGGCGGGCTATGTGCTCACGTTAGGACTCTCGATCTACTGGAACATCTTGGGCTATGGAGCGGTCTTTGCGCTTATGGGCGTTCCCTGGCTTATCGCTATTGGCATCATTGTGGCTGGTGATGTGGCCCCTGAAATAGCCGCCAAGCGATATGAAGGATAGTGAGGACGTAATGGATGATCATGCAACAGCGGGTGCTCTCTTCTTCGCCTTTCTCGCCATCAGCCTTACCGCCTTGCTCTTCTGGGATCGCATTGGTCGTGCGTTGTGGCACGATATTGAGACGATCTTTGTCGGTGTGAAGCGGGGAGGAAGCAAACGCTACGTGCAGTTGCGTGATGCCGTGCGTACTGCGGCTCGTCGTCATGGCTGGCAACCGCCAACCCCGCCAAGCTCACCCAAACGCACTCCTGTCGCCGGACGCCCCGTGCCAGTTAACGAACGGCGTCTTGCGTCGATTCAACAGGTATGGCAGGCAGCGTGGCCTGAAGGCAGTTGGGCAATTGCGACCGTTCCTCAACTGCGGAGCGGTCACTGTCTGGTGAGCCACGAGGAGTGGGAACAGCTATAAACGAGATTGGTAACGCAGCCGTTACAGCATGGCTGTAGAATTCATAGTGGTGATCGTGCGTAAGGATCTCACTATGCTGTTGTGTCACCAACTCCATCATTTATTCCACGGCCCCGCTCTGATGAGCGGGGCCGTTTTAGTTCTGGTTTCAAGAACCACGTAATGGTTGCATGCCCAATGAATTCTGATGCTACTCAAGCTTTAGCCGACGATCTGCTAACCTTTATCGAGCAGCGCGAGGCGGCGCAGATTGCCTATGGCGTCTATGACGTGACCATGACGGGGGCGGAGGTGCTGGCTGGCTATCGTCCGGTTGATGTGACCCGTGTGCCCCTCGTTGATCGTGAACGCGCACTGAAAGAGGCGTTGTGCTGGTTGGCCGCTGAAGTGCTCATCATCCGTTTTGATACGGCGGATGATCCGGCGGAGTGGGTTTTTCGTAGCCGTATTGCCGAGATGGTGCGGCTGATTGCCCTGGTGCGTCAGCGCATTGTTTGGCATGGAGGAGCGGGTGCCAAGCAGAGCCACCGGCTGAGTAGTAGTAAACGTCTAGTGGCCGATACGACGCTGACGGTGATGGCGCGCTTGGTGCCGCGACGCGATCAGCCGACAAGTGGCATGTTGCGTACACTCTTGGCTGCGAACGTTGAGCAGCAGCAGGTGGCAGATCTGTTGTTGACGGTGATTGATCAGGCACTACCTAAGTTGCGTATGATCAGCGGCTTTCAACAGCGGGCTAGTGCGGCGATTCTCAAAGCGTTGCGCCTTGATGAGCGGGGTACGGGCCTGCGCGGTGTTGTGGTTACCGCTGGCACTGGGGCAGGCAAGACCTACGCCTTCTTTCTGCCGGTGCTGGCCCACGCGGTCCTTACACGCTGTCTGCATGGACAGGTTGGGGTCAAGGCGATCTGCATCTACCCGCGTGTGGCGCTCTCGGAGAATCAGTTGGCCGATTTTATCGAGATCCTGTTTCACCTCAACCAAGCTTTGGCAGCGGCGGAATTGCCACCGTTGACGATCGGTATTGAGAGCGGTGCGGCACTCTACAATCGGAACGATTTTGCGCGTGCGTTGCGCAGCAAGGATGAGCAAGAGAAGTTTGCCCGCATGCGCGGCTGGGTCTATGACGAGGCGGCTGCGGGCTTTCGTGCCCCCTTTGCCCATTGTGTGGGTAGCGAGGGCTATGCCTGTGCCACGAGCGAGGTGCGCCTGGTAGCGCGACAGGACGATCCAGTAACGCTCGTCTGTCCATGTTGCGACGTCCATTATCCCTTCATCCAGTTTGTGCGCGAGAATGTGATGGAAGCACATCCGCCCGATATTCTTGTGGCTACGACCGAGTCGCTGAACCGTCGTCTGCTTAGCAGCAAAATGCAGTACCTCTTTGGTACCGCCAAATTTTGTGCGCCGTCGGTGGTGATGCTCGACGAGATTCACCTCCAGGCTTCGACGGCGGGAACACAGGTAGCGCTGCTCTTGCGACGCCTGCTGGCTCGCTTGCGTGCTGGTAAACTCGCCCGGCACGAGTGTGATCGTATCGCCTTTATCGGCCTGAGTGCGACGATTGCCCAACCAGTGCAGTTTATCGCTACTTTGGCTGGTATCGCGCCTGAACATGTGGTTGAGGTGCGCCCCGCAGATGACGAGATGCAGGTGATTGGCGCTGAGCGTTTCATCTTTGTGCGTGCCACGGAGCAGGAGGATGTGGCCACGATCTCGACGCTGATCCAGACGACGATGGCAGCCCTGCATACGATGCCCCAACCACCAAGCGGCAGCCCGCTCGCCCGCTACCGCGCCTTTGGCTTCGTTCAGTCGCTTGATGTGGTGGGGCGTTGGCTCTACCAGATTGAGGATGCCGAGCGGATGCGTCCATGGCAACGTGAAGCGACGGCGCGTGATGAGCAGGCTGGTATAGCTATGCATGACCGCAAGATCAGTGATGTACCGCTCTACGCCTATCGCTGGCCCCCCCATAATCGCAAGCTCTTTCCCCGGTTGCTCGGAAATACCCCTATTCCCGATTGCGGCTGTGAGCAACGCCACGGCCCCGATCTCACATGTCCACTCTTCCAAGCAGGTGAGTGTTGGTGGGTCGTGAGCCAAGCGGGTAAGGCGCGCCAAGAGGCGCTGAAGATCCGACGCAAGTCGGCGAGCGACCGTGATAAGCCGATTGAACCAGACGATGATTTGATCATCACGACAAGTGCGCTAGAGGTGGGCTACGACGATGATGCGCTGATGTGTGTCATCCAGTATGGCGCGCCCGCCAACATCGCCAGTTTCGTGCAGCGCAAGGGGCGCGGAGGGCGTCAGGTGGGTACGCGACCAATCGTGATCACCCTCCTCAGCCCCTACTCTTCTGCCGAAATCTTCCTCTTCCGCAACCAACATCTGCTCACCGAACCAATCTTTCGTAAGTTACCATTGAATACCCAGAACCGTTTCTTGCAGCGTATCCACGGCTTCTATGCCATTATGGATTGGCTGGCCTATAGTGCAAACTTGGAGGGGCGGCACTACCAATTGGAACAATTGGATGAACGTGCGCTCAATCTGCTCAAGGAGCGTGGTGAGGATAGCGCCACCCTTCTGGCGCTCAAGGACTACCTTGGGCGTGCCTTCTCACTCGATGGGCCTGATGCCGCTGAGTTGCTGGCGGGATCGGATGGTATTCTGCTCAACCACTATCTGCGCCTGGTACGCACACTCACAATACGGTTGCAAGCGGCGGATTCTCCGCGCTATGGCGTCAATGGGCGCGATCTGGTGCGTGACCTGTTGCCCGAGAATCTCTTCTCCGATCTCAATTTGCCTGAAGTGCGTGTCAGGTATAGTCAAAGCTACCCAACCACCGAGAGTATCGGTCTGGCGTTAGCGACTACCGTGCCGGGCAATGTCTCTTTTCGTGGTGGTTTTGGCTCAACTTGGATTCCGCCCATCGTGAGCGAAACAGACGACGTACCGCGCCTCGTGATTGCTGACTACTATGAGGTCGTCGCGCTTGATGAAAAGGCCAACGTGAAGTCCCTGCCAATGCGCGCTCTACGCATGGCTGGAATTGATCCCGATCAGACCAAAACACTGTCGATCTTTCGCCCTAGCGCCATTACGCCTACACCCTTCAGCAAAGACCATAACAGTTCACTTTGGTATGGCGATCCCGCCACAGGCGAACTACAGCAGCATGATCGGCGAGACGCGGCGGGCCAGCACGAGTGCATGCTCGCCCATGCCAGTTCAGGCTTTCCGATTAGCGCCATCGAGATTCGGGCGGAGCGTGAAGATCTGCCAACGGCCTTTTGGCTGCGACCGGGCCACCCGACGCTACGGGCCGATCCGTTGGGGGAGCGGCTCACCCATCAGTTGCTGCTCTACAGTGATGAAGCAAACAATCAGAACCCCATTGATGTACGTCTTCTCACTCTGGGCAGCCAATTCAGCCTCGTCTTCCACGAACATCGTGCCGATACGATTGAGGGTGTGGTCGGTTTCACTGCCGATTCCGGCTATGCAGAGCCGTGTCTGCTCGGCTATCAGATGACAACCGAGGGGCTAGCACTCGACCTTGCACAACTCCATTTGGAGCGGTTACGTATCGAGCCCCCTGTGGCGGCGCAACTCTGCTACACCGCCACGCGCCACGCTGCCATCACAGCACTCATGGTGGAACACGGTGCCAATATTTTTGCCGCCGGGCACCTGGTCGATCTTCTGCTCACCATCGCTGACGAGCGCCGCATCGCGCAGGGAGAGAGTCCCGCCGTCGTCGCAGCGTGGCTCACAGCAGGCGGGCCTGGGGTAAGCCACGCGATGCAACGCATGATCAGCGAAGTCTATTGCCTCTCTAAGCGCAAAACCGAGGCGGCTCAAGCCTTAGCCGAACGCCCCGAGGTCATAGAGTCCTTTGCCAACATCTACGCTGAGGTAGCCGCTGGTGGTGCTCTGTACCACGACTATTTGCACGACACCTTCAAATACAGTTTGGCCCAGGCGCTGAAACAGACGGCCCAGGAGTTGGCGGGGGTTGAAGCGTTACGCTATATCGGGGCGTATACCAAGCTGCACGTAGACTTTGGCTCCCGTGCGACCGACCGCATCTGGCTCTACGAAGTGGGTATGGGCGGCATCGGAGTGATGCGGGCCACCCACGAGGCGTTGCGTAGCGAACCGGATCGCTTCTGGGCGACGCTGGCCCAGCGTATGGCGCGCTGCCCAACGGCGCAAGAGGAGGCGTTGCTACGTCATGTGTTAGCTCAGCCAGAGGATTGGTTGGTGGTATGTGATACGCTTGCCGAGCAGGTACGAACGGCCCGTGGTGCTAAGCAACGCCAGCAAGCCATTGAGGATCTGCTGGCTGAAGTGCGACGACATCTTGGCTTGATCATTCAGCAGGAACACGCCAAGGCGCTCATGCGCCTCTTTGTTCCCGATTACCTAGAGCAAGCGCACGGCGCTACGTTGAGCAACTGGCGGCTCTACCGCGAGATCAACACCCTCTTCCTCCCGAACTGTACGGTGCGCCTAGGGCGTGAGCCAAGTTTCGCCGAAGTACGCGGGCTGCTCTACCACGAGATAACCGGCGCAAACGCGGCATCCTACCCCCATCTCGCGCTACTGCTCGAGATCTACCGCGCTGAATATGACACTGATGCGGCGGCTTGCCGCGAAGCCTTTGCTATTGCCGTAGATCGGCGTCTCCTCAGTTCGTGTCGCTGCAGTTGCCCGTCGTGCCTCAACGACCGTGGCGGTCAAGAGACACCAAGCCTGGGTTGGATGCTGCTCAGTCGTCCGTTGCTTACGGCATGGCTCAACGCGACACGGGCGGAACATACGTTGACCATCGCATCTGGCGATGACCTGAGCGCGTTGCGTGATCGTCTACGCATCTTGCTCGAACGCGGTGCCAGATCCCTCTACCTACAGGTAGCTGCTGGTCAGCTTACCGCGCTCTGTAAGGCTGTGAGCTACTTAACCGATGCCGGGATCGACACACACTACGGTATGGTCTACCCAATGCTTACCGACATTGCAACGATTTTTACCGCTGATCCTACTGCGGCACCGTTGGTTAGTTTAACCATCAGACCTATTCTTTGAGGTGGGGCATGACACAACGTTCGACACGTCAACCGAGTGGCAAAGCCACACTCTACAACTTCCTACTCAATGAACTGCTCGCTTCGCAGGCCGTGAATGGCTACGAGCTCTGGATTCTTTCACCCTGGGTGACAAACTTTAGGCTCCAGCGCACCTACCACGTCACCTTCAGTGAATTGGTCGCTACAAGGCATGAGGAGTTGCACCTCTTCGACGTGTTGCGCCAGATTGCGGCCAATGGCGGCATGGTACGGCTAACCATCGGCGATGACAACCGCTACCATGCGCCGCTGCGTCTGCTGAATGAACAGAGCTTACGCATTGATATTCGCGTCTACGCCCAACTGCACGGCAAAGCCTACGCTGGACACTACGGGGCCATTGCTGGCTCCCCCAATCTCACACACGGTGGCATAAACCAGAACGCCGAGATCTACCGTTACGTCCACGACACACATTCAATAGCTCAACTGCGCCAGCAGTGTATTGAACACTACCAGCAGGGGGTAGCGCTACAATGACGATTGACTACCTTATTGACCCAAAGCTTGGCTGGGAAGATCAGATCGGCTTGCGCCTGCGCTGTACTTCTGCCGAAGCGCAGGCGTTGCACCGAGCGTTGCGCATGCTCCTCCGTGGTCGTATGTCGCCCCTATTGCCGGGTAGACAGGAATCCTTTCCCTTCACGATCCTCATTCCAGCCACACAGGAGGCAATAGAACGGCGCTGGAACGAGATTCTTGACCAAGCCGGGCTGGGAGTAAGGCAAGCACCAACCGCCCCAACTGAGCCCTCGGCTGCGAGATTGCCCAATGTCAAAGCCCCCCCAGCGCCAACCAGAATCCCGACGGGGGGGCGAGCAACGACGAGCAGTGATCTGGCGTGGGAGCAACGCTTTCGTCGTGTGCTAAAAGTGTTGGCCAGCGAACGCCGAAGCCAGACGGTGAGCTATGTGGCAGCGAGTTTCACCAGCGCAACGGCTATGGGGCCAGCCGAGGAGACTGATGAGATCTTTCTAGCTAGCCTGCCGCCATCCAGTCGGCTACGCGCCCAGATCGCCCGCTACGCCGAGCGCAGCCAGGACGCGGAGTTGGTGAGCCTCTGCACCCAGCGACATTCCGAGGTCTTGGCGTTGCCCCCCTCGGCGCTCTTGGTGAACCAAATTCTCGATGCGCACGAGCGCGAGGCGCAACGCTGCGCGGATACAACCATCGCCGCCATGGGCCGTGAACTCTGCCGCGCCTTCCTGCCCGAACTTGAACGGCTGCGTCAAGCGGAGAAGAGCATCCGCGAGCGGTTGCGCGACATTGATGCTGCACCGGATACGATGCACAGCGCTCCTGTCACCATTAGCGAGCAGATCGCCGCGCTCATTGCGCTCGACCCTGTTGAGCGTCTGCCACCCCTGCAAAAGCTCCACACCGACTACCCGGCGGCGCAGGTGATTCGCCTGGCATTAGCCAACACCCATGCGCTCTTGGACGAGGTTGATCAGGCGCTAGAACTCTACCGTACCGCAGAGCCAGCCAACGAAGTGGTAGAGCAGATCGTTCCCCTTCTGCTGAAGGCTGGCCGAAAGCGCGAAGCCTTAGAAGCAGTGCAAGGGCAAGCCCACCTGAATCCCCGTCTCACCGCATTGCACGGCGCAACCCTGCTCGCGCTGGGCGAAGCAACCGCAGCACAAAGACTGCTCACGCAAGCTTGGGAGGCGGGCGAACGAGCGGCAGATAGTGCCCTCGCCTACGCACGGGCACTCGTGGCAACGGGCGATCTGGCCAGAGCGGCTGAACCCTACCTCATTGCGCGCGAGTCCACGCCAACGGTGCTCACAACCGAAGATTGCCGCGCCATGGCCGACATCGCACTAGGAGGGGGCTACGGCGACCTGACGAATGAAGAGCAGGCTGACTACCTCGATCACTACGTAGCACGCGCCGGACGCCAACTCCGCGAGCAGCAAGATGCAGCCACCGTCCTCCACCAGCGTGTCACGTTTCGCCGCACCGCCGCACACCCCGAACGGCTACGCGAAGCGCTAGCTGACTGGCTGGAATATCTTGCTGAGACGAGCGCCATGACCGATCTCGACGAGGCCCTCCGCTGCTTACACGATCTCCGTCGTGAAGGGGCACTCACCCGTACCCAGCAGTTTGATCTCTTGGAGGGGATAGAACGCTTTAGCGCCGATCTGCCAGGCGTTGCCGATCTGCTGGCGTTGGAGTACCAAGCCCTTGCTGTAGACGAACTTGCCGTATCGTTGCGCCAAGGCGAGCCACTCCCAGCCTACATCAGTGACCTACGGCGGGCATTGCACTTTCTCAACCGCGAGCTTGCCGACGATCTCTCGCAGACCGTTGAGCAAGAGCGCACTGCGCTACACGAGCGCAGCCTCTTCGTGCCCGAAGAAGTGGTTACAGAAGTGACCACGCCCGCCCTAACTAACCTCAAACTCACCATCATCGGCGGCCACGGCACAATGCGCCGCGAAGTCGAACAGCGGTTGCGCCAGGAGCATGGCCTCACCGACTACCTCGAAGTTGCCCCTTCAAGTGAAGCGCATGTTGATCGCGCCAAAGTGCGCGAACGGGTCAGTGGGCGCGACCTCATCGTCGTCGTTACCGGCTACATCGGCCACGACCTGAGCAACCTCGTGCGCGATCTGCAACAGAGCGGCGAAATAGTTGGGCGCGTCCTCTGGACGATGTGTCGCGGCAAGAGCGGCGTGCTGCGGGAGATCATCAAATCACTCAACTCACCCCGGATCAGCGTATGTTGAACACTCATGAACCCGATTCTCGCCATTCTTTCTGTGTAGGAATGATAGTCCGTTTTCCGATGGATCTTGACGCAGAGTATGAGAGTTTTCGTGATTTTCGGATTGGTACGATCCAGGGTTTTACGGAAGATATGGCCTCGGCTCAAGTGGCCTTTTGCGTTCACCACCTGAGTGAAAAGCCGGGTGGACGGGCAGTATTGGATCAGGTGATGGATATCCCTCTCCGCCACCTCACACGCTGTCATCTGTTGCCGGAAACGACCTTTACATTACACAATCATCCTGGGGTAACAGGGGAAATTCTTGTCGCTTGTGCTGATACGTTGGAGGAAGGCGCGTTTGCCTCCTACTATGCGCTTATTCAAGGTACGGTGCAGCAGGTTAGCGAAGTAGATATTACCCAGTTTAGCTCGACCCGCCAAGATTCCGACCCGCTTGCCCAGGCTTTGAGCTACGAATTGCAGCATCCAAAGTGGCGTCAGCCGCGTGATCAGGTTGTAACTTTCGCGGGAGAGTTAAAGAGTACAACCTATGGGATCGAAGATCTAGTCGGTTCGCGGGTGCTACTACTTGCTCATCAGGCGGAAGTCGTCTCGCGGGCGCTTAGTGCGCCTACCTGTCGTTTGATGCTTGCTGATGAGGTTGGTCTTGGCAAAACGATTGAGGCAGCGGTTATTTTACGGGCTTTACGACGGCGCAATCCAGCCATGAAAGCTTTAATCGTTGCCCCCAGCGCCCTGACGGGACAGTGGCGTAACGAGTTGAATCAGAAGTTCTGGCTTGATGTACCGATTCTTAAACCTGGGGGCGGAGGAGTAGATCTTGCGCTGCATCCTGCGGTCATGATCAGTGCTGAAGACTTGGCGACATATGACATCTATTGGGATCACTTGAAACGACGTGATTGGGATCTTTTGATTATTGACGAGGCGCATCATCTGCGTAAAAATCGCCTCCTGTATGATCGCGTACTGCACCTTAGCACCCAAGCCACCCGGGTTTTAGCTCTGACTGCTACGCCGATTCAACGCCGGGCTGAAGAATATCTTGATCTGCTGCGGTTGCTTGACCCTCGTCGCTACACCGCTGAAGATCAGCAGTCATTTCAGAATCTGGTGGCAGCACAGGAACAAGTGCGGACGGCGCTGGCACTGGTACGCCCCCAACTCAACGCAACCACTTTTGACTGGGAAGAGTTTAGTGAGGATCTTGCATCGCTCCTCGCCCGTCTGAGTGACGATGCAGGACTTCGTAGCTTAACTGACCTGCTCACACAACAGGAGCATGATCATCAGGAGGCCCTAGAGACGGCGAAACAGATTGCTGCCTATATCAGTACGAACTATCGGATTGAAAATCGAATGGTTCGCAACCGCCGTGCCAGCCTCCAACTTGAGCTACCAACCCGCACATGTGACACCTCGTATAGCTATGATCCGGGTGAGCATGAGCGCGAGTTATTGGAAGATCTGTATGAGTATCTAGGGGCGTATCTTGCTCAAACCGCAGGAACGGCTCTAGAGCTTGAATTGGCCCGCGTATGCCTGCACAGTGCGGCGAGCAGCCCTCAAGCCCTGCTCAAGGTGCTGCACTGGCGGATTGCAGCGCTGCGCGAAGGGTTAGCCAAATCTGCCAATAGTGCTACGCTTACAACACTCACTTCCCCTCGTCGCGAGCAGGCCCGGATCAAGCAACTGGCCCAAACGGCACCACCAATGCGTGATGAACTGGCGCAACTTGAGCAACTCATCCGGCGCACCGAGTTATGGCTAGAGGAGAGCGCACAGTTGCTTGCCGGGGTGCGGCGGGCCACAGCCAACATTGCCCAACATGATCGGCTCGTCCAGGCGCTACGGGCGATCTATGCTGCCTGCGAAGCGCGTCAGGACGCCAAGATCGTCGTCTTCTCCTCGTGGCCGCAAACAATTGATGCGATCCAGCAGCATCTGATCCGCTTGCTAGGCAGCGCAATTGCGGTGCGTTTCACAGCCGAGATGGACGAAGCCAACCTACAACTTGCCGCCGACAGATTTCAGCGCGATCAGAATTGTTGTGTCTTGCTTTGTGATGAACTTGGCGGCGAGGGACGCAATTTCCAAATTGCCCAGCAGATCATCCACATTGACCTGCCCTGGACGCCAGCCCAGATTGAACAGCGGATAGGACGAGTTGATCGCCTCGGGCGAACAGGCGAGGTGTGTTCACTGCCGATTGTTGCCCGCGATACGCTCGAACATGATCTCTTTCGCCTATGGAATGAAGCGCTAAACCTGTTTACGTATTCACTCAGTGGTATGGAGATCGCGCTTGAGGAGATTCAGGATCAGTTGGTTGATGCACTCCGTACCAGTGTACGTACAGGATTGTCCGGGATGCACCAATCACTCGCGAATTACGCGAGCCAGTTACGACAGGAAGTTGAACGTGAGCGCTACTTTGAAGAGGATGCGATCAATCAGCGTCGCCGCTATGAGTTTGAGCAGATTAGTAAGCGTTATCGTGATGGCGAGATTGTTCGCAAGGCCGTGCAAAACTGGACAGCCATTGCGGGTGTGAGCAGTTATCACATGGACGGG
Source organism: Candidatus Viridilinea mediisalina (assembly GCF_002532535.1). Lineage (GTDB taxonomy): Bacteria > Chloroflexota > Chloroflexia > Chloroflexales > Chloroflexaceae > Viridilinea > Viridilinea mediisalina. The sequence continues at coordinate 12,487 of NZ_NQWI01000059.1, forward strand.
GTGGAGATGATCTATGACGCCCAGCGTTTTAATCTGAACTCAATGATTAATGCACGGTTTCTGCCACCAAACATGGAAGAGGCAGCCCGGCGTTCTGGGCGACAACGTACAACCCAGATTCGCGGTACCTTCAATCGCGATCTTGCCATCCGCCGCGAAGATTTGGTCTTTTTTGCGCCTGGTGATGATCCGTGGACAGATGCGGTGATCGCGAATGCGCTTGAGTGCGATCGAGGGCGCTGCTGTGCCATCGGTTTTATGCCCCAACCAGGGGTCACTGTACCCTTCTTTGATCTGTTCTACACGTTCCAAATCAATCCCAGACCACTCTATGCCGCAGGCCTCGCACCGATCTACATGCTTCAGGCGCTGGGATATCTGGCCTGTACCCATAAGCGTATCCTGATTGACGCATATTCAGGCAACGTAATTGATCGTTTCGATCCAAGGTGGAAGTTTGCCGAGAAGTCGTTCGATCAGGTTGTTGCGATTCACCTTGGTCGCCGTAGTGATGATAAACGTCGGGGTTCAGCCCAACTTGGAAATTTTCAGGCTTGCTACCCACATGATATTTGGGCAGATCTTGTCACTGGAGCAGTCAATGCTGCTACACAATTTCTTGACGATGATCTGAATGCTTACACCGAGGAGCTTGCGGAAGAAGCTGCCAACGAGTTGCGGCTCCACGCCAACGGCTGGGAAGCCGGTTTGCGTTGGCATACAAGCTACGGCCTTGAGAGTGCAACTGAACATGCAGAGTTAGCCGTTTTTCGCGAAGCCATTGATCTGATTTTGAAAGGTATTCGTCGCCCACTGCGTCGCCTGGAGTCAATCTGTTTTTACAGTCCTATGGAAACCGCTTCATGAGTACTGATGCCATATTTGCTCTGGCAACAAGGATGCTGCAAGATGAGCATCCCGATTACCCCGCATACTATCTGCAACAGAGTCGCCTTTGCAAGGATCTCGATCCACTTGATCAAGCTCGCACTGCAGCATGTTTGCGGCTTACACTCGCGCTTCATGATTACGCTGATGGGCGGGCTGGGGATGCCGATCTTGCCATCCTGTTACGCGGCATCTGTCGTGCAAACGGCCAGAGCATCAATATTGCTTCCGCGCTCTGGCGGACAATTGAGCGAAAAGTTGCTGATCCGGGTTTACTCATCATCGGTGAGCAAACGAATCGGCTGGTTACGATTGATGCACCAGCCTGGCATCCCCACTGGCTCAGCCATACCGGGCGCATTGATGCGCTAGAACGACGTGGATCTCATCAGCCATCAATCGGTGATGGACTGCTCTATGTTATGACTGGTTGGGTTCATTATCAATCCGAGGCCCAAAAAGCCGCCGTTCATGCCTTCCTCTTTGCTGCTCCTGGCTCAAGCACACTGGTCACGATGCCAACGGGCGCGGGAAAAAGCCTCTGTATGCAACTACCAGCCTGGTCAGACACACGCGGCGGCACAATCGCGGGTGGCACAACCCTGGTGGTTGTGCCAACGGTAGCATTAGCGCTCGATCAGCAGCAGCGAGCCAGTACATATTTCAAGCACGCTATCGATGAATGCCACCGCCCACAGGCATGGATCGGTGGAATGTCAGCCGAGCGCAAAAGTATCGTCAGGCAAGGACTGAGCAATGGGACGCTGCCGATCTTGTTCCTTTCGCCTGAAGCGCTTATGGGTTCGGAGTTACATACGCTTGCGTTCCACGCGGCCAGTTGCGGAAAACTGCGCCGCTTTGTCGTGGATGAGGCCCATATCATTGATGCCTGGGGCGCAAATTTTCGCACAGACTTCCAGTTTCTTTCGACATACCGTCGCCAATTGTTAGCGACTTCTGGGGGACATCTACGTACACTTTTATTGACCGCAACGCTGACAACTTCTGCCGAATATCTGCTCAAAAATCTTTTTAGCGAGCAGAATCAACTCACCACAATTCATGCAGGACGGCTCCGACCCGAGATTGGTTACTGGATGCATCTGAGTCGTTCGCTGAATGAGCGACAGCGTTATGTATGCGAGGCCATTCGCTATTTACCACGCCCCTTGATTCTCTATACGACCACTCCAGCCGATGCAGAGGATTGGCTCAAGCAACTCCGGCGCATGGGTTACCGACGGGTGCGCAGTTTTACCGGGACAACAACTGCCCAAGAACGCGAAATCCGCATCAAGGAGTGGAATGAGGGTCGGATTGACCTGATGTGTGCAACCTCCGCCTTCGGGTTAGGGATTGACAAACGTGATGTGCGAACCGTCATTCACGCCTGTATTCCCGAAAATGTTAATCGCTTTTACCAAGAGGTTGGCCGCGGAGGTCGGGATAGCTGTAGCACCATCAGCCTCTTGTGTGCGGCTCAAGATGATTTTAGCTTGGCTCATAGCATGGTGAAATCAGCCCGCATCACCTCCGATAAGGCAGTACCGCGTTGGTTTGGCATGCTGGAGTCAGGAAAATTGGTCAAGGGGCGTGGCGATACGCTGCTGATCGATCTTGATGCACCACCTAATGATCGCAGTGATATTCGTCGCAGCCCCAAAAATCGGGATTGGAATGAGCATACGCTCTTGCTTGCCCAACGAGCCCAATTGGTGGGCATTGAAGATGCACGGGTTGAGGTTGAAGCGGGAGTGCCAGAAACCCCGTATGATCTTGCGCCACTATGGATGAGTGTGCGCCTCCGTGAGCCAGATCGGGCCTATGATACCGACTATATCAAAGCAACATTTGAAACTGCACGTTCAGCAGAACTTGAGGATCTGCAGGAGGCACTGCAGGAGATGCGTAGGCTTTTGCAAGACAATACCAAACAGAGCCCTCAACGGTGTATTGCGGCCACCCTTGCACGAAACTATCCCGCTATGGCGCACGCTTGTGGTGGCTGTCCTGCTTGTCGTAGCTATGGACAAGAGCCATATGCGCAACCGCTCAGTGTTAGTGCCGAACTATTTCACGGCCCAATCAATGCCTCGCTGCTTAGCGGGGAACTTGCCGCTCTCATCGCTCAAGGGCAACCCCTGACACTCCAGTATGATCCGCCGCTGACCAGTGCAGGAATAATAGACATACTTGGTGGGCTACTGCGACTAGGCGTGCAGCAGATGATCCTGCCCGAGTTGCTGCTTGATGGCGATGGGCAGTTACTTCCCCAACGCTTATCAGCATATGCTCGTACCCCGCATCGTCTGGTGCATAGCCAGTATGTACGCGATCACCAGCGTGATGCACTCTTTCCTTTACCTACAGCCGTGATCTATCCAGTCCTTGAAGCAGAAGCCGATCAATTGCACCGGGCATTGAAGTTGTTTGACCCGATCATCCCACGCATCAATATTGTTCCCCGTGCTTTATTCCTGCCTTGCGAACATGGGCGGCTGGTTGATCGGATCGAGGGCCTCGTCCAAGATCTCATGCTGTTAGATCAGATTGTGAACCAAGCAGAAATTGATCTGTTTTAGGAGTTTTCATGGCATACGAAATCTTGAACAACCAACAAGTAACCCCGCCGCGCCTCCACTCCATGGTGCGGCTTGCACCTGCTTTGCGCCAGCCGAGCCGCAAAGCTCTCTTCGATGCCCTCCAACCGGTTGATGCGCTCCCTAAACTGGACAATCAAACAGCAGCCTCAAATGTTTTTACTGCCGCAAGAAGTTGCGGGCTGTTAGCTGAGGATGAAGCAGGCATCGTGCGCTTGCAAGTAGCGCTAGCAAGGATCGAGACCTTGGCAGCGTTTCGTAGCTACATGCAAGAGGCTTTGCTTCACGTTACTGACGATGGCGAAGACAATTTCCTGTTTAATCTTTATACGGCTTGGTATGCGGCCCAGGACGATCGAGTATTCCAGTTTGAGCAGAAAGATTTCGAGTTACGTTTTAACGATGCCCTATTCCCCGATGCCGACGAGCGTCGGTTTAATACCACGAAACTACGCGCTTGGCGGGTTTGGACAGCCTTTCTTGGCCATGGTTGGCTGCTTAATCAGGGAGCGCGTACCATCCTTGTGCCCGATGCACGGATGCGAATTGAACCCATCCTAGGGCAGTTATTGCCAGAAGGCCAAAGCCTGGTGCGGATGGGCGAATTTATGGAACAGTTGGCCGAGCATTGTCCTGAACTTGATCGCGGGACGCTGTTCCAACGCTGTGCGCAGGTCAGTCGCACGTCGGATCTGTTTAGCAACCGTCTCAGTCTGATGCTCTCGAATGCACTGCGCGTGCTTGATACCGCAGGCTTTATCCAACTCATTCTCCGCGCTGACGCACCAATCAAATGGCAACTCTATCCCGCCACAGGCCACGCCCATCGGCAGGTCTCGCATATTCAACTGGGGAGGGCGGCATGAGTGAATTTACGTGCCATCAATGTTGGAAGCATGATCGCATCAACGACGTGATTAACATGGAGGCGATTGCAGTTGATATTCCCGATTTTATGGCGACCCACACGCCACTGGGGCAGATCGCTTATTTGCAACCCAGTGGACCAATTGCGGTCAGCGAAGCTGATCTTCTTGGCGAATTGACCAAAAGTTCGCAAGCTGATCGGCATATGTTTGCGATTGTGGAAGGAGAGCCTGGTACGGGCAAATCGCACCTTATTCGCTGGCTCTACGAACGCTATAAGGACGAACAGGCTGGTCAGGATGAGGTGCTGCTGATTGAGCGTGCCCAAAATAGTCTGTTGAGCACGCTGCGTCAGATCATTGATCGGCTAAGCCTAGCTGGTGATGCCTTGCGTGAGCAGATTGCGAAGTTACGGGGTGCGGCGGAATCACTCTCGGCCCGCGCGCTGCAAGATACGCTGATCAATAATCTGGCAATTGCAACCTATGAGCGCGAGGCTTCGCGCAAGCCAAAGATTAGAAATAATATCGAGCGCTTCTTACTTGATGCGCTTATTCGTGAGCAACTCAAGGCAGAGGATGGGCCAATCGAGCGGATCGCACGCTTTCTTACCGTAGGGCGGCGCAACGATGATACAGACCAGCGCCCAGAGTTTCGCCCTGATGATTTTGAACTGCCCACCAAATTATTGTACGACTTAAGAACGCAAGGCTATCAAGAGGCCAAATATCTTGCCGAAGCCCTAAGCATGAGTCTCGATTTACGCAGTGAACTCGCTGCATACCTCAACGGTCTGCTTGACTATGCCGTAACTAAAACAGTTGTACTCTCGCCCGATGATCTGAAACAGACCTTCAATGACTTGCGCCGCGAGCTGCGGCAGCAAAGGCGGGGCTTGGCTTTTTTCATTGAAGACATTACGGCCTTCACCGGGATTGATGTTGGCCTCATTGATGTGTTGGCAACCCAACATACCGGTGAGAGTAATCGTGACTTTTGTCGGATCGTTTCGATCATTGGCATCACCGACGATTATTTTCAAAGTCGTTTTCCTAAGAACCTGCAAGAGCGGGTTACCCATCATCTCAGTCTGAATGTTGCGGCCCCAGGACAGACTGGAGCCGGACTTTTGCCGAATTCCAGTGCAGTGGGTGGCATGTTCGGGCGTTATCTGAACGCGATGCGCCTTGAGCGTACAGTGGTGCAGGATTGGCACGCCAATGGTGGGCGTACAGCCCAATTGCCCAATGGGTGTGCTGGGTGTGCTTGGCGTGCGCCCTGTCATAGCGCATTTGGTGCGGTTGACATCGGAACGCCCGGGAATGAGTCCTACGTCGGGTTGTATCCATTCAACGAGCGTGCCGCATGGAATATTTTCCGGCGGCTGGATCATGAAACGATCACCAAGACCCCGCGTTCGCTGCTCAGATACGTGCTGCGTGAGGTGCTGCAACGCCACGGATCGCAGGTAAAGAGCGGGGCATTCCCGCCCCCCCCCAAAGAACTGGCCTCTGGTGTACGGGATATTCCACCACTCACCAAGCCCGTCCATCAACGGATTATCAATGAGCAGGGCGGGTCTAGCGCCCAGCGCATCCAGACCCTGGTACTGTACTGGGGTGATGGCTCAGTTGATACACAGGGCGAAGGGACGAGCCGAACAGTTGGCGGTTTGAGCGATACGGTGTATCGGGCATTTGGCATTACACCGATTGCGGGCAGTCTGGCATTCGATACACCAACAATGCCCGCAGTTAGCTCAGAGTTAAGCACACTTGGCGACCTGCAAAGACCACTAGAACCGCAGCAAGTTCAGCAAATCCAACCAGACACCCAACGCGAATCGACAGCGACACCGGGTGTCCGCATGCCCCCACCCCGTCCGCCTGCCCAGCCGCGCGACATGGGCAAATACACGGCTGATATCGCCAATTGGCGCGGCGGTGGGCAATTGGAGCATTACGAGAAACTGCGTGAATGGCTCGTCACATTTATCAAAGGCGGGATCCAGTGGGAGCTTTACGGTATTCCCGATCTCTTTGTCAAGGAGCGCATTGAAAACCGGCGCTTCGAGATTGAGGGGCAATCAGGCTCAGTGCGCGGTGATTGTTTGTTCTTGCCGCGTAGCGATGAACTTGCCGATGTGCTTCAAGCTCTGGTGGATTTGAATGAGCGAGGCCAGAAACTTGCCCCAGAAGATCTTGGTGCTCATCTGGCAACGCTAAGCACCTGGCTCCACAACATCGAACCTATGGTGGTCGAATTTGCGCTCAAACCGACCAATACGCAACCAGCCCCGATGCGTATCGTCGAGTTGCTCTTGCTCGACTGTCTGCTGCTCGAATGGCTCTGTGACGGCCTCAAGAATGATGCGAGCAGCCTCGATCTGCTTGGGTCAGTTATTGCCTCAGCCGCCCGCGAGACGGGTTCCCAACCGCTCAAGGAGCAAGAGTGGAACGCACTTGTTGAACAGGCCAAGAAGCGCCATAGCCCAACCTGGGCATCGCTACTTCGCCAGATCGGGATGAAACGCGCTCATTCCTGTCGCCGAGGGCTGGCCCGTTTGCTCAGTCTCCCGCAAGGCGACAGTTCTGATGTGCGCTATATTGACGCAACTCTTGGCCTACAGATTATTGCGGCGATGGGCAAGCGTGATTGGGAATTGCTCACCATCCCAGCAATTGACAAAAGGGCGAAAGTCATCTGGACAGATGGCGGAGCAGTCTATCAACTCTTTGCCCAACACATGGAGCAGGTGCTTGCTGACGAACGAAGCTTTCTCCAGGCCAAACTTGAGCGTCTGAAAGAACTTGCCGGGGAAGCTAAGCCTGAAGAGATCATGAAAGCGGTTGAGCAGTTACGCACAACAATGGGTAGATTCAACAAGCCGCATAGTCTGAACGAGCCGTCCTTTAAAGGGCCTGGCTTTAAGAATGCCCAGCAGTACCTTATGACTACGGTCAATCAGGAGGGGCGAGGGCTGACCGCGATTCGTATGTCTGCCGGAGGGCGTTTTGTTGAGCAAATGGAAACGATCTTGGTCTATCTCGCCGAGGTGGAGAAGGTTGCCAAGAAAATGCTAACCCAGACCGAGCAGCAAATTAAGCAACTTGGTGCAGATAGCACAGCTACCCAACTTGAGGAACAGACGATCGCTCTTTATGACGAAATCATTGAACGACTGCAAGCTTCGTCAGGAGAGCCGCAGATCGAGCCACAGGAGGTTTCGTCATGATTGTGACCCTGGTTGCGACTGTCGCCGAAAAACTTGCACTTGAGGATCGTTTGAAAACGAACCAAGCCGAGATTAAGTCAATTGAAGCGACACTCCGCGCACTTGACAAGGTCGCCAAGACGGTACGCGAATTTACCGATCAGCTTGAGGTCTGTTCGCCCTACTTAGACAAACAGGTGGTAGCGGATATTCGATCACAGGTTCAGTTTGTGGGCCAGGAATTAGCTACATCACGCCAACGGTTTGCTACAAACCGCAAAGAATGGTTGGGGATCCAAAAAGCTGAGAGTCATCTACAGCGTCCCATCAAAGATCTCGCTGATCGCTGGCAGAGCTATGCGAGTGGCAGGCTTTCACCTTACCGCGAATTGATGCGGTTAGTCAATTATCTGCCTGAAGTAGCAAGCAGTGCAACCGAGTTGGACCAACTTGTGCGATCGTTAGAAGATCAGGCAAAACGCCCGCCACGTACCCAGGCGCAACTTGAGCAATGTGAGGGTTTGCTCAAAACGCTGGGACAACGACTGGATAGGGTTGCAAGTCTGTCCATTGGTATTCGAGCATTTCTGGCGCGTGTTGTTGACAACCAAGCGACCCTACGTGACCTCACGCCCGAGGTGCAGCAGTGGATTGCTGAAGGCAAGCGGGAAGCCGCGTTTGCAATCTCATTTAGCCAGCACAGGAGGTAATGCCAAATGGTATGGCAACCGCTTAGCCAAGCTGAGGTAGATAGACTTGCTGGTGAGGTGCTTACGCTGATTGAATTGGCAGAGAGCAGCCTACTCAGTTGGGGCTTTGTTCAGGTGCAGCATGACCTAGATGCCGAATTGCCCACTATGCTGGATAAGCTCTCGGCGGTTGGGCGTGCGTTGTGGACGCAGGCGCAGGCTACTGGACTCACCCCGAACGATCTTTTGGCCAACCTCAAAGAGCGCAAGCTCATCTTTAAGAATCGGCAGGGCCTCTATCGGAGTCGCTTCGCTGAAGCTGTGCGACTGTTGTTTCTGCTGCGTCAGATGTTGCCGCATACCCATTGGCAGGCTGCCCCACGGCTGGTGAGCGATCTGCGGTTGCAGTTGCAGCGTCGCCGCTATCCCCGCCGCGATGTAGCAGTCGCTGATCTGATTGCAGCCCTTGAGTCGAGGGATGCCAATGCTTTGGAACTCGCTGTGGTCGAAGCATTGCTCTCTGATGCTAATGGGCTTCCGCTGCATCTGGCGCGTTTTCAGTTAGAGGCTACGCTGCGCCAGGTGCAGGCGCTGCGTGAGCGGCGTGATTACGGGTTGGTGATCGGGGCGGGAACGGGGGCGGGCAAGACCAAGGCGTTTTATCTGCCCGCCCTAGCTCAGATTGCCTCAACGCTTGACCATGATGAATCCTGGACCAAGGTTGTGGCAATCTATCCCCGGATCGAACTGCTGAAAGATCAGCTTGCTGAGGCGTTTCGTGAGGCGCGGAAACTCGATGCGCTGCTGCACAATCACGGCAAGCCGTCAATGGTTGTGGCTGCCTATTATGGCGATACGCCTACAGCGGCGCGGTGGTTGCTTACCGATAATGGCCGCCGTACTCAGGGGTGGAAACTGACGCCAGCCCGCGATGGGTGGATTTTTCCGACGATGCCATGCCCTACGTGCCGAGGCGATCTGGTGTGGCGCAAAGAAGATGTCAAAGCCGAGGTGCGGGAGAACGAGGCGCAGCGGTATGGCCAGTATGCGCGCCTGATCTGCGCCAAATGTGGCCTGATGATTGGTAGTGATCAACTGGTCTTGACACGGGCACAGATGAAGTTGCAGCCACCCGATCTGCTCTTTACCACGACCGAGATGCTCAATCGGCGGTTGAGTCGGCGTGAAGAGCATGCCCTCTTCGGGATCGGCGTGCGTCGCCCGCCGCGCCTGATGCTGCTGGATGAAATTCACACCTACGAGGGCATGGGAGGCGCACAGGTAGCCCATCTGTTACGGCGTTGGCGGCACGCCAGGGGGCGTATGCCCGGCCAGGGTCTGGTAATGGTTGGCCTCTCAGCGACCCTTAGCCAAGCCGAAACCTTTTTTGCGCGTTTGACAGGGCTTGCCATTGAACAGGTAGGCTATATTACACCTGCCGAAGCCGATCTGGTTGAGGAGGGGGTTGAGTACAATCTGGTACTCAAGGGCGACCCGGTCTCGGGCACGAGTCTGCTTTCAACCTCGGTGCAGACGGCGATGCTGCTGGGGCGTGTGCTGGATACACCGTGGGAACGACCTGGTGGGGCGTGTTCGCGGGGGGCCTATGGCCAGAAGATCTTTGCGTTTACCGATACGCTGGATGTGATCAATCGTTGGTATCACATCGAGCAGGACGCCGAAACAAACCAGGTGCTGAGTGCTTACCGCAAGGATCAACCAACCGCTACCCGCGAAGAACGTCAGCGCCGCAACGAGGCCGGTCAATGGTGGTGGGCCTGTGAGCAGATTGGTCACGATCTTGAGGCCCCATTGAGCCTTGATTTGACCTCTTCGCAGTATCGCGGGGTGCGCGCCGACGCCAATCTGGTGGTGGCAACCAGTACGCTGGAGGTTGGCTTCAACGATCCGGCGGTCGGAGCGGTAATCCAGCATAAGGCTCCGCGTAGCCTGGCTTCGTTCTTACAACGCAAAGGCCGCGCCGGACGCACCCGCATCATGCGCCCATGGATGGTCGTGGTTACGTCTGCCTATGGACGAGACCGCTGGGCGTTTCAACACGCCGAGCATCTGTTCAACCCATTGCTGCCGCCGCTCGATCTGCCGCTCGAAAATATCTATGTACGCAAGATGCAGGCGGCCTTCGCGCTGATGGATTGGCTCACGGTGCAGTTACCTGATCGTCCCCAGCAGCCCGATCTCTGGGCCGTCTTGAGCAACAATCCACAGTATCAAGGCAGGTGGTCGAGTGAGCGCCGCGCCATTGCCCGTTTGCTCAACGAGATTCTTGAGGGCGGCCCCGCTCGCAATGCACTCGAAATCTATCTTGATGCGGCGCTTGGGTTGGAGGGTGACGCAACAACGTTGGCGACAGTGCTTTGGGCTGAGCCGCGTCCACTCTTGCTTGACGTGATCCCGACGCTGCTGCGTCAACTCGAAACTAACTGGCGGCGCATTGAGCAAGGGACCGCGACGCCCTGGGCTGATACGCAGGCCCGCGACCCCCTGCCTGATTTTGTGACCCCAAACCTCTTTTCGCTCCTGAGCTTGCCTGAGTTGACCTTGCATCTGCCCGAGAAGGCCACTCCTGATACGGCAATGCGGCCCGATGAGCAGATGGGTCTGGTGCAAGGCATGGTTGAATTCACTCCTGGCCATGTCTCGAAGCGCTACGCACGCAGCAACCGCATCCGCGAGGCCCACTGGCTTGCCTTGCCAGACGATGCCAAACTCGACGGTGGGCGGCTGCAATTGGCCGATCTTGCGGTGGAACGTGACCCCAGTGCCCGCCGGATCGAGATTGATGGTGAATCAATCCTTGTTTACCGACCACAAGCCTACAACCTGGCGATCATTCCTGCGTCGGTGCTGCCCACGAGTAGTGCGCGGCTACGCTGGGGTTCACGCTTTGACGCCCAAAGTAGAGGCCGGGTCACCGATGCAATTCCAGCGATCACGCTTGAGTTTGTCCCTGATTCGCCTTGGCGCAAGGTCTTTGTTAAGTTTCAAGCTTTGACCCAGGCAACTGGCAGTTGGGTTGAGGTGACACGCGCTGCACTCGGGCTACGCGCCGAGACGCGCTTGAGCAATGGACGACAATCCCGGCGGCGCCTGCGCTTTGCAGAGGGCGAAACCCCGGCTGCATTAGGCTTTAGCTTGAGTGTAGATGCCCTTCAGGCTGAATTTGTGCCGCTTGAGGTAGAGCCGGTGCTTGATGGCCCTGATTGGCCCAATTTGCGCCAACACCTTGTCCCAGCCTATCTACGTTTTTGTTTGGGAACCGACCCGCGCCTCGTCGCTCTCGAGTTGTCGGACTTTGAACTCGACTGGCTCTGGCAACTCGAATTGTCAATGCTGGTCGCTACCGCCGTGGTGCGTAGCGTAGATTTGGCGACAGCCGCCGCTGAAGCGGCGACGAAGCGTGAAGTACTGGCGGCCCGCACGATGGATGTGATCTTCCAGAGCCAGCGGGCTTCTGTGGAAGATGACGAGCCGAGTGGACGTTTGCGCGAGCGGATCACAGCGCTGCTAAGCGAACCTGATGTGATTGCAGCACTCAATGCGTGCAATGGCGTGCTCTGGGCAGCGCCTGATGCAGCATTTGCCACTTGGTTGCAAGCCTGTTATGCCTCCTCACTTGGGGCCGTACTGTTGGATGCGGTCACCAGAATTGTGCCAGAACTCAATCCTGACGATCTGACGCTAGATGTGGTTGGGCAGACGATCTGGATTGCCGAACAGACGCCTGGTGGGGTGGGACTGATCCAGCGCATTGCAGAGGCGATCAGTCGGCGACCCCGCGACCTAGAGACCCAACTCCTCGATACGCTGCGCCACTGCGACCGTGAACTGCTGGCGAGCCAATTAGCGACGGTGGCCCGCTTATGCGACGCCGACGACGCCGAGCTTGGCTCAGCCTTTGCCCAAGCACGGCAAGCCACGAATTTCCGTGAGCAACTTGCCACACTGCGGACGCTCGGTGCGGCGTTGGAACCGCATGGCCTGCCTGCAACCCGCGATCTGGTGATTGCCTTGAATAGCAAATTCCTGCGCCCAAGTTCGGATCGCGCTAGTGATGATCTGGTTGCGGCCCTTGCCAAGCGTTGGGAGGAAGAACAACGCCGGTTGGGGTGTGCAATTGATCTACGGGTGATGGCGGTAGCCGCCTGGAGCCTCGATGACTTGCGCGCCCAGGTTGAACTGGTTTTGGAGCGTATCGGGGCCGCTCCCTTGGAGGAGAGTCAGGTCTTCAATCTTTTGCAGTCGCTGTTATGGCTTGACTGCCGTGATAGTTGCCCTGATTGCATTGAACGCCACCAACCCTATCAAGGCCTCGTGAAACCTTCGCGGGCCTTGCTGCGGGCATGCCTTGATCCGGCCTCAGAGAGCATCCGCTACGCTGAAACTGATTGGCAAGAGCGCCTCCTCGCCCGTCTGACTGAACGCGATGCGGCCCAGGTTGTCTGTACACAAGCTGATCTTCCTGCCCTGCATGCTGCGCTCAGTGAGTTGGTGGTGACGCCGCTTGAAGTTGGCTTCCAGTACCACTACCCGTCAATCGAACGGGTCGAGCGCCGTAGCGATGGTTGGATGGTGGGACTTGTGCTACGCGAACGGGTGCAGCGTTGAGGAGAATCCGATGCCGAACCGCGTGATCAAATCCCGAGTCCCGGGCGGAGCCTCACAACTCGCTGATGCGCTGGCTTCACTTATCGCACTCGAACTCCTGGTACCCGGCGGGCGCCTCTACCTGATCTCGCCGCACCTGGGCGACATGGTGCTCCTGAAGAGTCCCTTTGGGCAATTTCGGGCCTTGATGCCCGAGTTGGGCCGCTCGGCGATCAGACTAGGTGAGAGTTTAGGGATGCTGGCTGCCAGAGGTACCCAAGTACGAGTACTGTACCGCCCCGGCGATCCTGATACCGACGCCTTTGTGGCTGGACTCACGCATGAAGTGGCGCGCCGGGCGGTGTCGCGCCTCGACGAACGCGGCTTGATCAGTGAGCATTTCTATCTGCGCGGATCGCTTGAATTTGATCGTGGTGGGATCAGCACAGGCGATGAGAGTGTCGAGATTAGCACTGAACCCGATGATGTGGCCCGCGCTTTGCTGGACGCAGAACAACTCTGGAGGCGAAGCTAAATGATACGCCTACGCTTTGCCGATCCTGATCGGTATGCCCTAGCGGCTACGTTGGCCCGCGCTTGGGGCGCCACGCTTGAGCCAACAAGCCAGCAGATCGAGGCGACCGGCCCGTTGCTTGCGCTGCTTGAACGGATGGCTAACGGTACCGTCGCCATCCTGCCGATTCGTGGTGCTGACCAGGATACCTGGCTGATTGCAGGGGCCAATCGGCGTGATCTTGAAACGGCGCTGAACGGCGTAAGTCGCTTTGTCGTGCCGAGTTATGCCGAATATGAGGCGAGCTATCCTGTGCTGCGGGCCTTTGAGCCAACTGAGGATCCGCTGGGACGACTGGGCAACCAAATCTATCCGGCTGGCTACTATCAACTGCGCTCGCCGTCGGCTCATGCCCAGATCATTTTAGCGCGGATGGCCCGTTGGTTGGCCCTCGATGCGGCCCGCCCGAGCTTGCAGGCGACACGCCCACCCAGCTATCGCGATCTGTACGATGGTTTTCAGGCTGCGCTTTCAGCGGGAATGTGGGAGCGAGCCAATGATCTGCTAGATCAAATACGGCGATATGGTCTGGCAACGACCGAAAACCTGATGTTCCTCGAAGTGCAATGGCTGGCACAACAACGGCGTTGGCAGGAACTCTGGCAGCGGGCGGACTATCGTGATCTTGCGCGCCTACAGAGCCCCCGGGCGGTGCGAGCCGCACTCCTGGCCGCCTTCCACCAGAGTGAACTGCTCCCACTGGAGCAGGCCCAGCAATGGGATGCGGCACTGACTCTGTTCCGGCGTTCGCGAGGGATGCTCGGACGGCTGATCGAGGGAACTCCTGATCTGACGTATGGCCCGGCCCTGCGCACCTTTGCCTACCGCGAAGCTGCGGCGGGTGATCGAGATGCGTTAGCGCGGCTCGACGAACTAGCGCAGGATGACGAGACCCGTCAGGTGTTGACAGCCATTGCGGCGCTGCTGCCCCCGCCTGATCCACTGCTGGTTGCGGCGCCAGTTGCGCCGCCAGCCCTGACGGCAAGCCAAGCGTTTCGGCTGGCTTTGAGCGAGGGCGACTATGCGGCGGCGCTGGCAGCAGCCCAGGCCATCACGCAGGCCGATGAGCGGGTACGTGCCCTGCTCGATGGCGCATTTCTGAGTGGTGAACCAGCCCATGCCGAACTTGCCCTGCTTGAGTTTTGGAATTTGCCAGAGCCAGAGCAAGCCAGTTTACGGCAAAACCCACGGGTGGCCCGTAGCATTGCGATGCTCGAAGCCACCGTGACCCCGCTTGCGCCTGTGATCCCAGCATCAGATCCCAGCGCTGCACCGATCAATGACTGGCTCGCCTGGTTGAGCTTAGCAGCTACTGATGAGAATGACCCACGGCTGGCGCGTTCCCTGCCCATTGTTGCCAGCGTGGACGATAGTTACTGGACGGCAGAGCGGATCACCGAACTTGCCGAGCGGCTTGCCGATCTCGCAACCAGTGGCGCAACCCTGAATCGGCCCCATCTCCGCGATGCGATCCGCCGCCTCCGCGATCATCTGCTGCAAGACCCAGAATTCCCTCGTGACGACGCGGCTTATGGCGAAGTATACGAAGCGTTGTATGCCATAACCTTCGAGCAGCGCGAGCTCAACGAGGCGACAAGCTTGGTTTTGCTTCGCTTAGCCGAGGCCCGCTTGCGGCATAGTCCTAATACCATGACGAGCATTGCGGGACACTTGCAAGCGTGGTTGAGCGAACCGATACTGGCCTTGGAAGCGGTGGCCCAGGAAGCCCTAGACGTGATGGCAGCCTATGGGGTGCAGGGGCCAACCCTTGCGCCCTGGTATCGGCGTTGGGCAGAAACGGTGCTGGCAGCCCCCCGTCAACTGGATCGGCTAACCCTGGAAAGTTGGCTCCTGTTTGGCGAGTGGGTGCAACCAGGGCCAGATCTGCTCGACACCCTGCGCCAGCGGCTCAACAGGAGTGCGCCACGCACTGAAGACCCCATTGCCGCACTGCCAACTGGTTACCGGATCGGCATCTATATCCTTAGTCCTGATCGAGTCGGGCGGGTGGTCGAGTTGCTGAAACGGCGCAACCCCGATCTGGACATGATTGTCTGTGCCGATAAGGTCTTAACCGAACAGGCCCGTAACCTAGCCCAGACCGCCGACATGGTGGTGATTGTCACGGGATGTGTCAAACACGCCCTGACCTATGGCATCGGCCCATACCTGCGCGATCCTGTCTACCCAGCTTCGGTTGGCTCAACGAGCATCCTGCGGGCGATTGAAGAACGGGCTGCACGCGGGGCTTATACCAAAGCCGATAGCCGATAGCCGATAGCTGATAGCCGAGCATGGCATCTCAATGCGCTAGATTGTCATTGGGCATGCGACATGCTCAATGGTAATTGGGCAGTAGCGCAAAAGTCGCGCTGTCTGGGAGCGAGGGCATCTCGCCCTCGTTGCCCATTCGAGGGCGGGACGCCCTCGCTCCCAAGATAGCATGCAGGCTCACAGCGTGAATTTTGCGCTACTGCGTAATTGGTATTAGGGCTTTGTTCTCATGTGGTACTATGGACGAGTAGTCTGCTTAGGGATGGTTTCATGCCACTTTACCGTTTGGGCGCTTCCATCGCATGTTGACACCCTGCACCTGCTTCCTGCTTCCTGCTTCCTGCTTCCTGCTTCCTGCTTCCTGTTTCCTGCTTCCTGCTTCCTGCTTCATCCTTCATCCTTCATCCTTCATCCTTCATCCTTCATCCTTCATCCCTCACCATGCCCTCTCCCCCCAACCGCCTCCTCATCAGCCATATCACGCTGCGCGGCCCGGAGTTGGCGCAGATCTATGCGCTGATCTTAGCCCAACCCCAGCTTACTGACCCAGCGTTGCGCGCTGCCTTCTTGCCCACGTTGCCCCATGCCAATCCCCTCGATCTGGCCGATGCACCGCTGCGCGAGGCGCTCAGTTTCTTGCAGGTGGTGGGCCTCGTTGCGGTGCATGGCTCTCCCCAACACTATCAGGCGACCCCCCAACTCGCTGATGCGCCCTTTGCCCTGCTGTTGCTGCACCACCTCGCCAACCAGCGCGATCCTCGTCAACAGGCGCTCAGTCGCATCCAGCGCACCCTCGTTGCCAACGATACGCTCGCCATCACGCCCCAAACCCTGCGCGCAACGATGGAGCGCGGGCCGCTCCGCGACCTCTTTGCCTGGACGGGCGAGAAGGTGACTTTCTGGAGCCATCTCTACGCCTATCTGGGCCTGATGCGCCGCCTTGAGCGTAGCGCAGAACTGCTGGTGCTGCCCCAACCCGCCCTCGTGCTTACCACCCTTACCTGGGCGCAACAATGCTTGAACGGGACGACCCACCTCGCCGCCGCACTGCGCCTGATTGACCAAACCCTCTATGCCTGCTTCACCTCCCACGGCCAACTTCAGCGCGGCCTCACCCAAACCCTCATCGCTATGGAGCGCCTCGGTCAACTCCGCTTCAGCCACCACGCCGATGCTGCCCAGTCACTGATGCTCGGCGAACGCCGCGTGAGTGAGGTCATCGTGGGGAGTGGCAACAGCAGGGCTACACAGGTATAATTGAGGAGCAGAAGTGTGCTTTACATAGCGGTTCAGTGTGTACATCGAAATTCATGTTGCTTGGGGAGTTTGAGAAAATCATGGCAAATTCTACATTTGATGATGAAGCAATGCAAGCAGAGTATGATTTTTCGCAGGGTGTGCGTGGGAAGCATGCCCAAGGGATGCAGCAGGGTTATACTGTTGTTGTACACAAACTTGATGGTACTACGGAAGAGCGTGCCTTTCTCCTTCCCCAGGGCGTTGTTGCGCTTGATGCCGACGTGCAAGCCTACTTTCCCGACTCTGAAGCAGTCAATCGTGCCTTGCGCGGTCTGATTCAACTTGTTCCTTACCGTAAGCACTCATAATTTCGCTTTTCTTTCGTTTTGGCGGCTTCGCCGCCAAAACGAAAGAAAGGAAGTTCTTCGGGGGAGGCTCCGCCGCTCCGCCGCTCCGCCGCTCCGCCGCTCCGCCGCTCCGCCGCTCCGCCTCCCCGCCGCTCCGCCTCCCCGCCGCTCCGCCTCCCCGCCTCTCCCATCATGCACTCCCCCTATTTCACCCCCTGGCAACCCAATCTGATCCGCCAAGTGCTTACCACCGAGAGCCGCCAGAAGGCGCGGGCGCTCTTTTTGCAGACCCATCGCCCGCTCCGCCAGGTGCGGGTCGATTTCTGTAAGGATGCGCCGCTTGCTGGGCAGTTTGTCGGTGAGGAGGCGATCTATGCGCTGCTTGCCGCTGGTGCGCTGGATGCCGACAATCGCCTCTTTCTGCTTTTGGGTGAGGC
>NZ_NQWI01000261.1 GCF_002532535.1 Candidatus Viridilinea mediisalina
TTGCAGATTGCCGAACATGGCGTCCCAATGGGCTTTAGCGTTCTTGATCATGCGGCATGTTCAAGGGTAATTGGTATAATGTATGCAACATCTTCTCACCGTCAACAATCTAGCGGTCACCTATCAGCCATCCGACGGCCCGCCTATCCGGGCGTTGAGCGGGGTTTCGTTTACGTTGGAATTAGGCCATGCTCTGGGGGTGATGGGTGAGAGTGGTTCGGGCAAGACGACCCTTGCTCGGGCCTTGATTGGCCTGTTGCCTACGGCAAGCGTGACCGGGCAGATTGGCTTTGAGGGTCAACCGCTGCCGCTGGGCCATGAGTCGGCGCTGCGCCTGCTGCGCTGGCGCAAGTTGGCCTTGGCCTTCCAGGGTTCGAGCAGCGCCTTTGATCCGGTCTATCCAGTGGGCGAGCAGGTGATTGATCCGCTCCGGGAGCATCTGGGCCTTGCGCGCGCCGCTGCCCGTCAGCGTGCGCTGGAGCTCTGGGCTGAAGTGGGCTTGAAGGCCGAGCAGTTTACCCGTTTTCCCCACCAACTCAGTGGTGGCCAGAAGCAGTGCGCGATGCTGGCAATGGCGCTGAGTTGCGATCCGACCCTGCTGATCCTTGATGAGCCAACCTCTGGGCTTGATGCGCTTACCCGCCGCCACATCCTTGCTCTGCTGCGGCGGTTGCGCCGTGAGCGACAGATGAGCCTGATCATCATTTCGCACAATCTGCAGGATCTGGTTGGGCTCACCGAGCGCACCCTGGTGCTCTATGCTGGATCGCCTGCCGAATTGGGAGCTACCTCGGCGTTGCTTGATGATCCGCGCCATCCCTACAGTTGGGGCTTGATCAAGTCCTACCCGCGTATGGATCAGGCCCGCGACCTGTGGGGCATTCGCGGGCAGCCGCCCAATGCCCAGCAACTGCCCTCAGGTTGCACCTTTCACCCCCGTTGCACCCAGGCGGTTGAGCGCTGTATGGCTGAGGTACCCCCGCTTGAGGCCCACAACGGGCGCTGGTTGGCCTGCCACCTTGGGGGGCTTCAGACGCTGCTCGAGGTGCGTGGTGTGCAGAAGCGTTTTCCTGGCGGCGTGGCGGCGCTGTGTGGGGCCGATCTGCGGGTGCGCGAGGGGGAGTTGGTTGCGCTGATTGGCCAGACTGGCAGTGGTAAATCCACCTTGGCGCGCATCCTGGTTGGGCTGCATACGCCCGATCTGGGCAGCGTGCATGTTCAGGGCCGCAACCTACTGGCCTTGCGGGGCAATGAGTTGCGCGTTATGCGCCAACGCATCCAACTGATCTTCCAAGACCCGTATGAAGCCCTCAGCCCACAATTGACCGTGCTTGAGTTGGTGCGCGAGCCACTTGATATTCAGCAGCTTGGCGACCGGGCCGAGCGCGAGGCGCGGGCGCGGGCTGCGCTGGCCGCCGCACGCTTGCCCATGACGCCAACCTTTCTTTCCGCTTATAGCCATCAACTCTCTGGGGGGCAACTCCAGCGCCTAGCCATCGCCCGTGCGCTGGTACTCAACCCCCGCATGCTGATTGCCGACGAGCCGGTCGCAATGCTCGACCCTAGTGAGCAGGCGCGTCTATTGCGGTTGCTCAAGGAGGTGCAGAACGAATATGGCATGGGCATGCTGCTCATCTCACACGACCTCCCCTTGGTACGCAAAGTGGCCGACCGCATTGCGGTACTCCACGCGGGCCAGGTGGTCGAAGAGGGGCCAGCCCACCAGGTCTTGAACCGCCCGACCCACCCATACACCCGCACGTTGTTGGAAGCCGTGGCGCTGGAGGCCACGGATGTGTGAAGAAGGCTTTGGGCTGCCCAGGATGGCCCTCACCCCCTACCCCCTTCGGCAAGCTCTGGTTCGACAGGCTCACCAACCGGGCACCGCCTCTCCCA
>NZ_NQWI01000060.1 GCF_002532535.1 Candidatus Viridilinea mediisalina
AGATTGGAGATTGGAGATTGGAGATTGGAGATTGGAGATTGGAGATTGGAGATTGGAGATTGGAGATTGCCGAACATAGTCATACCATCCAAAAAATCTGGTTGCTATTTGGGCAAACTACACACAATTATAGTTGCAATCAACAAGACAACAACGCTGAAATCTGGTATGATACCCAGGAATTGATAGTTAGACGGCATATAATCAATATAATTCCAAGGGGAATCAGCGTGGCCACCAACATCCTACTCATCGAAGACAGCTACACCCAAGCATTGCGTGCCCGGCTAGAGCTAGAGCGCCATGGATATACTGTACGGATTGCGACCACGGGCAGTAGTGGTATTCACATGGCGCGGGCGCATCTGCCCGATGCGGTCATTCTAGACCTTGAACTGCCCCACATCTGTGGTCACGATGTCTGCCGTTTGCTCAAGGCGGATCAACTAACGCGCTCCATCCCGGTGATTATGCTCACTAGCCATACGGATGAAGAGAGCCGCCGCCGCTCCAACCTCGTGGGTGCGATTGCTCATATTGGCAAAGGGGCCAAAGCGATTGACACGATTGTTGGGCTCTTGCGCAATCCCACGTTGTTGCGGCCTACTAGTGTGGGCCAGAGCTATGTGAGTGCGCAGGGTGGATTGTAGATTGTAGATTGTAGATTGTAGATTGCCGAACATGGCGTCCCGATGCGCTTTTGCGTTCTTGATGATGTGGCATGTTCAAGGGTAATCTCGTATAAGACATGATGGTCATGCACGATTAGGGGTTGTGCGGGCAGCTTTGCTGCCTGTGCAACCCCTAGTGGTTTTTCGCTAAGGGCTACGTCAATGTCGTTGGGGCTACGCCCCAAATCCACTTTTTTGTTAGCGCGAAAAAGCCTTGGGTTGGCATGCGGCCTCGCGGTGGCTTCGACAGGCTGGCTTCGACAAGCTCAGCCACCGAGCCACTGCGCCGTTCGGCAATCGGCAATCGGCAATCGGCAATCTATAATCGTAAATGGTATAATAAACCTATGCAAACCATAGCCTACCTTGGCCCGCCCGGCACCTTCTCGGAAGAGGCCGCTGCTGCCTATGCCAACAGCTTTGAGACCGCCTCCCTGCTGCCCCTCGCAAGTATCCCTGCGGTGGTGACCGCCATCGAAACGGCGGCGGCCAGCATTGGCGTTCTGCCGATTGAGAATCTGCTAGAGGGCAGTGTGAACTATACGCTCGATCTGCTCATTCACGAGACCAGTCTGCCGATTGTGGGTGAAATTGTGATTCCCATTCGCCAATATTTGGTCGCACGGCATGCCTTGAGCCTCAGCGAGATTGAAGTGCTCTATGCCCATCCGCAGAGCTTGGGGCAGTGTCGCCGCTTTATTGAGCGCTGCCTGCCCAACGTGGCGACGGTGGCTTCGCTCTCGAATAGCGCCGCTCCCGCCGAGGCCATGGCCGACCCACGCCGGGCGGCGGCGATCAGCACCCTGCGTGCCGCCGAGATTACCGGGGCTAACATATTGGCCCGCGACATTGCCGACAATCTTAGTAATGTGACCCGCTTCATTGCGTTGGCTCAGGGTGAGGCATCGCCCAGTGGCGACGACAAGACCAGTTTCTGTTTTGCGTTCCGCGAGGATCGGGCCGGTACTTTGGTTGAGGCGTTGCGCGCATTGGCCGAAGAGGGTATCAATATGACCAAGTTGGAATCGCGGCCCGCCAAAGAATCCCTGGGTAAATATATCTTCCTCGTAGATATCAACGGTCACTGCAGCGAAACCCACATCGCCCGCGCCCTCGAACGCATCGCAGCCCAGTCAGGGCTCTTTAAGATCTTTGGGAGCTATCCGCGCTGGGTGAATAATGGCAACTAATATAGAGCTATATCAACATTGAGATAAGAAGTGCATCCTTAATAACCTAGAACACGAAGGTCTCCCCCTATGACCCACCAAACGAAACTCCGCATTGCCCTTATTTCACCGCGTGGCCCGCTCTATCGCCATCGCACGGGGATTTGGAAGAAGTCCATGCGCTATATGCCGTTGACTTTGACTACCTTGGCGGCGTTGGTGCCGCCTGAGTTGCAGGCTGAGTTGATTTTGGTGGATGAGGGGATTCAGGAGGTTGATCTGAATCTACAGGCCGACCTGATCGGTATCTCGATGATTACCGGGACGGCACCACGGGCCTATGAGTTGGCGCACCACTTTCGGCAGCGGGGTGTGCCGGTGGTGTTGGGGGGGGTGCATGCGACGCTGTTGCCCGATGAGGCGGCGCAGTATGCCGATGCGGTGGTGGTGGGCTATGCCGAGCAGACGTGGCCGCAGTTGTTGCGTGATTTTGTGGCGGGTCAGATGGCACCACGCTACCTCCAAGCGCCCAATCTGAGCCTGGCTAATCTGCCGCTGCCGCGCCGCGATCTCTTGCCCACCAAGCACTATACGACGCCCCATACGATTGAGGCTACGCGGGGCTGTATTCATCAGTGTGAGTTCTGTGTGGTGCCGACTGCCTGGGGTCGGCATCCCTACCAGCGTCCGGTGGCTGAAGTGGTGGCCGAGATTCGCCATATGGGGACGCGCCGCTTGGTCTTCCTCGATCTCAACCTGATTGCTGATCTCGACTATGCCAAGGCGCTCTTTGCGGCGCTTACGCCGCTCCGCCTCGCTTGGGGCGGTTTGGCTACGACGCTCATTGCCCAAGATGAGGAATTGCTCGATCTCGCGGCCCGCTCTGGCTGCCGGGGCCTCTTGATTGGCCTTGAGAGCGATGCGGGGGCGGCGCTGTCCGAGACGCGCAAGAGTTTCAATGGACGCCTCGACTACCGTGAGTTGACACGTCGCCTGCACGAGCGTAAGATTGCACTCATGGGCTGTTTTGTCTTTGGTTTTGACCACGACGATCAGGATTGTTTTGCCCGCACGGTTGAGTTGGTCGCCGAGGCGCGCATCGATCTGCCGCGCTACGCCATCCAGACGCCCTTCCCGGCGACGCCGCTCTTCCGACGGCTCGAAGCCGAAGGGCGCATCCTCACTACCGACTGGAGCCTCTACGATGGGCAGCACGTTGTCTTTCAGCCTGCCAAACTAACGCCTGAGGCGCTGCTGCGCGGCACCGAGTGGGCCTGGAAGAAGACCTATAGCTACCCTGAGATCTTCCGGCGGATCAAAGCTTCACCCCAACTGGCAGTGGCCCTTGCGACCAATTTGGGCTATCGCTACTATGCCTATCGGCTGCATCAGTTCTATACCTGCGATGCGCCTCTGGTGGCGGCCCCGTCGGCATGAGTTTAGCAAGAGCGATCAGGTATGCTGCATTATAGTATCTTCTGGCTGGTGGTTTTCATCTTTGTGCTGGGCCAAGCGATCCTCATTCGTGCCGCGTGGCGGCTGCGCCGCGCACCAGCACCGCCGCCCCTTGGGGTGCCGCGTAGCCCTGCGAATGCCGATTTCGCGTGGACGCTGCTGACGGCGCTGCTGACGGCCCTGCTACTCTATGGGGTCTATGTAGAGCTATAGAGAGGGATTGAACCAGAGCTACAGAGGGATTAAACCACAGAGGCACAGAAGGATTGAACCACAGAGGCACAGAGGACACAGAGATGCGTAGAGTTGGAGGTATGCAGCAATTCCTTAGAGGCTGTCTGAAAAGTCTATGGGTTGGCGTTGGAGTGCCGGCTTTAGCCGGCTAAAGCCGACACTCCAGTGTTTGCCCCCCGGCTTTTCAGACAACTTCTTAGATCGGTATCCTTTACTTCTCTGTGTTCTCTGTGTCTCTGTGGTAAAAAAACCGTGGCTCTGTGGTAAAAAATCTGTATCTCTGTAAGGCTGCCTCTATGCTCAAGTACAACCTAGCTCGCATTGCCGGTGCTGCTACCCTGATGACGCTGCTCGTGATCGCTTCGGGGGGCTTGGTGAGTGCGACGGGCAGTGGGGGGCTCTGTTCGGGTTGGCCGCTCTGTGTTGAGACGTTTGCTGCCGATGCGACGCCGCAGTTCTGGTTGGCTCTGAGCCACCGGCTGCTGGTGTTGCTGGCGATGCTACTCGCTGCTGCCGCTGCAATCCTGGCGCTCGTGCGCCCTACCCTGGAGCGTACAACGCGCATCTTGCTTATGCTTGCGCCGATCTTTGGCCTGTTTCAGCTTGGCCTTGATGGGCTGATGGCCAGTTTGGGTTTTGCTGTGGCTGCCGATCTCTCCCATTTGCTCTTGGCGCTGCTGATGCTGGGGAGCCAAACCCTTGCTGCAACGCGCTTGCTGCAACCAGCCCCGCATGAACGCCTCGGCGCACGGGCGCTACGCGATGCGCGACGGCTCAGTGGCTTCGCATGGTGGACCGCCGGGGCAATTGGAGTGTTGACGCTGGCGTTGAGTAGCCGTGCTGCGTTGGAACCCTCGGCGAGCGCTGCGGTGCTGCTGCCTGCGAATGCTGGTGGCGTGCTCGCTATGGCTGGCATACTGGCCACGGGGACACTCTGGCAGACCTGGCGTTCGCGGCGTGGCGACCGGCTGCTGCTGAGCTATGCCATGCTTGTGCTGCTGCTCTTGGTTGGCCTAGCCCCGCTCTTGCTGCTGCCGCATGCGGCTGGGGCGATGGTTGGCCTTGCGGCGAGCCTCTGGGTGGCAACGCTGGCCTTCGCGGTCTTGGCGCAACGCCGCCCGCTGCCTAGCGGCACTAGCACCGCAGCCACCACCCGCCCCACCACCGAGCGTAGCCCCTCGCTGCTGAGTGACTACCTCAGCCTTACGAAGCCCAAAGTCATTTCGCTACTGCTTGTGACCACAGCGGGCGCAATGTTGATTACCGAAGCGGGCCTGCCTTCGCTCTGGCTTGTCTTTTGGACAATGGTGGGTGGCTATTTGGCCGCTGGCGGTGCGGGTGCGATCAACTGCGCCTTCGATCACGACATAGACATCAACATGGGCCGCACCAGTCGCCGCCCCGTACCAAGTGGCCGCATCTCGCAACGCAACGCACTGCTCTTTGGCCTGCTGCTCAGTGCCCTCTCCATCGTCGTGCTGGTAGCCTTTACCACGCCCCTAGCGGCGCTTTGCTCAACCTTGGGCATCGTCTACTACGCCTGGTTCTACACACGCTGGCTCAAACGCACCACCTGGCAAAACATCATTGTCGGCGGCGGGGCGGGTGCCATTCCGCCCTTGGTTGGTTGGACCGCCGTGACAGGTGAGTTGAGCATTGCGCCGCTGCTGCTCTTTGCGATTGTCTTCTACTGGACACCGCCCCACTTCTGGGCGCTGGCCCTGATCAAAGAGCAGGATTACACCCGTGCGGGTGTACCGATGCTGCCCGTCGTCGCAGGCGTCGCCGAAACGCGCTGGCAGATCCTGGTCTACTCGGTACTCATGGTGGCGCTCAGCCTACTCTTGACCCCCCTCGGCACCATGGGCTGGCTCTACTTTGGGGCCGCCGTGGGCTTTGGGGCCATCTTCCTCTACTACGCCTGGGCCGTCTGGCACAAAGGCGACCACGCGAGTGTGTGGGGGCTCTACAAGTATAGTCTGCTCTATTTAGCCCTGATCTTTGTGGCCATGGTGGTGGATCGCCTTGTTTTGTGAGGGATGGTTTCAGACTTGCGAGGATGCGTGAGGCGAAGAGGCGAGGGCTTCGCGTCCTCGCGTCCTCGCGTCCTCGCAAATAGTAAAGCCGCCACAGATCATCTCTGAGAAGCTGTCTGAAAAGCCAGTTGACACACGCTGGAGTGCCGGCTTTAGCCGGCTAAAGCCGGCACTCCAACACCAGTTCATAGACTTTTCAGACAGCCTCTGAGAGAAGATACTAGAGCAACAACTCGCGCAGAAAATGCCCGGTGTGCGAGGCTTCAACTTGGGCTATCGCTTCGGGAGTTCCGGCAGCGACAAGTTGACCGCCGCCGTCGCCGCCTTCGGGCCCCATGTCGAGAACCCAGTCGGCGGTTTTGATCACGTCGAGGTTGTGTTCGATCACAATCACGGTGTTACCGGCATCTACAAGGCGGTGCAGGACGCGCAAGAGGTTTTGGATGTCGGCAAAATGCAGGCCGGTGGTGGGTTCGTCGAGGATGTAGATGGTGCGTCCGGTGGCGACGCGGGCCAACTCTTTGGCCAATTTGACCCGTTGGGCCTCGCCGCCGGAGAGGGTTGTGGCGGGCTGGCCGAGTTTGATATAGTCGAGACCAACATCGTGGAGGGTTTGCAGAATACGGCGCACTCGTGGAACATTAGCGAAGAAATCGAGCGCGGTCTGCACATCCATATCAAGGATGTCGGCAATTGATTTGCCCTTGTAGCGCACCTGGAGCGTTTCGCGGTTGTAGCGTTTGCCCTTGCACTCATCGCAGCGCACCCAAACATCGGCCAGGAATTGCATGTCAATCTTGATCTCGCCGTTGCCCTCACAGCTTTCGCAGCGTCCGCCCTTCACATTGAAGCTAAAGCGACCGGCTTGGTAGCCGCGCAGGCGCGCTTCGGCGGTATTGGCAAAGAGGTCGCGCAGCAGATCAAAGAGCTTGACATAGGTCGCAGGATTGGAGCGGGGCGTGCGTCCGATGGGCTGTTGGTCAATATCAATGACCTTATCGAGATACTCAAGGCCCTGGAGTTGGCGGTAGGGGCCGGGGCGCAGTTGGGCTTTATTGAGCTGGTTGGCCAGGGCGGGGTAGAGCGTCTCGGTGATCAGCGAGGACTTACCAGAGCCACTGACGCCGGTCACCGCAATGAAGGTACCCAGCGGTAGGCGAATGTTCACATCACGCAGATTGTTGAGCGTCGCGCCCTCAAGCAGCAGCCACGCCTCTGCACCCACTGGCAGGTCGTTGGGGTTGGGGCGGCTACGGCTGCGCCCACGGCGCGGCGGCACGGAGGCGTTTGCCTCTGCACGACGGGCATTGATCGCCTCGTTGCGGAGCGCCTGACGGCGCTGCGGGGGCGTATCAATCGTCAAGCGCCCACTCAGATACTGCCCGGTGAGCGAAGCGGGATGGGCGGCAACCGCCTCGGGGGGGCCACAGACCACCACTTCGCCCCCCTTAATGCCCGCCCCGGGGCCAAAGTCAATAATCCAATCGGCGGCATGCATGGTATCAAGGTCGTGTTCAACCACCACCAGCGTATTGCCAAGATCGCGCAGGCGCAGCAGCGAATCGAGGAGCTTACGGTTATCGCGCTGATGCAGGCCGATACTCGGCTCATCGAGGATATACATGACGCCAACCAAGCCTGAGCCAATCTGAGAGGCCAGGCGGATGCGCTGAGCTTCGCCGCCAGAGAGGGTCGGAGCGGGGCGCGAGAGGCTCAGGTAGTGCAGGCCCACATTGAGCAGAAAGCCGAGGCGATCACGGATCTCCTTGAGGACATCATCGGCAATGTGGCGTTGGGTAGGCGTGAGTGGCGAAGTCGCGGCATCAGCGATTCGCAGCGTCCATGCGTGGGCCTCGGTGATATTGTAGCCACCAACCTCACGGATACTCACCCCAGCCACGCGCACCGCCAGACTCTCGGGGCGCAGACGCGCCCCAGCGCAAGCGGGACACTCCTGCTCGCTCATGAACTGGAGGTAAAATTCGCGTGCGTAGTCACTGCCGGTCTGCACAAAACGGCGCTGAATCTCAAGCACCACCCCCTCCCAGGGGCGATAGAACTCACCACGGCTGCCCCCCTCACTGCCCCAGGCAAAGCGAATTTTTTCTGCACCGCTCCCAAAGATAATAACCTGGCGGTGGGCGGGACTCAATTCATTCCACGGGGTATCGAGGCTAAAGCCATAGTGGTTGGCCAGGGAGGTGATGCACTTATAGCCCCACGAATCGCTCTTTTTACGCAGATCGCCCCAATAGGCCACCGCGCCCTCGTGCAGGCTCAGGCGCTCATTGGGCACCAATAGCTGCGTATCCACCTCCATGCGCGTCCCCAAGCCGGTGCAGGTAGGGCAAGCCCCCTGGGGCGAATTGAAGGAGAACATTTGCGGGGTGAGTTCGGGGAAAGAGATGCCGCACTCGGTGCAGGTGTTGGCTTCGCTCATGAGCCATTCGAGAGGCGAGGAGGCGGAGGCGGAGGCGAGAGGCGAGAGGCGAGGAGGCGAGAGGCGAGGAGGCGAGGAAGCAACTTGACTAGGGTCTGCTCCCTGTTCTTTGTTCTCTGCTCCCTGTTCTCCGTTCTCTGTTCTCTGTTCTTTGTTCTCTGTTCTCGCTCCTCCGACCACACTCACCACCACACGGCCCTCAGCGACACGCAGGGCTTGTTCGATGCTATCGGTAAGGCGGGTGAGGAAGGCGCTGTGGGCATCGCCAGCGGCGGCGGCGGCGAAGCCGAGGGGCCCACTGGGGGCGGGTTCGGGTTCGGCGGGGGATTCAGCGTTGGCATCGGGAATCACAAGGCGATCCACGACGACCTCAATGGAGTGTTTGACCTTCTTGTTGAGCTTAATCTCTTCATCGAGGGAGCGGATCTCCCCATCCACACGCACACGCACAAAACCTTCAGCCCGTGCTTCGGCAAAAATATCTTTATACTCACCCTTGCGCTGCGTCACCACTGGGGCCAAAATCAGAAAGCGCGTCGCGGGAGGCAATTCAAGCACCCGATTGACCATCTGCTCGGCGCTTTGTGATGCGACCGGCTGGCCACACTGGGGGCAGTGCTGGGTACCAACGCGGGCAAAGAGCAGACGCAGATAATCATAGACCTCCGTCACCGTGCCAACGGTAGAGCGCGGATTTTTACTCGCACTCTTCTGCTCAATCGCAATCGCAGGCGAAAGACCTTCGATCAGATCAACCTTCGGCTTCTCCATCTGGCCAAGGAACTGGCGCGCATAGGCCGAGAGGCTTTCGACATAGCGGCGCTGCCCCTCGGCATAGAGCGTATCAAAGGCCAGGGAGGACTTGCCAGAGCCACTGACCCCCGTCAAGACAACCATGCGATCACGGGGAATGTCGAGGTCAACCGCCTTGAGATTATGTTCGCGGGCACCCTTGATGGTGATGGTATCTTTGGCCATGCCTCGTGGTTTTCTTGGAAGCTGGAAGGCTTTATGAAACGATAGTGCTACAATTATACCACAGAACAAAAAGGGCGTGGGCGAGCTTGGCTCGCCCACGCCCTTGATTCAGGGACGTTGAACTTAATCGCCGGAGGCTTCAAACTGGGTATGGGAGCGCAGGTTGAGGGGCTGGGTGGGCTGGCTTTGGGGGCGGGGCTGGGGGCGCAGGGCGGCGAAGAGTACTGCGAGGGCGCTGGCGATCAGGACGGCACCTGCGATGTAGGGGGCGTTCTGGCCAATGGTGTCGAAGAGCAACCCGGCGGTGATGGGGCCAACCACCATGGTGAGGCTGTTGAGCGCCTGGGTGCCGCCAAGGACACTGCCCTGCTCGCTGGGGCCGACGCTGCGCGAGATCAAGCTAGTGAGGCTGGGGGTGGCCATACTGCTACCCATCACAAGGATGCCAACGGCGGGGTAGAGCATCCAGGCGCTAGGAATGACGGCGATGAGGGTGAAGGCAATAACCATCAGGCTAAGGCCGGTGAGCGCGAGACGTGCTTCGCCGAAGCGGGGCACGAGGTGGCGAATGAGGCCGCCCTGCATCACCACCGCAATCAGGCCGATGAAGGCGAAGAGGAAAGCGATGTCGCTGGGGCCGTAGGCGAAGCGCGTGCTGGTAAAGACCGCGAAGTTGCTCTGGAGGCCAGCAAAGGCCAGGTTTAGCATCATAATGCCCAGCAGCAGCGGGCGGATATTGCTGCGGCCCACGACGCTGCCCAAGCGGCGGAAGGGGTTGAGGCTGCTGATCTGCTGGCTGCGGCGCTCGACCGGCAGCGACTCGGGCAGCTTGAAGTAGCCGAAGATGGCATTGCCGAAGGCCAGGGTGGCCGCGACGAAGGCCGGTGCGCCGAGGCTAATGGTACTGAGCATCCCGCCAATGGCCGGGCCGAGCATAAAGCCCAAACCGAAGGCCGCACCGAGCATCCCCATACCCTTGGCCCGCGTCTCTGGCGTGGTCACATCGGCGATGTAAGCCTGCGCCGTGCTAATGCTACCGCCGGTGATCCCGGCGAAGATGCGTGAACCGAAGAGTACCGCCAGAACCGTAGTTGCACCAAAGGCGGCAAACTGGTCGGCTAGGCCAAAGAGGATATAGGAGAAACCCGCGCCCACTAGGCTGAGCAGAAGGATGGGGCGGCGCCCATAGCGATCCGAGAGCGCGCCAAGGATGGGCGCGAAGAGAAACTGGAAGAAGGCGTAGGAAGCGGTCAATGCACCAACAATCAGCGCATAGTTAGCAACCATCCAACCCGAGCCGGTCTCCTCAATCAGCTTGACATAGAAGGGCAACAGGGGCAGCACAATCCCAATGCCGAGCAGATCAATGAAGACACTGAGGAAGATAAAGATGAGCGGTGAGCGCTGGTTATTCACTGGTAGTCCCCTTGGGGTTGACTAAGCGGTAAGGTTATGCGCTCAATATATCACAATGAATTGGCCTTGTCAACCCATTGCACAGATTGTGCAAGGGCATTAGAAGTTTTCTTATTTCCAAAAGACCCCAAAGCGTTCGGCGGTGGCGGAGCCACCGCCGAACGCTTTGGGGTCTTTTGGAAGGAATGGGGCGAAGCCCCAACCCTACCCCACCACTGCCGGTAGGCTCACCGTGAAGGTACTGCCTTGATCGGGTTTGCTCTGGACATCAATGGTACCGCCCATCATGAGGCAGAAGGAGCGGGTGATCACGAGGCCCAGGCCGGTGCCGCCGTAGCGCCGCGTGGTTGAGGAGTCGGCTTGACTGAAGGGTTGAAAGAGGTTAGCGAGTTGCTCTTCGTTCATGCCGATGCCGCTATCAATCACTGCAAAGGTGATCTGTTGGTCACAGCTTGTGCGGGCTACATGGAGGCGCACATGGCCGCGTTCAGTGAATTTGGCGGCATTCGAGAGGAGATTGAGTAAAATCTGACGCAGGCGGGTCGCATCGGCCCAGAGCATGCCGGGAGCGCCCTCGATGTCGAGCATGAGCGTGTTGCCATTTTGACGCATCATGGGTTCGACGGTGGCCATGACCTCTTGCAGCACGGGGAGCGGATCGAGCGCTTCGATCTCAAGTTCCATGCGCCCGGCTTCAACCTTTGCCAGATCAAGCACATCGTTGATCAGGGTGAGCAGATGTTGGCCCGCTTTGGTAATGCGCTGCAGATCGGGCACGAGTTCCGCTTGCCCAATGTCGTGCAACTCCTCTTCAAGCAGCTCGCTATAGCCAATGATCGCATTGAGCGGCGTGCGAAGCTCGTGGCTCATATTGGCCAGAAAGGCGCTCTTGGCTCGATTGGCCGCCTCAGCCGCCTCTTTGGCTTTACGCAGTTCTGCTTCGTTCTGCTTCTGGTGCCTGATGTCATGGAGTACCACGACGCGCCCGGTCAAGCGCCCGTGGCGGTCGTTGATCGGGGTGATGCGCAGATCGTAGTACTCGGTGCCAGAACCCCGATCAAGGCTCAATTCGGTAGCTACGGTTTCCACATCACGAAACTGTTCAGCCAGACGCTCATGGCCAGGCAGAAAATCTGCGACTTTGCGCCCAAGTACATCGTCAAGCGTACGGCCAACTAGGCGCAACGCCGCAGGATTGGCGTCCACAATGCGCCGTTTGGCATCAAGCACTACCACCGCGTCGTCCATGTGGGCAATCACGGTGCCGCGCGCCGTTGGTACCAGATCGAGCATATGGTAGCGCGTAATGCTCACCATAAAGGCCAGGGACGAGATGGCAAAGGCGATCGGCGTTGGGTCAAGTCGTGGTATGGGGCTACGCCCGGTCACATAGAGAATACTGGCGATCCAGGGCATGGCCACGCCCATCAGCAGCGCGAAGGTCTGCACGCGGTAGGTATGGGCCGCACGGGGCAATGCGGTGAGTACCAGCAGCGTGCCAAAGAGCGTTAAGCCATAGGAGATCGCCGCATGCATATACCAGAGCGGCCCAAAACCGCCAGCCATGTAGTGCAAACCATGTTCAGCATCGTACATCAAGGTAAATGGGGGTACAAAGAAATAATGCCAATCATTGGTGAACATGGCCAGCAATGAAACACTCTGCAAGGCAGCAGGTAGCGCAAAAATTTGCCAGGTAAGCAGATGATTACGCCCGGTATAGAGCATAGCAAACGCAAGCCATGCAAAAGGAACTAGAATAATGCCTATATATTGAAATTGAATCAGGTGCCACTTGGCCGTAAAGTTTGTATTGGATGTCTCAAGCGCATTACCCAACGACCAGATCGCGGTTGCTATGACCAACGCCAAGAGCGCCCGGGCCAAGGCTTGTTCGCGCTTGGGCCAGATGAGCGCAATCACCACCAGCGCAACTACAAAAGCCAAACCTGGGGCGAGGGCGTAGGGAGTGAAATACCACATAATGGAGGGGAGATGCTTCTAAAAGATTCAGAGAATCTCAGTAGAGAGAACACAGAGGTTTGAACCACAGAGGCACAGAGAGCACAGAGGGTAGGGATGGTTTCAGAAACAGCCTCGATCCAGTATCCTTACACCGAATAAGCATAGCATATGATCACCCGCTTGCCATGTGCCTATTGACAGCAACCCCCAATAGCCGATACCCTTAGAGGGATGAGGGATGAAGTGTGAGGCGTGAGGCGTGAGGCGTGAGGCGAAGACCTCGCGCCCTCGCGCCCTCGCGTCCTTGCGTCTTCGCCTCACGCGTCCTCGCGTCCTTGCGTCTTCGCCTCACGCGTCCTCGCGTCCTCGCGTCTCAATAAACACAAGGAGTTAGCCCATGCCCACTCAGCCCGATCCACTAGCAATCCTGGGACTGGCCTATATCGAGTTTTATGTTGGCAATGCACGTCAGGCGGCCCATTTCTACCGTGCGACCTTGGGGTTGCAGCCGGTGGCTTTTGCTGGATTAGAGACGGGGCTTCGTGATCGCACGAGTTACCTGTTGCAGCGTGGAAACGTTCGGTTTCTGCTCACCGCGCCGCTGCTGCCCGATCATCCCATTGCGGCCCGTATTGCGCGCTGTGGCGACGGGGTGAAGGATGTGGCCCTATGTGTGGCCGATGCGACTGCGGCCTACGAGGCGGCGCTGCAACGGGGGGCGGTGGGGCTGCACGCGCCACATGTGGATACGAACGAACAAGGGCGCTTTGTACGCGCTACGATTGGCGCCTATGGCGATACGGTGCATAGTTTGGTTGAATACCGTGACGACTCAGGCTTTTTTCTGCCTAACTTTCGTCCGCTTGAAGCTACAAGCTCCACGCCAGACACGGGGATCACTAGTGTTGACCATGTGGTGGCCAATGTCGAGTTGGGCGCAATGGAGCGTTGGGTCGCCTTCTACCACAAGGTGTTAGGCTTTGAGCAGTTGGTACATTTTGACGATGAGGCCATTGCGACCGAATATTCAGCCTTGATGTCCATTGTGGTGCAGGACGGCACGGGCACGATTAAGTTACCGATCAACGAGCCCGCCGAGGGCCGCAAGAAGAGCCAGATCGCTGAGTTTCTCGAATACTACGGCGGGCCAGGGGTGCAGCATATTGCTCTGGCAACCGACGATATTTGTGCAACCGTAGACGCCATGCGGGCGGCGGGCATCGCGTTCATTAATGTACCACCAAGCTACTACGACGACCTTGAGGCGCGGGTCGGTACCATTGCCGAGAGCCGCGAGGCGCTGCAAGCACGCTCTATCCTCGTGGATCGTGATGTAGATGGCTACCTCTTGCAGATCTTCAGCCAACCGCTCCAGGATCGGCCTACACTCTTCATCGAAATCATCCAGCGCCACGGCAGCCGCGGCTTTGGCAAAGGCAACTTCAAGGCGCTCTTCGAGGCGATTGAGCGCGAGCAGGCCAAGCGGGGCAATTTGTAAGAAGCTGTCTGAACAGCTAGTGAGGGCGTGTTGGAGTGCCGGCTTTAGCCGGCTGAAGCCGGCACTCCAACGCCAGTCCATAGAATTCTCAGACAGCCTCTAAGAGGAATAGCGCGTGAATTATCTCATCCTGAACGACCTGAGCCAACCCGAGGCCCCCGCCCAATGGCGCGGTTTTAGCGACCAGGTCATGGGCGGTCTCTCCCAAGAGCTGGTGACGCTCGAGACGATTGTTGGCGTGCGGGCTCTGCGTTTACGCGGGGCGGTGCGTCTGGATCATGGAGGCGGCTTTGTGCAGATCGCGCTGCCCCTGGCGCACACTGACCAGCCATTGGATGGCAGTAGCTACAGCGGCATACGCCTGCTGGTCTGGGGCAATGGTGAGCAGTATCGGCTGCACCTACGCACCAGCGCCTGTTACCGTCCCCAGCAGTTCTACTGGACACCATTTGTGGCTCCAGCAGCTTGGCAGCAGGTTGATCTACCTTTCAGTGCCTTTCAACCCAAGGGGTTTGATCAGCCCCTAAACTCCTACCAACTCACCCGCATTGGCATCGTTGCCTACGGGCGTCCCTTCGAGGCTGACGTGGCGGTGGCGCAGGTGGGGTTGTACCTTGGTTGAAACTATATCCAAAGGATTATGATGACCAATCACATACCCTGGTGGCAATCTGGCACCATTTACCAAATCTATCCCCGTAGTTTCCAAGATAGCAATGGGGATGGCGTAGGCGATCTGCCCGGCATTATCCAACGGCTGCCCTACCTGCAATGGCTGGGCGTGGATGCCCTTTGGCTCTCGCCGATCTACCCCTCGCCCATGGCCGATTTTGGCTATGATGTGGCTGATTATACCAATGTCGATCCGCTTTTTGGCAGCTTAGATGATCTTGACCAACTCGTGCGCGAGACCCATGCGCGCGGCATGCGCCTCATTCTCGATCTGGTGCCCAACCATACGTCCGACGAACACCCATGGTTTGTGCAGGCCCGCGCTACCCGTGAGAACCCCTACCGCGATTGGTATATCTGGCGCGATCCAGCGCCCGATGGTGGCCCGCCCAACAATTGGCTCAGCCACTTTGGTGGCCCGGCCTGGACGCTTGATCCGGCTACCGGGCAGTACTATCTGCACCTCTTTGATCCCAAGCAGCCCGATCTTAATTGGCGTAATCCAGAAGTGCGCCAAGCGATCTATGAGGTCATGCGTTTCTGGTTTGCACGCGGCGTTGATGGCTTCCGCATTGATGTGATCTGGATGCTGATCAAGCACCCTGAGCTGCCCGATAATCCGCTTGACCCCGACTGGACACCCGCTGCGAAGCCGCAGAACCGGCTCCAACGGATCTACGATCAACACCAGCCTGAGGTGCATGAGATCATCCGCGAAATGCGCTGCGTTGCCGACGAGTTTCCTGAGCGGGTCTTGATTGGTGAGATCTACCTGCCGATTGAGCAACTGGTGAGCTACTATGGCAGTAAGCTTGACGAAGTGCATTTGCCCTATAATTTCAATCTGCTTAAACTTAAAGATTGGCATGCATCGGCAGTGCGTGATCTAGTGGAACACTACGAGCGGGCGCTACCGGCGGGCGCGTGGCCCAACTGGGTCTTGGGTAATCACGACCAGCCGCGCCTGGCGACGCGGGTGGGCCAGGCCGCCGCCCGCCTGGGCCAGATGCTACTGCTCACCCTGCGTGGCACGCCCACGATCTACTATGGCGATGAGTTGGGCATGGAGAATGTGCCCATCCCGGCGGAACAGATTGTTGATCCGCAGGGCATCCGTGCCCCCGGCTGGGGCCGTGATCCCGAACGCACCCCCATGCAGTGGGACGACAGCCTGGGGGCTGGTTTTACCACCGGCATTCCTTGGCTACCCCTTGCCGCCGACTACGCCCGGCGCAATGTAGCCCTACAGCGCGAAGGCAACCGTTCGTTGCTCACTCTCACCCGCCGCCTCCTGGAACTCCGCCGCAGCCATGCCGCCCTCAGTGTTGGCAGGTACAGCACATGCCCAACCGCCAACCAGGATGTCTTTGCCTACCTACGCAGCGATGGCACAACCCAACTGCTCGTGCTGCTCAACTTTGACAGCCAGCCGGTGAGCCTCGACATGAGCAGCCACGGGGCCGAGGGCGACATCTTGGTGAGCAGCCTGATGGATCGGGAAGGCAGCCTTGATCTCGCCAGCTTGAACCTACGCCCCCATGAAGGGCTAGTGGTAGCCTTGAGGTAAGCTCTTCAGAATTTGCCCTCAAAAAAGGGGCGGTGGTGCGGGTAAATCCGCACTACCGCCCCTTTTTTTGAGCAATTTTGATGAATTTTCAAAAATGACCGTATCTTTTGGGCTTCTCAAGCGGTGTAAATAGTAGCAGCACTTTTTTCTGGCGTGCAACGCCTACTACCAACACCCAGGAGGCTCAATGTTTGTGCTTACTTCACCCCCATTGCTACCGCACCACCAGCGGCAGGTAGACCGTCTGCGTCTCAATGCTGCACAGCCCAATGTCGATCCCGGTCACGACATGCTGATCCTCCCACGGCGGCATCCAGAAGACCGGCGTCGTCCACATGTCCGAGCCGGGCATCAGCCCTACCGTCAGATCGTTGTCGCGGGTCGGGTCGTCCCCCTGGCGGAACGGGGCCGGATAGAAACCCTCCGGGCGCTCCCAGTTGGGAATCCCGATGAAGTAGGCTCGGCCCCATCCCCCAAGGGTGAAGCCGTAGGTGCCGTCGAAGCTACTAGAATACGCGGTTTGAATATCAGGGGCTTGGCGGTGAACCTCGCCATCCGGCCCGGCGTAGTAGAGAAAGAGCGGGACATGCGTCAGGGTTGGCTCGTCGTCTTGGCGGATGCCGTCGCAGTTGAGATCGTGCCAGACCACCCCCCAGATGCGATCATCGTAGTGTTGCGCTTCCACCGCAGGGGGCATCAACACAACCAGACTCAGGGCCAGCAGCAGCAACAGAGCGAGCAGGGTGGTCAGGGGGCGGATCGTGCGGTGCATGGTCATGGGGGTGTTCTCCTTGATGAATACGGGTGCGTTCTCGTCTCTCAGTATACCTTATCCGATACCGTGTGTCAAGCCCCCAATCTCGTGTATTTCAGCGAATTTCCGCGAATTGCAGTGGCTTTCCGTGCTTTTCAGCAGCGTGTGGCCTGTTCGTGAGAGGAGTTGCCTGTGTCTTCCCCTGCTTCCCCTAACCCGGCCCCCCTACCCCCGCCGCGCATCCCCGCGCTGGTGGTCGCCCTCGCGTTGCTCGTCGTCGGCGGACTGGCCTTTGTCCTCAGCGCCCCGCCGCCCCCGGCAGCGGCCCGCATCACCAACCCGCCCGATAGCCCAATTGCCAGTATTCGACGGTGCATCCAAAGTGGCGAGAGTTTGGGCCGACCAAGCCACTTCTCCCCCCGCTTCGTGGCGGCGTGCATGGCCGGGGCGTTTGACCGTCCAAGCTACGATTTCGATAATGCGATCCCCGACAATGCCGGGCGCACCTTCGCTATTCTTACCGAGTTTGGCGCGAGTAGTAATGGGCGCACCGGCCACCGTACCCTTGCCACGGCGGGGGATGGTGGACTTAGTGGTGCAGTCAATGACGGCGGCACAGGTTTGGGGACGGTCTTTGGCCTCGCCTACAGCACCGGCTCCCACCCCGACACCCATCCCGCCTTGCAGGGCGAGCAGATCTTCGCCGCATCCTACGTCAAGCGCGTCACCCGCTTTGGCATGGGCGGGCCGGGCGCGATCTACGTCATTGATCGCACGACCCGCGAAGCCCGGCTCTACGCCCAAGTGCCGGGCGTGGTGCCGGGGCCGGCGGGGGCGCAAGCGGGGCCAGCGGGTTTTGCCAACCTCCCCGGCGATGGCTCGGCGGGCGTGTTTCCCAATAGCGCCTTTCATGCCTACACCCCAGAGATGGGCGGCTTGCACACGTTCGGGCGTGACGATACCACTGCGCCCCACGTCGGCAGGGCGGGACTCGGCGGACTCGCCGTCTCCTCTGATGAACGCTGGTTGGCGACGGTTAACCTCCGCAGCCGCAACGTCGTTTTCTTCGACACCCACAGCGCGGGCAGCAATCCCACCCCCGAAGAATTTATCATCAATCCCGGTGTGGCGGGCTGCCCCGGCGGGAATGGTGACTTCCGCCCCTTCGCCCTCACCTACCACCCCGATGATGAGGGCAACGACTTCGCCTATCTGGGGTACGTCTGCTCTGGTGAAACCCATGCTCATGAGAACCGACGCGATCATCTCTACGCGGGCGTGCTGCGCTGGCAGGCGGGTGTCGGCACCGTCAGCCGCGTCCTCCACTTCCGCCTTGATGCCTTTGATGCCCAGCGAGCGACAGGGGCATGGCGGGACGGTAACGAAGACCAACTCAGCACCCAATGGATGCCGTGGCGGGATGCCACCTTGTTCCATCCGGGTACCACCTCGACGATCCAGCAGCCCATGCTCACCAGTATTGCTTTTACCGAAGCGGGCGACATGCTGCTCGGCCTGCGTTCCCGCGCTACCGACATTGGCACGACGGAGCGATTCCCAGACATCTACACCCGTGGGCAAGGCGACATGCTTGTGGCGCGGAGTACTGGTAGTGGCGGGTGGACAGCGCCAGACAGCGGGTCGCATGATCACTTCCGCGACGAAACCGGCTACTTGTTCAGCAGCCCGCGCAGCAACCCGGTCTACCCGGAAGGCTTGGGCGGGGGCGTGACCACCGTGCCAGGAATGCATGACGGCTCCTACGGCGGGGAAGTTGTTTCAACGGCAGCCCGCCCGCGTGATAACGAACACTGGTCGGGCGCACTCTGGTTTGATGTGGAAACGGGGGGAGAACCAACCGCTGCTGAGGAGTTCTACAATGGGGCAAATCATTTCAAATCGTCGGGACTCGGCGATGTAGAGCTGCTCTGCGGCTGGCGAGCGATTGGCAGCCGTGTCTGGCACGATGAGAACGGCAACGGCATCCAAGACCCCGGCGAACCTGACATCCACGGGGTCGTCCTCGAACTGCTCGATGCCAACGGAATCCCGCGTGCCTCCGTCACCACCGGCCCGGTCAACCCAGACGAGCCGGAGGGCGATAACTGGCGCTTCTACGTGGCCCCCCACGAGGAGTATTCGGTACGGATTCGCCCCGATATGTTTGCGCCGGGTGGAATCCTTGAGGGCTTCGCCCCCACGCGGCAACACGCTGGCGGCGACCCGCGCCTCGATAGCGATGCCGACGCGAATGGGGTGGTTGCCATCGGGGTGGGCTTACGTTCCCAAGTAGACCTGCGCTACGCCTTCGGCCTCGTTGAAGGCGAACCAGAGCCGTGGGTCGAGAAGACCGGCCCACCGACGGTCAACGCGGGGCAGGAACTGGTCTACACCATCCGCTACGGCAACCGGGGCCATCGCGCCGCCGACGGCGTGACCATCGTGGATACCCTGCCTACTGGATTCACCTACCTCTCAGCCACGGGTAACCATACGGTCGTGGGCCAGACGATTACATGGAACTTGGGCACCCTTGAGGGCGGGGCGGGCGAGGGCACAGCGGCGAACCCGGCGTTGCAAGTGACGTTGCGGGTACGGGCGACCGGCACGGAGACTGACTTCCCGCTGGACACCACCACACCGGGCCTTGACCGCGTTGCGGAGTGGCAGCGCACCAACACGGCCATCATCAGCAGCACCACGCCCGACGTAGACCCCGATTCCTCCAGCACCACCACGACGATCCGACGGCCCAACCTGACCATTAGCAAGAGCGGGCCAGCCACGGCGGAGGCGGGGGAACACTTTGATTACACCATCACCGTGCGGAACAACGGTGTTCTCAATGCGGCGGGGGTGGTGGTGGAAGACACCCTGCCCGCTGGCTTGACCTACGTCTCATCGCCACAGGTACACACCCGCGACGCGCAGCGCGTGCGCTGGAACGTGGGCACGCTCAATGCGGGGACTTCGCGCACCTTCACGCTGCGCGTGCGGGCGGCGGCAACCTTTGACCCCGCCACCCGCACCAGTTGGAGCCGCACCAACGCGGTGCTGGTCACCACGACCACGCCGGGGGCGGGTGAGAAGTGGGCCACCACGAGTACGCTGTTACAACGGCCCAACCTGACCATTCAGATCACGAGCCCCTCGCCGGTGAACGCCGGGGCCGAGTTTGACTACACCATCACGATAGGGAACGACGGCAGCATCGCGGCCCGCGAGGTGAGCCTTGTTCACGACCTACCCACCGTGATCAGTTACCTCTCCGCGACGGGGACGCACACTCGGAGTGGGCAACGTATCACCTGGGCCAACCTGGGCACCCTCGCGGTGAACGGGAGCCGAACATTCACGGTGCGCGTGCGGGCCACAGAGAACCTGAACCACTTCCCGATCACCATGGAACCCAACCGGCGCACGAGTATCTCAGCGGTCAGTTGGGCCACGGTAGACGCGACGAACGCCGCGAGTGCGATGGACAGCGTGACCACCACGATCCAGCGGCCCGAAGTGAGCATCAGGCTCACAGGGCCGACGCCGATCCTCGTGGGCGACGAGGCGGTCTACACCATCACCTACGAGAACGCGGGCACCGCCCCGGCCCATGGGGTGCAGGTGACCTACACCATGCCTGACGGCTACGATGTCGTGTCGAGCAGCGGCGGTGGCACGCGCACCCAAAGCGGCCAGACGCTCACCTGGGCCAGCGTGGGCACAGTGGCAGCGGGGGCCAGTGGCAGCATTGAGGTACGGGTGCGCCCGACCGTGAACGCAGCAGAGACGGCAACCCACGAGGCCCGCATCAGCACCACGAGTGTGGCCGACTCACCCCACAACAACCTTGCGACCCTCGTGGTGCGCGTGCAGTTCCCCGATGTATGGGCCGAACTGACCCTGCCCACGGCGAGCGCAGAGTTGCCCGTGGGCGAGTGGCACCCGGTCAGGGTGAACTTCGGCAACTACGGCGACGGTCTGGCCCGCACGAGCCTCTTCACGGTCACGCTACCGATGGAGGTCAACCAGACGCGCAACCTCCCGGCTGGCTGTGCGCTCTTGGCCTCCAACCAGGTACGTTGCAACGTGGGCGACCTTGCGCCGGGAGCCAGTGGCTCGCGCAGCTTCGAGTTTCGCTTGCCGCCGGACTACCCGCCCGACGACGTGACCATAGCGGTACGGATTGACACGGCCACGCCGGAGCGCCCGTCCGACATGGGCAACAACGACGACGAGCGCATCTGCCGCGCCATGCGGCCCAACGTCTACATTCAGGTACGGGGCGAAAACCAATCGGTACCCATGGAACCGGGCTGGCGTAGCTACGTGCGCTTCCGCGTGACCTACGGCAACGACGTAAGCAGCGCCACGCTCCCAGTCGGACAACGCCGCCCGGCCAATCGCACATGGCCCGCCCAGAACGTCGAGATCAGTGTCCCCATTCCGGCGAACGCGCAGGTGCATACGGTGGTGCATCCGCCCTCTGTCACCTACGTGATTGACGGGAACACCCTGCGCTTCACGCTAGGCACCCTGGCGGCGCGGGCGAGTGGCAGCATTGCAATCACGCTGGAAATCAACGAGCAGCCGGGCGGCAGTGTGGGCATGGCGGCCAGCATCGCCACCAGCAGCCCCGGCGACGAGCCGGTGGACAACCAGAGCAGCGACAGCATGACCATCCTGCCGCCGCCAGCGGATGTGCCGGAGGGCAGTGGCGATCTACGACTCGCCATTCACTCCACCCTTGACCCGGCGCACCGGGGTGGTAGCTCACGCGATGCGGTCTACCGCTCGGATGACACCAACATCACATGGCCTGCCGGAGAGGTGTTGGACTTCACGCCGCGCTTGGTGACGCTGAACATCCCCAATCCAACCTGGGGCGATCCCACGACGCCCTACGGGGTGCAGGGGCGCGTGACGGGCTGGAGCATCGTGAACTTCGGCCTGCCCACGGGCACGGTGGGAGCCCACGGTGCTGATGCGCGCGGCATCGCCGGGTGTCGTGCCGGTTCTACGGCACTGGCAGGCACCCGACTGAACGGATGCACCTATGCCTACCCCGGTGCAACCAACCAGTGGTCGCCCTTGAACAGCGTCATTCCGGGGCACACCGTCAGCGAAGGAGAGATGGAGGGCCAGGGGCATGTCTACTGGACACACCGGCCCGTCGCGGGGGCGCAGTTGCCCAGCATGCGCAACGATGTCTACCTCTTCGCCCTGCCGGAGTTGCGCCCGGTGCAACTCACCGTGGCGGTGGAGGTGGAGGTACGGGTGATGAACCTCTACCCCGGTGCCCCCCTTGGCGATTGGAGCTATGCCCCGGTGGAACTCACGACCATCCCGCGCCAGCGCCATGTCTACGAGGGTACCTTCGTGATCACCCTGCTCACCCCGCGTAGCGTTGTGGGGCCGGGAAGTTAGGAGCAAGAGATACGGAGGATTGAACCACAGAGACACAGAGAACACAGAGTTTTTGACGGAGGGAGTACCAATACGGTTTGCCGTACCATACACCTCTCTGGGTTCTCTGTGCCTCTGTGGTGAAACACACGGTACCTCTTCACCCACCCATAGCAAGAAAGAACCATGATGCAGACAGAACAGATGGCCCGCGACCAACCGCGCGCCGAAGGCCAAGCAATCGTCGAGTTCGTGATGGTATTGGGCATCTTCTTGAGCCTCGTCTTTGGCCTGATCGGGGTAGGACAGATGCTGCTCGCCAACTACGCGGTGAACCAAGCCGCACGGGCTGCCGCGCACCAAGCCGCCATTGCAGGCGGGCAGAGTCGTCCGGCTGAAGACGCCGCCCAGTTGGTACTCAATGCCGGAGTAGGAACGCACATCAGCCGAGCCACGGTTGTGGTGCAATGCGCCCCAGTTAGCGGTGGCAGCACCTGCCGCCGCTACGATCCCGTGACGGTCACAGTGGTCTACCGCGACCGGCTCTGGGTTCCCTTTCCCCTTGATGAGTTTACGCTCCGCGCTGAGGCGACCCGTGCCTCGGAGCGGGATCAGCAGTGAGGGAGAGACGAGAATCGAGATACCGAGCATTTCACCACAGAGACACCGAGGGCACAGAGGTGTTGGTATTGGGAGAGCCAATCCGGGTGATGGTACTGCGACAAAATGCGCTTCTCTAAAATTCGCTTCTCTGTGTTCTCTGTGCCTCTGTGGTGAAACACTCTGTGTCTCTACCAACGCTCTCGCCTCACTATCCAGGTACCACCATGATTGACCACACCAAACCCAATGCTCCTCCACCCAAGCAGCGGGGCCAAAGCCTGCCCTTGGCCGCGCTGATGATGCCCGTCCTTGTCGCCTTCGTGCTGATGGCGATCGAGGTGTCGGAACGCTGGCTTCAGGTTGCCATGATCCAAGACGCGCTGCAACACGCGACCCGTTCAGCGGTGCAGCAGTTGGACTACAGCGCCTTTGCGCGCAATGAAATGGGCCTACGGGCTACAGGAGACTGCATCAATGTCACGACTGTGGGGGCGGCGGGGGGGCCGTGTGCAGCGGTGATTGCCGTTGCCGACCAGATCTTGCGTACCAACCTGCGGGGGGTGCGCGGCATCAGCGGGGCCACCCCCAACGCCGCGATTGACGCCGCTGCCGCCACCG
This sequence comes from Candidatus Viridilinea mediisalina, assembly GCF_002532535.1. GTDB lineage: Bacteria > Chloroflexota > Chloroflexia > Chloroflexales > Chloroflexaceae > Viridilinea > Viridilinea mediisalina. The sequence continues at coordinate 23,477 of NZ_NQWI01000060.1, forward strand.
TGCGCTGGAGCGTCTTCCCCAATGGCGGAACGTGTAGCGTCGGGGGACGCACCGTCTCCAGTCCGGCCCCTGACATCCCCCTGATTTGCGCCGAGATGCGCCCCGTCATGACCGGCATTGTCGGGTGGGGCGACTTTACTCCGTTGATTATCGCCGCTGACGTACTTGATCCTGCAAGGTAGGGAGAGGCGAGGATGCGGGGCGTTGGAGACGCGAGGATGCGGAGCGTTGGGGAGGCGAGGATGCGGGGCATTGGAGACGCGAGGATACAGATGCACGACATCCCGCATCCCGCCTCATCGCCTCTCGCATCCCGCCTCATCGCCTCTCGCATCCCGCCTCTCGCATCCCGCATCCCGCATCCCACAGCTTCGCCTCTAAAGAAAGGACAAAACCAATGACCACGCTCGCCCCCAACACCGCCCCGTCGCTCCATCAAGCCATGACCCGCAAGAAGGCCAACCCGCTGCCCGCGATCCTGCTGGCCATTGGGATGCTCGCCGCCATTGGGTTTGCGCTGATGGGCTACCTCGAAAGCCAACGCACCGAAGAGGTTGTCATCCTGATCCGCGATGTCCCCTATGGCCAACGCATCCACGCAGAAGACCTTGGGGTTGTGGAGGTACCGTTGCACCGCCCGGTGCAGTTGGCTGGGATCACACGCCCGGAGGCGGTGATTGGCCAGTACGCGGCCCGCAACCTCGCCACGAATGATCTGGCCCAACCCACGATGCTCATGCTCGAACCCCCAACCCAGCCGGTCTACCCCAACGGCGAACGGCTGAGCGAGAACATGGTGCCCATGCCTTTCAGTGTGGCAGCCCTGGGCCCAGTCCACTACCGCGACCTCGTGAATATCGGCTACAGCGATCCCTCCGGCGACCCGGCGCTGTGTGCGAACCAGCGCCAAGCCTTTGCCAGCAATCTTCCCATGGAGGTGGTCGGCAGTGAAGAGCATGCCAGCAACAACCGGCCCTACGCCTGCCGTCTGCTCAGTTCGGTGCGGGTGCTCTGGATTGATGGTGGCACGGCCTACCTGGAACTGACCCCCTACCAAGCTCAAGCCATTCGTGCGCTTGAAGTCGGTGGCCTCCAGCTTTGGGGCGAACGTTATGGCACAACCTCCGACACACTGCCCTCCTTCGACCGCCTCGATGCCGAGCAACTCAGCGTGCCTGCCCTGCTCGCCCCAGTGCCCACACCTCAGCCTCGATCCGATGATGGTGAGTAATACCAGTTACGATTGTAGATTGCAGATTGCAGATTGCCGAACATGGCGTCTCAATGGGCTAGATTGTCATTGGGCATGCGGCCTGTTCAATGATAATTGGTATAAGGGAAGTGGATGTTGTTGATTGCCTCATGACAAGCTGTTGGGATACGTAACAATTTGTTAGCGCGAAAAAGCTCTGGGCCGCGCCGCTTGGCTTCGACAGGCTCAGCCAGCGGCGCGGTGGCTCGGTGGTTGAGCCTGCCGAAACCAGCCTGTCGAAGCCACCGCGAGGTCGCCTGCCAACCCAAGGCTTTTTCGCGCTAACAACAATTTCTACTTCCCTAACTTGTTGAGGGATCGACCCACCTGTTCCTCTGTCCCCTGCTCTCCTGTTCCCTGTTCGCCTGTTCCTCTGTTCCCCTGTTCTCCTGTTCCTCTGTCCCCTGTTCGCCTGTTCCCCTGTTCCTCTGCCCTGCACACAAGGAGTCATCCACATGTCCCTCGAAGCTCAAGTCATTCCCACTGCCCCCCCAGTGCTGCCTGGTCGCAACCTGGCCGATCTGGGCGAGGAGTTGCGTATGTTGGTACGCAGCGGGCGGCTACGCGATTGTTGGGATCTCGCGCCGGAACACACCTTTGCCCTCGCGGGCATCGGGGGTGAGATCAGCCCCGCCGAGCGGGCTGAACTGGACTGGTACGGCCCGCTTGAAATCTGGCGCGATCCGGAACACGAGGTTTCGGACATCCTCTACAACGGCCCGCCCGACGAGCCCTTCTATGTTGTCCAGCGTGGCGCAATGGTCTGCACCGGCGTGACCGCCCACCCGCGCTGGATCACTTGGGTCCAGCGGCAGTTGCTGCTACGCAGCCAGCGCCTCAACCCCAACGAGGGCTACTTACCCCCAATGGCCCAAGGCGTCGCCGACCGGCTCCGCTTTGCGCTCACCGGCCCGCCGATGTCCCGCGAGGGGCGCAGTCTGGCCATTCGCCTGCTGCCCGAACGCTGGCGCAGCCTCGACGACCTCATGCAGGTCGGCCTCTTGAGCCGTGAGGCGGCCAACTTGCTGGTTGAGGCGCTGGCTTCGGGCGCTTCGGTGCTGGTGGCCGGGCCAACGGGCAGCGGCAAGACGACACTGACCGCTGCGCTTACGCAGGCGATTGGGCGGCGCACGCGCCTCGTCTGCATCGAGGATGGCGGGGAGTTGCCGCGTGCGCCCAACAGCCTGCACATCGAAGCCCCGAGCGAGCAGGGCGGCTTTGCGCGGGCGGTCACCTTTGCCCTACGCCAGAAGCCGGGCTACATCATTGTGGGCGAAGTGCGTGGCGGCGAAGCGATAGCGATGCTCCAGGCTGCCGCCACTGGCCACCCTGGTGTCGGCACCATCCACGCGGGCGGCGTTCAGGGGGCCTTGCGTAACCTCGAACGCATGGCCATGCTCGGCCTCGCCGCCGAAGCGGGCGGCGGGGGCCAAGCTGCCGCCCAGATCGTCCGTGGCCTGATCACCTCTGAAACCGTGAGCCTCATTGTTGTGCAGATCGGCCTCACCATTCGCGGGCGGCGCAGTGTCGTTGCCATCGAAGAGGTCTTGCGCCAAGGTGCCCAAGGGCAGAGTGGCGACATCTTTCCCACCAATCCGCTCTTCCTCTATGAAGCCAGCATTGATCGTCTGGTGCGCGTAGGCAACGTCAACGCCGCCTGGGGCCTTGGGCGCATGTAGCCCCTGGCGGGGCGGCGAAGCCGCCCCCGCGTCGCTGGCTGAGCTTGTCGAAGCCACGCGGCGCGGTGGTGCGCTGGCTGAGCCTGTCGAAGCCAAGCGGCGCGGCCCAGAGCTTTTTCGCGCTAACAACTCTTTTTGTGCGGTGTTGGCGGCGAAGCCGCCAACACCGCACAAAAAACGGGGTTCGGGGCGTAGCCCCAGCAGCGGGTTTTAGGGCGGCAGCCCTAAACGCTATGGGAACCATATTCCCCCCAATATCTAAGGAGAAAACCAATGGAACTCGTCCTCTTTACCGCCATGGACGGCCTCGCCGCCCAAATCGAACAATTCCGCGATGTTGCTGTGCTGGCCCCTTCGCAGCTTGAACAGGTGAACCGACTGCTGGAGGGAGCGCATGCGCCCGATGCGATCTATCTCGATGATACCCGCGCTGCACCGCTGCCCGACCTGTGGCGCACCGCCACCTTAGCGCGGCGCGTCGGTTCGCGGGTGCTGCTCAATTTCGCCGGTACAGCGCGGAGTGCGCTCAATGATGCTCAGGGGGCCGGATTGCCCGCGATTAGTGAGCGCGATCCCGCTGCGGTTGCCACCTGGATCGGTGAGCAACTCAGTCTGCGCGGTGGCGACGGCCCGCGCCAGTGTACGGTGATCGCTGTGGGAGCCGCCAAGGGCGGGATCGGCAAGACCTTTGCCACCTGCGTCTTGGCCGAGGGGGTGCGCCGTCGCGGTCTGCGCGTCCTCGTCTGGGACAGCGACATCTCCAATCCGGGCCTTGTGCCCGCCTTTCGCATCCCCAGTAGCGCCCCTTCCTACCTGCACCTGATCCAGCGCGGCCCGGCCCAGTGGACAGCCAGCGGTATCCAACCCTTCATCTTTCGCCCCGATCACACCCGTGGTACATCCAACGGCTGGGGGCCGATTGATTTCCTGATTGGCTCCCACGCCGTCGCCCGCGTCGAGAACGACGTGCGCCTCCCCGATTGGCAAGGCTTCTACCAGGGCGCAGTTGGGGTTGAAGGCTACGACATCATCATTATTGACACCCCCCCCGACTACCTGCGTCGTCCCTATGCCACCCACGTCCTCCAGATGGGCGGCGCAGTGGTGCTACCCACCCCGCCTGGTGCGCGCGAGCGCATGGGCGTTGGTCACCTGCTCGACCACCTACGCGACCATGTGCCCGATGCGCTAGACCGCTGTGCGCTGCTTTTCATGGAGCCGGAACGCGGCGTAGTCGCAACCGTCAGCGAAGTGAATTCGCTCTTTACGCGGCGCTACCCGCAGGTGGGATCCCTTGGCGTGCTGCCGCGTGCCCCGCGCCTCGCCAGCCTCGCCGACGAGCATGACGGCTACGTCTCCATGCTCGACCTTGGGCCTCACAGCCCCTTCGCCGCTGCTGTCCACCAAGTCAGCGACGCCCTCTGCACCCGTCTCGGCCTCACGCCGCGCATCCCTTTGCCCCAGTCCAGCTTCTGGGAACGCATGCACGCCCGCTGGCGCGGCGAACGCGGTCTCGTGGCGACGGCATAGAAGAACAGAAGAACAGAAGAGCAGATGAACAGAAGAGCAGATGAACAGATGAACAGATGAACAGATGAACAGAAAAAATCCTATAGGTTGATGTCTGTTCCTTTGTTCTTTTGTTCCTTTGTTCTTTTGTTCCTTTGTTCTTTTGTTCCTTTGTTCCTCTGTTTCCTCAAGGAGTACCCCCATGCAACCATCCAACTCACCCCCCCCACCCCGCCCCTTGGCGGTAATCGAAGACGGCGGCCTCGCTGCGCTTGTGACGGAGCCAGTTGTTGTGAGTGGGCGCAGCCACGATGCGGCGATTCTCCAGGCTGTGCGTGAAGCCCTGCGCGACCAGATTGGTGCCGAGTTGCTCGATCCGGTGGCCCCGGCCTCCACACGCGACCCTGAAGTGTTGCGTGTGCTGCGTGCCGAGATTGGCACCCAAGTGGAACGGGGCTATGGCCCCTTGCGCGAACTGCCCACCGACGAACGCTCGCTGCTCAACCTCTTCCAGGATGCCCTTGGTTGGGGCCCGGCCCAACCCTACCTCGACGATGAGCGCGTGCAGGAATTGAAGATCATTGGCGACCGCATCATGGTTCAGGAGGAGGGCAATGATTTTACGCTTGTGCCTGAACGTTTCCCCGATGCACGCCAAGCCCTTGATCGCGCCCTCTTGCTCGCGGCCCGCCTCAATGTCCCCCTTGATCGCACGCGGCCCCAAGACACCCTGCCGCTGGCCCACGGCACCCGTATGCATGTCACTATTCCGCCCTGTACCCCCGAAGAGACCGGCCTTATCTGTATTCGGCGCGGGCGACGGTATGCCTGGGGTCTCGATGATGTCTTGAGCCGGGGGGCTTGCGATCAGGCTGTGGGTGACCTACTGCGTCTCTTGGTGCGGGCTGGCTGCTCTTTTCTCATCGCGGGCGAAACGGGTTGCGGCAAGACCGCCATGCTCGAAGCGATTGTCAATGCCTGGCCCGGCGAACCGCATGTGATCACCATTGAAGATAACACGCTGGAGATCAACGTGCGCCACGCGGTGTGGACACGCGAACTGGTGCAGACCGCCCTTGAACCCGAAGCCTTCGGGCGGGCCGCCCGTGAGGTCTTGCGCCAAACGCCCAGCGTGGTAGCGCCGGGCGAGACACGCGCCGCCGAGGCGGGGGCCATTCTGGCCGTTGCAGTCAGTGGCCACGCTGTAGTGACCACCATTCACGCCCGGACTGCTATGCGGGCGGTGCAGCGCTTTGCCGACTGTGCCGCCATGCCGGGAGCCTACATCTACAGTGGGCGGCGCGAGAACGCCCTCGAAGATGCCTGCGACAACTTTCAGGTGGTGATGCACCTCGAAAAGATAGCAGGGCGGCGCTACATTGACGAAATCCTGCTGCTTGATGGAGTCACCGGCAACGATGAACGCCCACGCCCACGGGCCATCCGTCTCGCCTGGGTTGAGCAGCAGGATGGCGTGTTGCGTTGGGCCACCGCCGCGACCGCCGAGGGCAACCAGTTGCACTGGAAGGGCAACGAGCGCACCCCGGAGGGCTTGGTGCGGCGTCTACGGCTGTTGGGCATGCAGGCCGCTGTGCGGGCTGCCCCCTCAAGCCGGGCAGTAATCGAAGAGAGCATCAGCCGAGCGGCAACCGCCGTGCGTGCTGGCGATGCCGCCCAGGCGCTCGCCATCCTACGCCGCGCCTGGCGCGAACGCCCCGATGCGCGCCTCGTCCTAGCGGCCCAACGGGCGATTGAATTGGACGCAGCCCAAGCCGCCGCGCTCACAACCGTCGCCCGCAAGCTCACGTCAACCATCCAAGCCGCCCTGCGCGCCCGCGACTGGGCGGCGGCCCAAGCGGCCCACGACGAAGCCCAGAGCGACCTTGCGCTCCTCGCGGCCTACGCCCCCCCTGGAGGCTGGGAGGCGCTTGCCCAGGCGATTGCCGCTGGCGCAGCGCGTGAACGCCGCGCCGAAGGTGCCCTCAGCCAAGCGCGGCTCGCCCTCGCCCAAGGGCGGGCACGCGATGCCGTCGAACTGCTTGCGCCCTACCAACCCGACGAACTGCCCCCCGAGCTTGCCCGTCGCACCCTCACCACCCGCCGCGACGCCCTCATCGCCCTACGCGACGCAGGCGAACTGGGCAGCGACGCCCTCACCCCCGTCGAGGCAGCCCTGAGTGCGTTTGGAAGGATGAAGGATGAAGGATGAAGGATGAAGGATGAAGGATGAAGGATGAAGGATGAAGGATGAAGGATGAAGGA
>NZ_NQWI01000061.1 GCF_002532535.1 Candidatus Viridilinea mediisalina
AGCCAGCCTGTCGAAGCCAGCCTGTCGAAGCCAGCCTGTCGAAGCCAGCCTGTCGAAGCCAGCCTGTCGAAGCCAGCCTTCGGCACTACAGCCCTCTTTCCTATCTCCTGCCTCCTATATCCTAACCCTTATGCACATCACCCTCCTCACCGGCGAATATCCTCCCCAACCAGGCGGGGTGGGAGCCTATACCCAATGTTTGGCCAACGCCCTCGTTGCCCGTGGCCAACGCATCACCGTGCTGACCATCCAGGCCGGTAGTCTGCTCGGCCTAGAGCTTGGCAGCAACGAACCAAGGCTGTGCCTAAAGCTTGGTCAGCAGCTTACTTGGTCGCACCGTTGCTGGCCTGCCATCATCAGTGCCCTCGATCAACTGCAGCCCACATGGCTGCACATCCAATACCAGACCGGCGCCTACGCCATGGCCCCCGGCATCAACCTGCTGCCCTGGCGGCTCCGCAGCTTGGCGGGGCGGCCCCAGCTTGCGGTGACCTTCCATGATCTGCTGGTGCCCTACCTCTGGCCCAAAGCTGGCCCCCTCCGCACATGGGTGAACCAGCGCTTGGCCCACGACGTTGATGCGCTGGTGGTGACCAATGCTGGCGATGCGGCGCAGGTGCAGCAGTGGGTGCCGCGCCCACCGCCTGCACACTATGTCATTCCAATTGGTTCAAATATTGCCGTTGCCCCGCCACCAGGCTATGAGCGGGACGCATGGCGGGCGGCGTTGGGCATAGCACCAGAAGCCTGCTTGGTGGCCTATTTTGGCTTGCTCTCGCCAAGCAAGGGGGCTGAACAGTTGCTGGCGGCCTTGGCTCAACTGGCGCAACCCTGGCACCTACTGCTGATCGGCGGGGCGGCTACAGCCCCCCAAGATGTTGCCTACGCCAACGAGTTGCGTAGGCAAATCAGTGCGTTAGGACTGACAGCGCGGGTACACATCACCGGCCATGTTGACGATAGCTACGTCTCGGCCCACCTCTTGGCCGCCGATGCGGTCGCGCTGCCCTTTCGTGATGGTGCCTCATTCCGGCGCGGCAGCCTGCTGGCGGCGCTGGCCCATGGCTGCCCCGTGGTAACCACCTACCCCCAGCATCCCGCCGACCATCGGCTCCTCACTGATGCAGCGCTGCTCTGCCCGATTGACGATCCCGTTGCACTGCGGAACGCCCTTCAGCGCCTCGCGGCTGATCCCGCCCTACGCCGTAGCTTGACAGCCAAAGGGCGCAACCTCGCCGCCCGTTTCAGTTGGGCGCAGATTGCCGCCGAGCATGAACGCATCTACACTATCACTACGCAAGCGCCAGATCGCGTCGCTTCTTCTCACGACGGCGGTCGTCCGAACTGAGCAACTTCTTGCGAATACGCCAACCCTTGGGTGTCACCTCAACCAACTCGTCATCGCCGATATACTCAATCGCATCATCGAGCGAGAGGCTACGGGCCGCATCGAGGCGAATCACCTCGGCCCCTTTGTTGTTGCGTATGTTGGTGAGGTGCTTCTCTTTGCAGACATTCACCTCAAGATCAACATCGCGGATGTGCTGCCCTACCACCATGCCCTCGTAGACATCTTGGCCCGGCGTGACAAAGAAGGTGCCACGATCCTGCACCTGATTGATGCCATAGGTACTCACCGTGCCACCCTCTGAGGCGATCAGCGAACCGTTTTCGCGCATCTCCATGTCGCCCGCAATCGGCTCATAGCCGTAGAAGAGGCTGTTGAGGATGCCGGTACCCCGCGTTGCCGTGAGGAAGAGCTGGCGGAAACCGAGCAGGCCACGGGTAGGCACCAGATAGACATAGTGAACCGTGCCGTCATCGCGGACATGCATGTCGCGCATCTCCCCTTGACGACGACCCAAGAGTTCGACGACAACCCCTTGGTAATCATTGGCGACTTCAATCTCGACCAACTCCATCGGCTCGAGGCGCGTACCATCAGCCCCTTGCTGGAAGATCACTTCTGGTTTCGAGACCTGAAATTCATAACCTTCACGCCGCATCGTTTCGATCAGAATACCGAGGTGCAATTCACCACGTCCAGCCACCAGAAAAACATCGGCGCTATCGGTATCGGTAACGCGCAACGCAACATCACGCTCGGTCTCTTGGTAGAGCCGTTCGCGCAGTTTCCGCGAGGTTACAAACTGGCCCTCCTTGCCCGCAAAAGGGCTCGTATTGACCCCGAAGGTCATGCGTACCGTCGGCTCTTCAACCTTGATGGTCGGCAGAGCCTCTGGTTGGAGCGCATCGGTAATCGTATCACCAATATTGGCATCACCAATCCCAGCAAGCGCAATGAGATCACCCGCTTGGGCGCTCTCAACCTCTTGGCGTTGCAAGCCATTATAGACAAAGAGTTGGCTCAATTTGGCCGGACTCTGGTTGCCCTCGCGGTCAATCCGTACCAAAGCCTGGCCTTTACTAATCGTACCGCGATAGAGCCGCCCCGTGACAATCTTGCCCTTGTAATCATCGTAGGCACTCGTCGTCACGAGAAACTGCGCGGGGGCTGTGGCATCAACATCAGGTGCTGGAATACGATCAATAATCGCCTCAAAGAGCGGCTCTAGCGAATCGTGCATCTTCAGAGGCGAACGACCAGCATGGCCCGTCAGCGCATTGGTATAAATCGTCGCAAACTCGGCCTGTTCGTCACTGGCCCCCAGATCAACAAAGAGATCGAAGGTTGCATTGACAACCCAATTGGGCCGTGCCTGGGGCCGATCAACCTTATTGACCACCACAATCGCTTGGTGGCCGGCTTGGAGCGCTTTGCGCAGCACAAACTTGGTCTGGGGCATGGGGCCATCCGCCGCATCAACCAGCAGCAGCACCCCATCAACCATGTTCATAACCCGCTCAACCTCACCACCAAAATCGGCGTGACCAGGGGTATCAACAATGTTAATCTTGAAATCTTTATAGCTTACCGCAGTGGTCTTTGAAAGAATAGTAATCCCACGCTCACGCTCAAGCGCATTAGAATCCATCACCCGCGCTTCAACCGCCTGATTCTCACGAAAGATACGGCTCTGCTTGAGCAACGCATCAACCAACGTCGTCTTGCCATGATCAACATGGGCAATGATCGCAATATTACGAATATCGTTACGGCGCATACAACCTCAATTGGGAAATACCACTAATCGACGCTCATCTTGTGGGTAGGCGTTACCTCTGTGCGATACCGCCCCCGCAGATCATTCCAACGTACCTTGAGCACATCACGCAAATTGCGTAACGAATCACGCACCGGATTGACTTTCGTCTCCGTGCCATACTGCCAGTGTACCGGCACTTCACTAATCCGATAGCCTAGCTTGCGGGCTAAAAAGAGCAACTCAACATCATAGGCGGTCACCGCCGCACCCTGCACCACTGGGGCATCATCGCCATAGATACGCACGCGGCGAAAGAGTTCATGGGCCACTTCACGCGGCATAGCCTTAAAGCCACACTGGGTATCACTGATTCCGCGTAGGGCCACAAGGGCAATAATGTAGTTAAAGACCCGGCCCATCACATGGCGATACCAGGGTTCGCCCTCGCGGGTAGCGCCTACCCCTTCACGCGAACCAATCACCACCGCATCGCCCGCACGGAGCCGCGCCTCAAAGCGGGGCCACTCCTCAATCGGCACAGCCAGATCGGCATCACAGAGCAGCACATAGCTGCCTTGCGCTGCCAACGCACCGGCACGCACTGCAAAGCCTTTGCCGCGATGCTCAAGCCGCAACACCTCAACCCCAGGGTAACTCGCTGCAAGTTCTGCGGTACCATCGCTACTCCCGTCATCCACCACCAACACCTCAGCCCCATAGGACTGGGTGTCAAGATAGGCCCGAATGGCCGCTAGGGTTGCTGGTAGACGCCGCGCCTCATTGTAGGCCGGAATGACAATCGAGAGCAGCAACGCATCATTGGACATATGATTCCTTCATCACCTAACGTATCCGTTTTGCAAATACTGTTGCTGGAAATCTAGGCTTGATGAGGGTTTTTCGGGGAGGGCTTCGCCCTCCCCGAACCCCTCCCTCAATAACTTTTGGCGCTTGCGCCAAAAGTGCGGCAAGGCCCGTAAGGCCGCCAGTTGCCCACGCAGCCGCGCCCGTGCTGCTGGCTCCCGCCCATGGCGCAGGCTAGTAAGCATAAAACGAAGTTGTGAAGCCACCAAGCGCGGCCAGTAGCGCCGTGCCAAAGGAGGCGGCATGTTTTTTATCCAAACCAAGGCAAAATTCCGGCCACAATAGTAGCTCGCCAGCGTGCCCCCTCCGGTTGCACTGAGGCGGTGGTAGACCACTGCTGTGGGGACAAAGAGGGTACGCATGCCTCGTCGCCAAGCACGCAGGTTCAGATCCACATCTTCACAGTACATCACCAGATCTTCATCAAACACCTTGCCAGCTTCAGCCAGCGCATCAAGTGCCGTCCTGCGATAGGCCGCCGCCCCAGCACAGGGGCCAAAGACTTCACTGAGCGCATCATACTGCCCGCGATCCTGCTGCCAGACCCCGCGACTCCCTGGTTCACCATCGACCCGGTAGAAATCACCTGCGGAATGTAGGTGGTCGCGCCGATCAAAGAGCCGTAGTTTGCTGGCAGCAAAGGCATAGGCCGGGTAGCGCTCCAAGGCACCAACAAGAGCCGCCAACCAATCGGGTGCGGCCTCGGTATCATTATTGAGCAGTACCACAAATGGCGCGTGTGTTGCCGCCAAGCCCACATTCACCGCCCCGGCCAAGCCACGGTTACGCTCCAAACGCAGAAGTTGGACCTCTGGATAGTGGGCAGCAAGCAACGCTGGTGTTGCATCACTGCCCCCGTCATCCACAACCGTTACCGTGAAGTCCTGACGGGTCTGCTTGCGAAGCGCATCAAGGCAGGTAGGCAGCAATGCAGCGCCATTATAACTGGGAATAATCAGATCGATTTTGGTCATACGCAAGGCTTCGCTCTGTGCTGGCAACCGGCGAAACCCGTTTCGCCCCCTCTACTGCAATTGCTCCAAATAGGCCTCAAGCGCTGCTTCCCATGGTCGTAGCGTGATACCCAGCGCCGCGCCAGCATAATTGGCGAGAGGCGTATAGGGCGGGGGCATACTCGCACGCTGATAATCGGCCAAGCGAATCGGCAACATTGGCAGTGTACCATAACCAGCGAGATCGAGGATCGCCCGTGCAAAGGCGTAACGCGAGGCCAAGCCAGCATTGACGAAATGGTAGGTACCGTAGTGTTCAGTCGCAAGCAATGGCCTGATTGCAGCCGCAACATCAACGCTATAGGTCGGGCTACCAACTTCATCAGCGACCATGCGCACCCCCCCTTCCGGTGGATGCTGCGCTAAACGCAGGACGGTACGCACAAAGTTCTGTTCGCCCCCAAAGAGCCACGCGACACGCACAATATAGAAGCGCTCAAGCAACTCGCGCACGACTACTTCACCCGCCAACTTCGAGCGCCCATAGGCATTAATTGGCCCCGTCTGGTCATATTCCGCATAGGGGCTGGTTGCGTCGCCCGCAAAGACCTCATTGGTACTAATATAGACTAACGGCACGTCTAAGCGACGGCAGGCCAGAGCCACATACTTGGTACCTAATGCATTGATCTGGTAAGCCAAAGCCGGGTCGCGGGCACAACCATCCACATGGGTATGTGCCGCAGGATGGAGCACCAGATCGGCCCCACTGGCCACAATGCGCTCCACTGTATCTGGTGAACCCAACTCGATCTGATCACGATCCAACGGAATGATGGTATGTTCTGGGGCTAGGGCCGCATCCAATGCAAGCCCCAACTGCCCCCCTGCCCCAGTTAGTGCAATACGCATAGAAGTTCTATGTCCTACTCTGAGCTACAAACGGCACCGTCAGGGTCACAACCACCCCCGCAGCATCAGTCCGATTATCGAGGGCACAGCGCCCTCCTACGGCATGGATGATACGCGCCACGAGAGCCAAACCCAAACCCATGCCCTCAACTTGACCTGTGAAGCTACGCTCACTCTGGTAGTAGGGCCGCCACGCCAGGTCAATCTGATCGGGCGGGAGGGGCGTGCCATCATCAATGATCTGGATAACCAGTTGGTGATCTTCGGTTATCTCCATCATGATCGCAAGCTCTGGCGACCGTTCGGGATGAAATTTGACACTATTTTCGATGACTTCACGCAGCACGACTTCAATACTGTGGCGCGTCAAAGCCAGCCGCGTTTCGCCCTGAGTTGCTGGCAGATTCACGCTAAGCTGCGTCACACCAAGATCATTGGCAATCTGTTCACAAAGGGCGGCCACATCATGCAAGGTTGGCCCATCAACGCCATAGATGTCGGCGGGAGGGCGCAGGTAGTGCAAAATATCTTCGATTTCGGAGCGTAAACGACGCGCACTGGAGAGGGCCACGTCGGCAATGCGAAGGATCGCATCACGCTCCATATGGGTCGCCCCACCACTCAAAATATTCAACCCACCAAGAATACCTACCAGTGGCGTCCGCAACTTATGGCCTAGCATCGCATGGAAAGTCCACATCTCACGTTGGGTCGTCACCTGCTCAGTGACATCACGCAAACGCACCACCCGCGCATCATCGCTACTCGCGGGGGGGAGCAATTCAACGCGCAGCCAACGTTCAGCCACATTGCGGCTCTCGGGGCGCACCAAGAAGCGGGGATGCTCATCACTGGCACCATCATTGGGCCAATCATTCCAGTGTTCAGCGGGGGTCAAAGTAAAGCGGCTAGTGGCCAAATGGTAGAACGGCAGATTGGCCGGTGCAGCCGCATCCATGCCCAGAAAGGTGCGGGCCCGTGGGTTGGCATAGCGAATCGTATCGTCCGGCCCTAGCACCAAGATGCCATCTTGACTATGCTCGACCGCCCATGCGAAGCGCTCTTGCTCGGCGGCAAGCCGTTCTTGTTGCTCGTTCAGTTTGCGATAGCGATTGAGCCGCAGCACCGTCGAGACGCGCGCCCGCAATTCGGCATAGTCAAAGGGTTTGGTGATAAACTCATCCGCACCTGCTTCAAAACCTTGAATCCGCGACTCGCGATCATCCAACGCAGTAATCAAAATAACCGGCAAATGTGCCAGTTGGGAATCGGCACGGATGTGCCGACACAGCGTAAACCCATCCATTCCAGGCATCATCACATCAAGCAGCAACAGATCAGGGGGACTGTTGAAGGCCATCGTTAGTGCCATCTGCCCATCTGTTGCACACACGATCGTATGGCCCAGAGGGCGCAACAGATCGGTGAGAATGCTCAAGATCTGCGGGTTATCATCAACAATCAGGATGGTCCCTTGCTCCATATGGGCGCTATGTATAGTGAGTAAATTGCAACAAGCTGTGACAGTATCATAGCACGTCACGCGCCGTGGATGTGTGACAACATGGAGGAAAACGTTAAATTGGTCCCACCCGCCCACGCGCCAACTGGACAATCGTGAGCAACTCTTCGTCCGATGGGCCGCCACCGTTCTGTTCCCACCAGCGACGGTACCAACGCAGATTTTCGACAAAGGCGTTCAAGACCTCATCACGATCCAAGGGCGGTACCTTTTGGCGTAACGCATCCATCGCCTCTTCACGATCACTCTCACTCAATTCATCAATCGACTCGAGAATCCGTTCAGCGCGCAGCAAAAAAAGTTCCCGCTCAATAGTGGGAAAACTATTACCAATCTGCCTGATGTTCCCAAGATAGCAGATAGTTCGCTGACGCGGGACACCGCGCTGATCCCGAAAACTTGCCACCAGGTAGGCATCAAAAAAATTGGTGTCAGCTATCGCGGCATTTTTGTGCCGCCGGATAACCCAGCGCACATACATGGTCAAGCTCCCCTGTGACTCCCGCAAATCCAGCGATGGGTGTCTGGGCATAGGCCATGCGGTAGGGTGTCAGTTCGTAGATGTAGGGTACATAGGCGGCAAGAACCTTGATATTATTGTAGCATGGTTTGACATTTTTTTGAATAAATGCAAGAAAAGTGCGTAGGACTACGCCAACGTTGTTGGGGCTACGCCCCAAATCCGCTTGTTTGCTACCGTTTGGCGGCAAAGCCGCCAAACGGTAGCAAAGTTAAACAAGATACCACTTACCAAAACTACGAAAACACGGCGTAAACGTTGACATTTTGTACTTCTTTTGCACACATTGCGGGCTTTTTTTGGCTATGTTATACTCACATCTATCATAATACGCTGCGTTATTAGCGCCTAACGCCATCAAATTCCTAGTTTTGGGCATGAGGAATGGGTTACAGCTACTTCCGAGATTTGGAATACTTCCCGCGATCCCTCACCCCATCCTGCCCTAGTATTGGTGTAGTTTCTAGTCCGTACTACAGGTTTGGTCACACCTGTGCCAGAAAGGGAGCGCTACTATGATGGGGGTTCTGCGCCTCGTGATCTTAACCCTTCGCCTTGCGATCAGTCGTTTTGGTGCTGGTTGGATGTTCGCGCTGCTCACCTTCAACTTCAACCGGGTCGCAATTGCCGACATTCACCCCGGCGCGATTGCTATCGTCGTCACTTCGCTGCTCGGTCTGCACCAGTTCATTTCGTTTACTCAGGTCTACTGGGGACGACTGGCTGATCGCAACCCGATCTGGGGCTATCGGCGTACCCCCTATATCATCCTGAGTTCACTTGGTGCCTCGCTGGTCTTCCTCTTCTTGCCCTATATCGCCATTGGCCTTGGTCAGCGCGAAGCTTTTGCTATGGTTGAAGCCTATGCCCTGATCATCTTCTTTGGCCTGATGATGGCGATGAACGGGAGCTCCTCCAATTCGCTGATTGCTGAAGTGACCGATGAGAAGACGCGGGGCATGGTGGTTTCGGTCGTCTGGGCGATGATCATCTTGAGTGGCATTATCTCCGCAGGGGTCTCGCGGGTGATTATGCCGGTCTATACCCACGAGGCGATGGTGCAGCTCTACAATCTCACCCCATGGGTGGTGATGATTACGACCCTGATTGGTATTTTGGGCATTGAGCGGCGCGTGACCAAGGAGGAGCATGCCAGGCTCTTGGCCGCACAGCCCAAAGAGAACGATTCGCCTCTGGGAACCTTCCGGGTTGCGCGTAGCCTGATGCGTACCAATCGCCAAGTGCGCGGCTTCGCCCTCTTTGTTCTGCTCGCCATTATGGGTATCTTCCTGCAAGATGCCATCCTTGAACCCTTTGGCGCTCAGGTCTTTGGCAAACCACAGGCCGAAACCGCAGCCTACCAGCAGTATTGGGGCGCTGGGGCTCTGCTGAGTATGCTTACGATTGGGATTATCTCCAGCATCTTCCCCATTGCCAAGAAGACGATTGCAACCATTGGTAGCTTTGCCATTGCTGGTAGCTTGGCCGTGATCTCTGTCGCTGGCTTTACCTATCAACCCGAATTGATGAACCCCGCGCTCTTTGTGATGGGGCTGGGGATTGGCTTCTTCAATGTGGGTGCGCTCTCGATGATGATGGAGATGACCGTTGAGGGCCAGACGGGGCTCTATATGGGCATCTGGGGGATGGCCCAGGGTCTTGGTAATGGCTTTGCCAATATCTTTAGTGGTGGCTTGGTGACGGGCTTGATCCAGACCAACCTGCTCTCGGCTTCCGTGGGCTATAGCCTCATCTTTGCCTTCGAGGCGGTCGTGATGGTGATGGCGATTGGCATCCTGCGGGGCATTAGTGTCCAAGAGTTCAAAGGTCTCTCGCAAAACGATATTGGTACCGTCTTGGCTATGGAGACGGCTAACTAGAGCCGGCTGAAGCCGGCACTCCAACGCCAGCCTGTAGACTTTCAGAGAACCTTTAAGCTAAACCTAGAAGATACGCCCATGAATTACACACCTGAACAACTACGTCGCCGCGAAGCTTCAAAGTGGACGCGGGTGCAGATTATTCTGGCTCCGATCCAGTTTCTGGTCTTCATCATTAGCTTCGCCCTTGTGATTCGCTACTTGGCTACTGGCGAAGGTTATTGGATTACGACCATCAGCATCTGGCTCAAGATTGCCCTGATTTGGGCGCTGACCATCACCGGGATGTTGTGGGAGTATGACATGTTCGACCACTACTTCATGGCGAAGGAGTTCTTCTGGGAGGACGTGGGAAATCTGATTGCGATCATTACCCACAACCTCTACTTCATCGCCGTTTGGATGGGGGCTAGCACCGAAACGGTGATGTGGGTGATGGTCTTTGCCTATGTGACCTACCTCTTCAATGCTGGTCAGTTTCTCTATCGAGGAGTTCATTCGTATCGCCAGCGCCAAACGCTCAAGAAGCAGGCGCTCACCAGTAGTCAATAATCGCTAGAAAGCGCTGGCCCGTATGCCGATTAAATCACGGGCGGTGGTCATTCCCCGCCGCAACACGGTTGAGTTGCGAACGGTTCAAGTCCTTGAGCCGCGGGCAAATGATGTGTTGGTGCGTACCGCTTTTACTTCGATTAGCGCCGGTACCGAGCGGATGCTGCTCGATGGGCGTATGCCCCATCCCGCCCTGCTCTTCCCGGTTGTGCCTGGCTATGAGACGGTCGGCCAGGTGGTGGAAGTGGGCACCCGTGCTCCCCAAGACCTACTTGGACAGTGGGTCTATGTCGGGGGCGCACGCTGCTTCCGGGGCGTGAATCCCGCTTGGGGCGGGCAGAGTGAGTTTATTAGTGCCGAGGCGGAACGGGTCATTCCCTTAGGATCTATCGATCCCGCTACTGGCGTGGTGCTTGCCCTCGCCGCTACGGCGCTCCATGGCGTCAATGTGGCCCAAATTCGGCGCAGCGACCGTGTGCTTGTCTTGGGCCAGGGCATTGTGGGCCAACTGGCGGCACGCATCGCACGCATCCAAGGGGCGCAACATGTTGCGGTCGCTGATCGCGTCAGTGCCCGCCTGAGTACGGCGCAGGCCGATCAGGTCATTGATGTCACCCACGAGTCGCTTGATGAGGCCATTAGTGATGCCAATATCAATGTCATCATGGAGGCCACTGGCTCGATGACCGCCCTCGCGGGTGCCCTGCCGCTCCTGGCGAACCACGGTCGCGTGGTGCTGCTCGGGTACTACGATACGATCAATGTTCCCTATGCGCCCCTCTTTATGCGCGAAGCCCAAATCCTCGTGGCCCGCGAGTGGAAGTTTGGGATTGATGGCGATCTGCCACAGGTGCGCGATCTGATCGCCGCGCAAGAGTTGGACGTTACGGGTCTGCTTACCCACCGCGTTCCCCTTGATCGCATCCAGGCCGCCTATCGCCTCGCCTTTGAGGATCCGAGTTGCCTCAAGCTGATCATTGAGTGGCCCCAGGATTGAGGATGCGAAGACGCGAAGACGCGAAGACGCGGAGACGCGAAGACGCGGAGACGCGGAGACGCGGAGACGCGGAGACGCGGAGACGCGAAGACGCGGAGACGCGAAGACGCGGAGACGCGAAGACGCGGAGACGCGGAGACGCGGAGACGCGGAGACGCGAAGACGCGGAGACACTCGCCACTCGCCTCCTCTCTGAACACTAGAAAGCAATACCACCATGCCTTCATATTCCACGCCAACCACGGCACGCATGCTGGCGGTCTATGGCAAAGGTGGCATGGGCAAGTCCTTCTTTACGACCAATCTGGTTAGTAAGTTGGCTCTGCTTGATAAGCGGGTGATGCAGTTGGGCTGCGATCCGAAGCACGATAGCTGCAATGCACTCTTTGGTGGCGTCAGTCTGCCGACCTTGGGTGATGTCTGGCGCCGTTTTAAGGAGGAGGGGCGCGAAGAGGCGCTGCAAGCTCAGGATGTCATCTTTAAGACCCAGATTATGGGCCAGACTACGGTCTATGGCTGTGAGATCGGTGGGCCGGAGGTGGGCCGTGGCTGCGGCGGGCGCGGGATTACCTTTGGCTTTGATCTGCTGGAAAAGCTTGGCCTGAGCCAGTGGGCACTCGATTTTGTGGTGATGGACTTTTTGGGCGATGTGGTCTGTGGTGGCTTTGCAACGCCACTTTCGCGCTCGTTGGCCGAAGAGGTGATTATTCTCTGTGGCAACGACCGCCAAAGCCTCTATGCGGCCAATAATATCGCCAGTGCCGCTAAGTATTTTGCCAGTATGGGCGGGCAGACGCGGCTCGTTGGCTTGGTGGTCAACCGCGACGATGGCTCTGGTGTGGCCGCCCGCTTTGCCCAACGGGTCAATCTGCCGATCTTGGCCAGCCTGCCCCTCGATCGCAAGGTGCGCGAGTTGGCCGATGCATGCCAATTGGCGCTCAGTGAACCCGCCTTCGATGCCCTCTTTGAGCGCCTAGCGCAGCAGGTAATCAGCCGAACAACCCCGCCTGTGGCTATGGCCGACGTGTGTCCTTTGGAATACCAGGAATTTCTGAGCATCTTTGGTGCGGTTGAACCCGACCAAGTCCCAGCAGGCGCGAGTGCGAGTGAGTTGCTTGGTGGACGCCAGGCCCCCCGGAGGCCGATCAGTCTTGATCTGAACCTACGCCAACAGGCCGTTGGGGTGCAGCCTGAGGTGGATGCAAGCATGCGCCGCATTATGGGCCGCATGCTCGATGAGTTGGGTCTCTATGTCACCGAAGCAAACCGCGACCCTAAAAAGGGCATGACGCTCACGATTGACGGCAATACCACCATCTGCCTTGGCGATGAAGTTGATCTTGAAAGCAAGTTTGCCATCCTCGCCGCGCTCAAGCAATCGGGTGAAGCCTATTGTTATGTAGACCTACGACGCCCCGCGAGTCCCTTTTATCGTTAGGGGATGGTTTCAGGTCACTATACCGTTTGCGCCATTAGGTAGTGCCGACTTTAGTCGGCTGAGGTCGCCGACAACCCCCGGATGCCGACTAAAGTCGGCACTACGACGGCTAGGAAGATAATGAGACTAAAGCTGCCATCCAAGATCGCAACAACCGACTATGTCGTGGCCCCGTGGCACTTGCGGCTGCGCTGGTGGTGTGCCGCACGCTTCTGGTGTTGGTGCAAAAGCTTTGAGGAGTTGCAGATTGACACCCCTGATCAGGCCAATCCGCTGTGGCGGAAGTAGTGTAACAGTCGGAAACAACTGCCTGTGGTATAATTGAAGTAAACAAGATTATATCAAAACCCTAGAGCTGCGGGGGGTGAGTACCGCGTGTGGTGTCGCTCACAACCGCAATACATGATAGGAGCAGGGTCATGCCAGTAGGTCTTGGTGAGGCTACCGAGATGATCGGCCCCTTTGCACCAGTGCTGGTCTGTTGGGCGAGTCTGATCGTCACGGTAATCGCGTTGTGTCTGACGTTTTTCTGGACGAACATCACGGCTTTTGCGCGGATTACCCGTCAGGGGCGCAAGCCAACAGCCGGATCCGTGGTTAAACGCTCGATCCGTTAGGCGAGAGCGTTAGGAGCAGTGCGGGGAGAATTGATACGGCGGGGCTTTGCCCTACACCGTGCGCTTCTCCTCGCTATATATTGGTAAGAGACGTGCCCATGGCAACTGAGACTGTCCAATCCGAGCCGTCATCGAAGAATGGTCTTTCCACTACTACCTCTAGTCCCGTGCCCCCATTCCCCTTTACCGCAATTGTCGGTCAAGCCGAATTGAAGCTGGCGCTCCTCCTCTGTGTGGTCAATCCCTCCATCGGTGGGGTGATGGTGATGGGCCATCGCGGTACCGCGAAGTCTACCGCTGTCCGTGCGCTGGCCGATATGCTGCCACCGATTAAGGCGGTACAGGGTTGCGCCTATTCCTGTGCGCCTGATCGCACCGCTGGGATCTGTGACCACTGCCCGTCGGCGGCTGGGGGCGAGAGTAAGCCCGCAAAGCGGGCGGTGACTGTCACGATTCCTGTGCCGGTGGTTGACCTGCCGCTCGGTGCTACGGAGGATCGTGTCTGTGGTACGCTCGATATTGAACGTGCCCTGACTCAAGGCGTCCAAGCCTTTGCCCCCGGCCTTTTGGCGCGGGCCAATCGGGGCTTCCTCTACATTGACGAGGTGAACCTGCTTGAAGATCACCTGGTTGATGTGCTGCTTGACGTAGCCGCCAGTGGCACCAATGTGGTAGAACGCGAAGGCATTAGTGTGCGCCACCCGGCCCGCTTTGTGCTAGTTGGCTCCGGTAACCCCGAAGAGGGCGACCTGCGTCCGCAGTTGCTCGACCGCTTTGGCCTGCATGCGCGCATCACGACGATTACCGATGTGCAGGAGCGGGTTGAGATTGTGAAGCGGCGACGGGCCTATGATGCCGATCCGGTTGGCTTTATGGCCTCCTGCGATAAGGATACGGCCAAGCTGCAACGCAAGATCAAGAGCGCCCAGAAACGTCTACCTGAAGTGGTACTTCCCGACCAGGTGCTCTACAAGATCGCTGAACTCTGTGTGAAGCTCGAGATTGATGGCCACCGTGGCGAACTGACACTCAGCCGTGCTGCTACGTCGCTCGCTGCGTTTGAAGGCCATAACGAAGTGCGCCTAGAGGATGTCCGCCGCATTGCAATTCTGGCCCTGCGCCATCGCCTGCGGAAAGACCCCCTCGAAACCCAGGATGATGCGGTGCGCATCGAGCGTGCGGTTGAAGAGGTATTGGTCTAGTTGGAAGGAAAGCTAGTCTGTGAGCAAAGCAGCCGTAGCCGCAGCTCCCCGTTCAAAAGCGCACGTCATGCCCTTCTCTGCACTGGTTGGGCTTGATGCCGCCCGTCAAGCACTCCTGCTCCTAGCGGTAGACCCCGAATTGGGTGGGGTGGTCATCGCAGCAGGGGTTGGGACTGGTAAGAGTACGCTGGTGCGTTCCTTTGCCCGTCTGCTCGATGAGCAGATCTTTGTTGAGTTGCCCGTCGGTGTCACTGAGGATCGACTCTTGGGGGGGCTTGATCTTGAGGCGACCCTGAACCGTGGTGAGCGCGTCCACCGTAGTGGGGTGATGGCGCGTTCGCACGGTGGCTTGCTCTATGCCGATGGGGTGAATCTGCTTGATGATAGTACGGTGAACCACCTGCTCTCGGCGGTTGATAGTGGGGTGGTGCGGGTTGAACGCGAAGGGCTCAGTGTGGTTGAACCCGCCGACTTTGCCCTGATTGCTACCTATGACCCAGCGGAAGGGCCGCCGCGCCGCCACCTGATGGATCGCGTGGGCCTGATTGTGGCCCCTCTGGCCCACGCGCCCGCCCCGGCCCGCGCTGAGGTGGTGCGCCGTAACCTGGATCGTGACCGCGAAGAGCAGCGTGCCAACCTTTCACGGCGCCGGCGCAAACGAACCGATGAGGCGCTTGAGGTGGGGGCCAATCTGAACCTGGAGGCGATAGCAGCCTTTGATGATGAAGATGCCCTGCTCAAGGCGATGATCTTCGCGGCGCGTGAAGCCTTGCCCGATGTAACCATTGATGACGCCCGCGTTATCCAGATCATTCAGGCTGCCCTCGCCCTGGGCGTAGAGGGCCAGCGCGCCGACATCTTTGCCACCCGTGCGGCCTTGGCCTCGGCGGCGCTGGCCGGGCGCGATGAGGTCGCCGATGAGGATCTCGAACGGGCCGTGCGCTTTGTGCTGCTGCCCCGTGCAACCCGCGCCCCCCAACTGGAGGAGCCGCAACCGCCTGAGGATCCGCCGCCCCCCGAAGAGCCGCCGCCCCCCGATCAGGAAGAGCAGCAGCAGGACGATCAGGACGACGATGAGGAGAAACCACCTCCGCCGCCTGAGGAGTTGACCGTAGAGGATCTGATCCTCTCGGCCCTCGATTCTGAAGTGCCTCCCGATGTGCTTGAGACGCCCTTCACCATTCGGCGGAGTGGGCGCAGTGGTTCGCGGGGAGCAACCTCCGGGCTGCGGGGGCGGCACATTCGCTCGATCCCCGGCATGCCTGCCCAGGGGCGTCTTGATGTGGTGGCAACGCTACGGGCTGCGGCACCCTGGCAGCCGATGCGCCGCGCCGAGGCGGAAAAGTTGCCCCGTGTCCATGCCGCCCCGGCGCTACGCCACATCCGCCTCAAGGCCGATGACCTGCATATCAAGAAATATCGCAGCAAGGCCGGGACGCTCTTCTGCTTCTTGGTGGATGCCAGTGGCTCGATGGCGCTGCACCGTATGCGCCAAGCGAAGGGCGCGGTCAACGCGCTGCTACAACAAGCCTATGTCCACCGCGATCAGGTGGCGCTACTGGCCTTCCGGGGTGAGCAGGCCGAAATGCTGCTGCCCCCCTCGCAGAGCGTAGAGTTGGCCAAGCGCGCCCTTGATGTGCTACCCACCGGCGGCGGGACTCCCCTAGCGGCTGCATTGCTCACCGCCTACCAAGTGGCCGAGCAGGCCCGTTCACGGGGCATCTACCGCACCACGCTGGTATTGATCACCGATGGTCGCCCCAATGTACCGCTCCGCCCCGACCCGGAACACGATAAGCAGCAGCGCCTCGATACGGCGCGCCACGAAGTACAGACACTCAGTGCGCGTCTGCGGGCGGCTGGGATCGGTGCAGTGGTGATTGACACCCAACGCAGCTTTGTCAGTCGTGGCGAAGCCCAACAACTGGCGGGCTGGCTCGGTGGGCGCTACGTCTACTTGCCCCAAGGCCGTGGCGAACAGATCGCCCAAGCGGTGATTGATGCGAGTTCGGCGGAGTAGAGGGGGCGGAGGGAACAGAGAACAGGGGAACAGAGAACAGAGAACAGAGAACAGGGGAACAGAGAACAGAGAACAGGGGAACAGCTTTAGGGAAGCAGAAACTTCTAAGTATCCCAACAGCCTGTCATGCTGAGCGCAGCGAAGCATCTCTCTGTTACCCGCAGCAGACCCTTCGCTTCGCTCAGGGTGACAAAGCCACGGGGTAATCAACATTATCCGCTTCCCTTACCGTTGGAGTGCCGACGTTAGTCGGCATCCAGGGGGTTAGCGGCGACCTCAGCCGACTAACGTCGGCAGTATCTGTTCAGACTTGGGGTAAAACATCCGCCTGGGAGCGCGGGCGTCTCGCCCGCAATGGCATGGATGCGGGCGAGACGCCCGCGCTCCTAGGAGAAGTGTGAATAATTACAGTCGGCACTACCTACAACACAAACGGTAACGTGTCCTGAAACCGTCCCTAACAAAACTTGTTAGCGCGAACAAGCTTGGGCTTGCCTACGCGCCGGAGCGCGGGCGTCTCGCCCGCATGCGGGCGGGACGCCCGCGCTCCCAGGTTCGGCCCAGTCCCGGGGCACGGCATTGCCGTGCCCCCGTTTAGGGAAGGATTTGCATCATGGTACAAGAGCTTGATCTTGTTGTCTTAACAAAAGACATTCATGAATATGGATTAGAAAGAGGGGATATTGGAACAGTTGTACACATTTATCAGGATAGAAAAAATTATGAGGTTGAGTTCGTGACTTCTGAAGGCGCAACGATAGCTGTGTTGACCTTATCTGAGCATGATATTCGCTCACGAGCGTCGCGTGAAATTTTGCATGTGCGAGAAGTAGCAACCGTTGGTTAAAGCACCATGATCGCCTACATCGCCTACCCCACCAGCCTTACGCTGCAATCGGCGAATGCGCTGCAGACCTACACAACGTTGCGGGAGCTGCGGGCGCGTCGCCCCGATACGGTAGCAATCATCCCGCGTTGGGGCCGCGAGCCGAGCCGCTTTGCTGAGGTGGGGGCGCTGCACATGCCGCGCCCTGCGATTGGTAAGCTCTCGCGGCTCTATAAGAGTACGCTGCTCTACTATTTGGAGCATACGGCCTTTGCCTTTATGACGGCGGCGGTACTCGCACCGCGCCGCCATGAGGTGGAAGCCGTCTATGTGCGCCAGGTGATCTGCGCGGCGTGGTGGGCGGGGCTGTTGGGGCCGCGCTTGGGCCTGCCGGTGATCTATGAGGCGCATGATCTGGAGACGCACAACCCTTCGCGGGCCAAAGAGCCATGGGCCACCGGACTGCTGCACCTGATTGATCGCGTAGCCCTGACGCGGGCGACGAGGGTCGTTTCGCTCACCGACGACTTTCGGCAGCTCTTGGGGGCCATTGGTTGGCGTGCGCCCCACGAGGTCGCCGTCATTCCCGATGCGTATGACGATCATGTCTTTGCCCCCGCTGATCAGCGGGCGGCGCGTGAGGCGTTGGGCTTGCCCTTAGAGGCACCAATCGTGGCCTACGCAGGCATGACCTTTGCCCACCGCTGGCTCGATGGCCTCGTAGCGGCGGTGGCGCAGATGCAGGCGCAACGGCCCAACTTGACACTAGTGCTCCTCGGCGGGCGCGACGGCGAGCGGGCCGCTTTGCGTCAGCAGGCAGAGGCGCTGGGCATGCCGGTTACCGAGCAGGCGCAGGGCGCCACGGCGGGCAGTTGCATCCTCTTGGCCCCACGGCCCCAAGCGGAGGTGGTGCGCTACCTCGTTGCGGCTGATGTGCTGGCCATTCCCGACACGGTGACTGACGTAACCGCCTCGCCCCTGAAGCTATTTGAATATTTAGCACTAGGCCAGCCCTTAGTAATGCCAAATATTCCAGCGTTGCACGAGATTGTACCAGGCGAACTCTGCTACCCCTTTGCGCGCCGCGATTTCGCGGGGCTCGTGGCGGCCCTCGCGGCGGCCTTGGCCGAACATGGTACAGCGCAGAGTGTAGCGCGGCGCAGCTTGGCAGCAGAGCACACCTACGGGCAGCGGGCCGAACGGATTTTGGGGTTGGTAGAATCGAAATAAACACTATGTAAAGCTGTGTGGGCGGGCGAACAGAGTTCGCCCGCCCACACAGCTTATTGGCTATCCTACTTCAACAAATGCTATTAATTCCCATCTCCAGGCCAGAGATCGAAGGCAGCAACAGCGCGCTGTCCACTCGTTTGGCCATAGGCCGAGAAGTAGTGGCGACCAGCCGCCAATGGTGGGAGGAAGATGTCTTCGGCGAAGGTGCCATCAACGGTGATACCTTGGAAGAGGCTGAGTACGACACCATCGGGGAGGGTAAGCCAGAGGCTGACCGTTTCACCGGGCAAGAAGCCAGTGCCAATCAGGGTGGCGTAATCGAGTTGGCGTGCCGCATCGGGGATCACCGTGAGGGTAGCAGCCCCAGGCAGGGCTCCGAGGTAATCACCACGACGCAGGTTGAAGGTGCCAATGCCGGTGCGGTGGCTGCTGTTACCATGGGCGGTGTAGTGGTAGAGACCTTCGGGGTCAAGCCGACCAAAGCAGAGTTCATCCATGAAAGTGCCACCAGGCGAAGCGGTAATGCGGCCTACATCCTCGATCTCATTAGCTGGGAAGCGGATCCAGACCGAGATGCGCTCGTTGGGGCTGTAGCCACTGCCACTGAAGAGGAAGCACTGGCCTTGGGGGCGCTGCACCATGTCTACATTAATCTCAACGCCCGGGCTTGGCTCGTAGCCACGACCAATCGTTAACTCGAACTGCGTAATGGCAAGGCGCTGCGAGCGATTGCCACGGGCACTAAAGGAATGGACACCTGTCGGGAAACTGGAACTAACAAAAAGGGGAGTTTCCAGAATACCGGTGCTGCCAACACGTACATCGCCCAACCGAAGTACCGAAGCATCGGGCTGGGTTAGCCATAGCGAAACAACTTCACGCGGCTCAAAACCTGCTAACGTTAAGGTAACAACACTGTTCTGCGGAGCAATGGCTGGAGTGATGCTGAGACTCGCTCCCTGGGCTTGGACTGGGATGGGAAGTACTGCGAGAAGACCAGCGAACAGAAGCAAAGCCATAGCGACGACAAGACGCCCGAACCGTTGCATTGGGTTCATAAGACTTTTCGCTCCTTGTTTCAATGCTCACACCCTCACGCACAACCATTGTGCGTAATTAGGAAAGGGTGCATTCCGGCTTTGAGAAACAGCAGCTAGAGCAGGACAGCCAATGCCATTATACCTTAATTTCTCTCATTTTGGCGGCTTTGCTGCCAAAATGAGAGATGTGTAATGGGAAAGGGTGCGCGAGGGAACTAGGTTCCCTCGCGCACCCTTACACCCAAAATCAAATGAACTAACGATGTGGTGTGGGGCTTACCCCACAACAACTAATCTTCACCATAGGCGCGTGTTTCGCTCATGAAATCGGCGAAGGCGCGGAAGATGTCGCTCTCGGTGATAATCCCTACAATGACATTGGACTCATCAATCACGGGGAGGCTACCAAAGTGGTGGCGGGCCATCAGGGCGGAGGCTTCACCAATCGGCGTTTCGGGGTTGACGGTTACCACATCACGAGCCATTACTTCCGTGACCTCCATCCCAGCGTGGAGATGACGCGAAGCAGCCAAGAGCAGGTCGCGTTCGGCAAGAATACCGACAACGTGTCCGCTAGAGTCAACAACGGGCAGGTGGCGGAGACGGTGGTACTGCATAATTCCAAGGGCCGACAGTGCGCTGGACTCGGGTTCAATCGTTACTGGGTGGGCACTCATCCGATCGCGGACCAGCATGGTCTCGCTCCTTTCTGAAGGTGAGGCATGGTATCGTTCGTTAGGTCTATATAGTACCTTAGAATCCGATACTATGGCAACTCCACATGCTTTTGCTTCACTGCATAGCCTGCTAGAAGTCTGATCTTCATCGTAGTTGGCTAGGCCGGTTTTCGGTGATAAGAAGCATTAAGACACCGTTAACAAGGCACAACTATGAGGGCGTATATTTCCTTGTTCGGCAATCTGCAATCTACAATCTACAATCTGAAATGGGATTAGCCCCCCACAAGCTTGAGGAAGACCGGCACAAGGGCGGGATCAAATTGCTTGCCTGCTTGGGCAGCAATATAATCACGGGTATGTTCAGGCGACCAAGCGGCACGATAGGGGCGATCCGAGGTCAAGGCATCCCATACATCCACTAGGGCAAAGAGGCGGGCGGCGAGGGGGATTGTTTCACCTTTGAGTTGTTGCGGGTAGCCTGTGCCATCCCAACGTTCGTGGTGGCTGTAGGGGATGGCGAGCACCGGCTGGAGGTAGCTGATCTGGCGCAACCAGTTGTAGGCATAGACGGGATGTTGTTGGATCAGTTTGAATTCTTCGTCGTTCAATGGGCCGGGTTTGTGCAAAATGGCATCGGAGATGCCCATTTTGCCCACGTCGTGCAGGAGCGCCCCACGGCGTATATTCGTGAGCTCTGGTTCAGCAATGCCAAGCGTTTTGGCCAATTGGACGGTGAGGTTCACCACGCGCTGGCTGTGACCTTCGGTCTCGGCGTCGCGCAATTCGAGCGCCTTGGCCCAACCGGCTAGCGTCTCATCGTAGGCCCGCTCCAGGTCAAGCGCCGTCTGCTCGAGGCTGGTATAGAGCCGGGCTCGCTCAACCGCAATTGCCGCTTGGCCCGCCAGAGTCTTGAGGAAATCGAGCCATTCGTGGTCAACGACGGTGGGTGCCTTGAGGAAGACCTTCAAGATCCCAATGCTGCGCCCCTCCACCACCAGCGGTACGGCGTAGCCATAGCGCAACCCCTCTTTTACAAGTGTGCTACTCAGCTTGGTAACCTTGTAGGGCGCGAGTTTGCATGGCTGTGGATGGATGCAGATCTGTTCGACCAGTTCGGTCGAGATGATCTCATGGATGTGGCTACGTGCTGTAGCCGAGAGGCCATGAGAGGCAGCACATTCCAAGCCAGGCTGTTCAGGGTTGCAGAGCAGTACCACCGAGGCATTGGCATGAAGCTGTTCAGCCACCACCTCAAGCAAGGTTGTGAGGGCCGGGGCCGGGCCGTGGCTGAGCATAATCGCATGATCGATCTTGGCCAGACTCTCGATGCGCTCAAGGCGACGCACGGTCTGGTCGTGCAACTCGGCGCGGTGCAGCGCACTCGCGGCCATATCGGCAATGGCCATGAGAGTACGGACATCTTCGTCGCTAAAGGGATGGTCGCGGGCAATCCAGATCACACCAATGGGATGGGCCTGATTGACCACTAGGGCACAGATGGCGCAATCCTCTGGCCCCAACAGATCACTGCGGTAGAACAGAGGCTCATCGGCGACATTGGTGAGGTTACGGGGCAAACCACTGCTCACCACTTGGCCAGTGATGGTATGGGCGAGCCGAATGGTATGGCCCTGAAGCGCTTGCCATACGCCTAGCCCCAATTCAGCCTGGGCGCTATCTTCATCAAGGTTGGCGTGCCAGAGGATGGCACTATGACCACCCAAGAGCTCGCGGGCCTGACTCAGCAGCAGGGGCAGCAGGTTGGCGCGCGTCTCGGCCTGACGCAACACGGTAGCGAGGTGCAGCAACCCATTGCGCTCGCGTTCATGCTTGATCCGTTCACTCACATCGTGGATGATCGAATGGAGCAAAACCCGCCCTTGCATCTGGACGGGGCCACTATAGACTTCAACATCACGCACCACGCCATTGGCCAAACGGTGGCGAAAAAGGAAGAAGTTGCGATTATTCTGTTGGGCCAAATGCATCTCGTGGCGCACCTCTTCCGCTGTGAGCATGTTGATGGCCGTGATCTTCATCTGGCAGAGCATACTGCGCTCATAGCCATAGAAGCGACATGCCGCACGATTGGCATCCACTATCAAGCCATTATTGGGATCAATCAACAGCATGGCAGCATAGCTATCTTGGAAGAGTGTCTGGTAGGTCTGCCCCAGTGCTTGTTGGGCATGTTGCTCGGTTGTGACGACACGTTGATAATTCACCAACAACACCTGTAAACAAAAGGCGGTAGCCAGCACAAAACCAGCACCCTTCAGATGCTGAAAGCCAGTCAGCAGGAGCGTGTCTGCAGTAAGATTATTGAGCAGGGTATCGGTACCAAGCACCCAGATGACTGCACAGAGGAGGTAGAGGGTTGTAATCATGAAGGGGTTACGTACATGAGTCATGGGTGTCTCCAGTGAGCTATCTCTGATGGCCGGGCGACGACTTGGTGCAATACCGGCAGCAACTCGGTGTGGAGCGAATCCTTGGAGATAAAAGCAGCCGCTCCAGCAGTCAGCGCGGCGCTACTATAGGCATCATCATCGAGGTAGCCCAGAATGACTACGGGTATACCGGGGAGCGCCTGCTGAATGGCGTTCAGCAGGGCGGGATCGAGCATGCCGTCGGCACCAAGGCCAAGCAGCACCACCTGTGGTTGTGGCTCCAGCACCGAGACCTCAGCGGGGTGCCATGCGCCATGAACTGCCGCCAACATGATACGGCTCGCAAAATGGCGCTGTAAGACCCCGGCAGCAAGTTTGCGAAAGAGCGTACTCGCATCAATGAAGAGGATTGGGATGGGCCACATGGTGTCTGTTTCTAGTAGGAAAGTTAGGATGCGCTTGCTTCGCGTCAACGCCTCACGCATCCTCGCCTACTTATACCATTTACGATTGTAGATTGTAGATTGTAGATTGTAGATTGCCGAACATGGCGTCCCAATGGGCTTTCGCGTTCTTGATCATGCGGCATGTTCAAGGATAATTGGTATTACCCTGAGTACCATCATAGGCTACGTAGGGTCGCTACGTCTATACGTACCCGCAACCAGATTTGGCAGCTATCCCGTAGAATTACCGTAGACAACCCGTAGAATGCACGTAGACATGCCCAGAGAAGGAGACAGAAACGAGAAAATAGGAAATAGATTTGCGGCATTAGGCTGCGCGGGCCAGAGTCCCACGCACCCATAACATGGACACCATGCATCGCCAAGCGCTATGACGCCTCAAGCAAGCCCTGTTCACGGGCGAAGCGTTCGAGTTCGCGTAGACCCTTGAGCCCCAACTTACGCATCAGATTGGTGCGGTGGGTCTCGGCGGTACGGGGGCTAATGGTGAGCCGTTCGCCAATCTCGACGGCATTGAGCCCTTGGCCGGCTAAGACCAGGATCTGCCGTTCGCGTTTGGTCAAGACATCCATCCAGCCAATGCCGCCCGCATCAGGGACATGGCCAAGATAGGCATTGATCATGCGTTCGGCCAGTAGTGGGCTGAGGTAGCGCCCGCCTTGGCTTACGGTGCGGATCGCATTGATCAATTCGCTCGCATCAGCATCTTTGAGCACATAGCCATGAGCCCCGAGGTCGAGCGCTTCGCGCACATAGGCATCTTCGGCGTGCATCGAGAAGACAATGACGCGGGTGCTTGGCACGGAAGCGACCACGCTACGCAAAACCTCCATGCCACTCATTCCTGGCATTTGCAGATCAACAATGAGAATATCGGGGCGGCAGCGTTGCACCAACGCAAGCCCTTGTTGTCCATTATCTGCCTCGCCAATCACCGTCCAGCCCGCAACGACTCCGAGCGCAGTCTTGAGTCCGCCGCGCACCATGGGGTGATCGTCCACCAAGAGAATGCTGGTCATGGGTTGTGCCTTGAGGGAAGGATTGAGCAACGAGGAAAGAGGAAATGGGGAATCGTGCGCCCCTACGTTGGCTTCGACAGGCTCAGCCAACTCTACGTTCCCTACGTTGGCTTCGACAGGCTCAGCCAACTCTACGTTCCCTACGTTGGCTTCGACAGGCTCAGCCAACGTAGGGAGCGTAAAGGGGCGTAGCGCTGGCTTTGGCAAGCTCAGTCACCGTGTGCAACCAATTGGTATTACATAAATGTCGGTAGCGGCAACTCGGCGGTAATTTCAGTACCCTCACCGGGTTGCGCTTCGATACTGAGGGTACCGCCAATCAACTGGATGCGCTCGCGCATGCCACTCAGTCCGCCGCTTGTTGCGGTATTTGCTAGGGTCGTACTAGCAAAACCGATACCATCATCACTCACTTGTACAACCAATTGTTCAGCACTGGCAAAGATGCGTACCTTAGCTTGGTCTACGCCAGCATGACGCGCCACATTGGTGAGCGCCTCCTGAATTGTTCGATAGGCGGTTGTCTCAAGCTCACTGGGGAAGCGGCGCTCGATTCCGGAGTGGCGCAGATCTACCTTGATGCCGGTACGCGGCACATAGCGGTCGAGGAACCAGCCGAGGGCGGGGAGCAGGCCCAGATCATCGAGCAATGCCGGGCGCAAGTCGAGGGTCAAGGCGCGCACGCGGGCCAAGAGTTCACTCATGGCTGCATGGGCCTCATTGAGGCTCGTGGCCAGCGGTTCAGGCGCATCCACGGCTGCGGTACTTAAGGTCAATTTCAGGCCCGTCAGCACCTGGCCAATCTCATCGTGCAATTCACGCGCAATCGCCCGGCGTTCGCGCTCGTGGGCCTCAAGCAGGCGCCGCGAGAGCGCCTGCAACTGTTGGGCCGAAGTACGCAACTCATCTTCATACCACTGACGTTGGGCGCTGGTCTGCTCAATCATCATCCGTTGGTGCTGCACCTCAGCGAGGGCGGTGGCCAAATGGCGATTGAGCTTGAGCACCGAGCGATAGTGCCACAGACCAGCGCCCGCAAGACTGACCGTCAGGATGCTCACGAGGGTAAAGGATACACGTTTGACACTCCAAAAGAGATCAGCCCGTTTGTCAATCTGATCCATTTTTATCACCCACGGATGGTTGCGCCAAGTTCACGCTCCAATCCGCCGATGATCTTTTTGCGTACCTTGATCAAGGCTTCGTCGGTTAGGGTGCGATCATGGGCGCGGAAGGTTAGGTGGTAGGTGAGGCTGCGTTTACCTTCGCCCACTTGGGGCCCACTGTAGCGATCAAAGAGAGTGAGTTGCTCTAAGAGTTCGCCTGCGCCCCGACGAATCAGGGCGGCCACTTGGGCCTCCGGGACCTCAAGCGGTGCCACAATCGAGAGGTCCTGGACGGTCGCGGGGAAGCGTGCAAGCGGGCGGAAGACGGGCGGCGCAGCGACGGCAATCAGGTACTCTAGATCCAATTCGGCCATGACGGCCCGCGTATGGGGCAACTCTAGGCGGTTGCGTACCGCTGGATGCAGTTCACCAAAGACGCCCACCGGCTGCTGGCTAGTGCGTCCGCGCCCTTTGCGCCCAGGGTTCTCTTCAACTACGTCGAGCAGGAGCGTGGCGGCGCGGCCCGGATGGAAGCGCTCATCGTCGCGTAGCGGCGCATAGCCTATGCGCTGGCTTAGGCCCAAACGGGCCACCAGTTCCTCAATAATGCCTTTGAGATCATAGAAGTCGAGTGGTTCGCGCTGTGCGCCGCCCCAATGTTCAGCCTGACGCGGCCCAGCTAGGGCTAACGCCAAGCGCCGTGGCTCGTTGGGCAGCACTTCGCCCGCAACCGGCACATAGACCCGCCCAATTTCAAAGAGCAGCGCCCGTTCCCGTTCGCGCAGGTTGAGAGTTAGCGCATTACCCAGAGAGGGGAGCAGCGAACGGCGCATGTAGGTCTTTTCGGGTGTATTTGGATTCGCAAGCTTCACATAGTCACTTGCTACGGCGGCACTCGGGGCCACTGTTGCCACTAGTGCCATATCTACTAACGCATGAGTAATCAACTCGGTCAAGCCGCAACTAGCCAGCACCTCACGCACGCGCCACTCCAGGGCCAACTCGGGCGCCTGCACTGCTGGGGGCAACTCATCAGCCAAGCGGGTAGGGGCAATCTGCTCATAGCCATAGACCCGCGCCACCTCTTCGCAGAGATCGGCAAGAATCGTCACATCCTGGCGGAAGGAGGGCACACTGACGCGCACATGGGCATCATCGCCAAAGGTTGCAAGGTCACCCACAGCCAAGCCGCCAATCACCTGACAGCCGAAGCCGAGCGCGGTGAGTAGCTCCGCGATGCGGCGGGCGCTCAGTTGTACCCCCAAGATCCGCGCCACCTCAGTGGGACTGAGATCGAGCTGCAGAACCTGCCAGGGGCGCGGATAGGCATCAATAAAGCCTTGGGCAATCGTTGCCCCGGCATGGCAACGCATCAACTCAAGGCAGCGGCGCAAAGCCAACAGGGGCAACTCATAGTCCACCCCGCGCTCAAAGCGGCGCGACGCCTCACTGGGCAGTTTCATGCCACGAGCGGTCTTACGGATCTGTGTTGGTTCCCAGATTGCCGCCTCAAGCAGCACGGTAGTGGTGGTGGCACTCACTTCACTCGCCTCACCGCCCATCACTCCGGCGACGGCAAGGGGGCCGGTGGCATCACAGACCATCAGGGGGGCGCGTTCGAGGCCACTCGCCGCGCCGGGCGTCAAATCGCGCTCCTTGCCATCGAGGGTGGTCAGACGCTCACCGGGGTTGGCCAAGCGCACCAGCAACTGGCCATCCTGCACCCGTTCATAATCAAAGGCGTGGGTCGGCTGGCCCCATTCGAGCATCACATAGTTCGAAATATCAACCACATTGCTAATCGGGCGCATCCCGGCATGGATGAGGCGGCGCTGCATCCATTGGGGCGAAGGGCCAAGCTTCACCCCCTCAGCGAGACCGAGGGTAAAACGGGGGCAGAGATCAGGTTCTGCAATCTGCACTCCGGCGCGGCCTTCAATCGATGGGCCAGTGGTTTGCACATCCAACTGTGGCAACTGCAAGCTAGCCCCGGTTAGTGCGGCAACCTCGCGGGCAACGCCGACAATCGAGAGGGCACGGGCATAGTTGGGCGTAATCTCTAGGGTAAAGATGACTTCACCCATAACATCACACAGCGGCACACCAACGGGCGCATCATCTTCAAGAATGATAATACCCTCATGCTCATCAGAGATACCCAATTCCTTCTCGGAGCAGAGCATAGCATCGCTCATGACTCCACGCACCGGGCGACCCTTGAGAGTGGTAATGACCGGACGTTCGGCGTGGCCATCATAG
This sequence comes from Candidatus Viridilinea mediisalina, assembly GCF_002532535.1. Classification (GTDB taxonomy): domain Bacteria; phylum Chloroflexota; class Chloroflexia; order Chloroflexales; family Chloroflexaceae; genus Viridilinea; species Viridilinea mediisalina. The sequence continues at coordinate 27,605 of NZ_NQWI01000061.1, forward strand.
AGGCGCGCCCCCTCTTTGGCAAAGACCGCCTTGAGCGGATGGGACAAGGGGCCCTGGCCCTTATAGGGAAAGAGATTGGGAGCACCAGTCACCACCGTATGGGCTTCAGGGCCGCCATAATCCACATGGGCCAACACGAGGCGTTCCGCATTGGGATGGGGCAACACCTCAAGTACATTACAGGTCACAATCTTCTCAGGGTCCCAAGGCAACTCCGCGCCCTCAAGCCCCACATACCGAACCTCTGCAACCTCCAGGCCACCAAAAGTCAAGCGGTGGGCCAACTCCTCTGGGGTCACCGTAACAGCTACAAACTCCTTGAGCCAACTCAACGGAACCTTCATGCCATCCTCTCAAACAGTTCGGCCACACGACAACCAAAGCCAGGGAGCAGAGCCGCATCTTCAAGGCGTTGCTCCTCAGCATAGGCCTGAATCGCACCCCCAGGCCGATGCACCAACACCTCGCGGGTACGGGGATAGACCACCCAGATCAGTTGTGTTCCAGCGGCCATGTAATCGTGAATCTTGGCCCGTACCTCCTCAGCCGTTTCGGAAGGCGAAACAATTTCAACCACCAGATCTGGCGCTTGGGCCCAAAACGCTTCCGGCACGCCAGTAGGGGGCAGGGCTGCTGCACACACAAAGAAGAGGTCGGGCGAACGCACCGTATCGGGATCGCGCTGCAGAATAAAGCCCGATTCGGTTCCAACCACCCCATAGTTCCCCGTCTCAGCCCAACGTTCAAGGCGGGCACCGAGGCGCAGCGCAATGACCCCATGTTTTCCACCGGGCGGCATGGTTTCTACCAACTCCCCGCGCACTAAGGCGCACTGCCGGGCGCGTTCAGGCAACGCCTGAAAGGCTTCTGCGCTCATCAAAACTGGTGTCAGCGTCAATTCCATCATGCACCTCGTGGATGCCACCTATTGCCTTCCGCCTGACGGCGGGAGCATGCGAGGGAACCAAGTTCCCTCACGTACCCTAACCGACCCAATGTTGGTCACAGCCATATTATACCAAATCCGATAGCCGATAGCTGATAGCTGATAGCCGGACATGGCGTCTCAATGCGCTTGAATGTCATTAGGCATGCGGCATGTTCAATGGTAATTGGTATTATACCTAACCGCGTGAGGTAGCGTGACAACTATCGGGTACAATAGGGGCGCAAAGGGGGTAAATTCGCGTATGATCCTCGTACTCGCAGGTGGCGTTGGGGCGGCAAAATTCCTCGAAGGACTGGTTCAAGTCGTACCACCCGACCAGATTGTCGCGGTGGTCAATACGGGCGACGATTTTGTCTTGCATGGCCTGATGATTACGCCCGACCTTGATATTGTGACCTGTACGCTGGCGGATCTGATTGACCGCGAGCAGGGATGGGGGCTTGCGGGCGATACAACGGCTTGCCTGGAGTGGCTCGGCAAGCTCGGCGGACCAACATGGTTTACGTTGGGGGATCGCGATCTTGCGCTGCACATTCGCCGTTCGGCGTTGCTACGCGAGGGCTGGACGCTCAGCCAAGTTGCTGATAGTTTCCGCCAAGCTTTGGGGGTTGCGGTACGAATTGTGCCGATGAGTGATGATCCAGCGCCGACCCACATTGTGACTGATGCGGGCGAAATCCATTTCGAGCACTACTTTGTGCAACGGCGGGCGCAGGATCGTGTGCATGGTGTGCGCCTGCATGCGGCTGGCCCAGCCCAACCAGCCCCCGGATTGCTCGACTTGATCGCCCAAGCCGAACGCATCCTGATCGCCCCCAGCAACCCGGTGGTAAGCATTGGGCCCATTCTGGCCCTGCCGGGGGTAGAGGCGGCACTGCACGCCAGTGCGGCCCCCATTGTGGCAGTCAGCCCGATTGTTGGCGGAGCGGCCATTAAGGGGCCTGCCGCCCCGCTGATGCGTGCAATGGGTTATGAGGTTTCGGCCTTGGGTATTGCAACCATCTATGCCGAACTTGCCGATACGCTGGTGATTGATCAACAGGATCATGATTTGGCTGCACCGATTCGTGCCCTGGGTTTGCAGGTTGTAGTCACCGATACAATCATGCGCGGCCCGGTAGAGAAGGCCAGGTTGGCTGCTTGTACGCTTAAGGATACAGGAAATAGGAATTAGGAAATAGGATACAGGAAATAGGAATTAGGCAGTAGCGCAAAAGGAACGCTGTGTAGGGGCACGGCGCTGCCGTGCCCCTGGGGGCTACGGCGACCACGGGGATGG
>NZ_NQWI01000262.1 GCF_002532535.1 Candidatus Viridilinea mediisalina
GTAATTGGTATGACATCCAAGCGCATTGAGACGCCATGTCCGGCTTTCAGCTATCGGCTATCGGCTATCGGATTTGGTATCATGAGGGACATATAGAGTGCTAGGGTTTGGCGGGCAACAATGGGCCAATCGAAGGTGCTCCGCACAATCCGTTCGCTCTCGTGGCCCCACGCAGGCCAGTGGGCACGGGCGTGTAGCGCTTGGCTCATCGCTTGCACGAGGGCGTCAACGCTACCCGCTGGCACAAGGTAGCCGTTGCGTTGGTTGAAGACCTTGTCGGGGATACCGCCAGCCGCCGAGGCGATCATGGGTTTACGGTGGATCATGCCCTCCAGCGTGACCAGGCTGGAGCCTTCGTAGAGCGTCGGATGGATCACGAGGTCTACCTCTTCATAGAGGCTATGCAGTTCGTCGTCGTCGAGCCGCCCAACAAAGCTGATCTGTTTGGCAATTCCGGCCTGTTGGGCTTGCTGAGCTAGGTTGGCGCGTTCTTTGCCATTGCCTACCAGCAGCCAGCGCCAGCGCGGGGGCAGTTGCCCCTGGAGACGCGCCAGAGCTTCGATCAGAATATGGAAACCCTTATTGCGTTCAAGCCGCCCAACGCTCATGAAGGTCAGATCGCATGCTGCGAGGTCAAAGCGTTCACGCAGCGCCTGACGCAAGGCGGGCTGCACATAGCCCAGACACTCCTCCACATCAATGGCTGAAGGAATCACCGCAATGCGAGCCGGGTCTACCCCAAGGTAGCGCGGCAGATCATCCTGGGTACAGGCATCGGTCGCAATCGCACGGTCGGCCACGCGATGGCCATAGGCATAGAGCGCCCGGAAGGGGGCATAGGCGAGCCACTTGCGCCAATCGGGGGTACGAAACTCCTCCATGCCGTGGGGGTTGGCCACAAAGGGGATGCGCTGCAACAGCGGATCGCGGCTACGGATCAAGCCATAGCCCGCCGCACAAAGCCCTTGGCTATGGATCACATCGAAGCTCCCACCGCGCGCCAAGTGGGCAACGGTACGCCCCAATTCCCAGGTATACCACGGGTAGTTGAACTGCCGCCCCACCACGCCATTCGGCGGCAAGAGCGGCGAAGTATAGTCATAGCGCAAATAGACCACACGCTTGAGGCCGGCGGTAATCGCTTGGGTCGCCGCATCGTGCGCATCACGCCGCTCGTGGCTGGCATGCTGCACAAAGAGTGTAACCTCAGCCCCCAAGCGCGTCAGGTGGGTAACCAAATGGAAGACGTGGCGTTCAATGCCGCCATAGCCATGGAGCGGAAAGACCACACGGGCCAGCATGGCAACACGGGGAGTAGGCATAGTATTGGTGATGAGTCACAAGGGAAGGATACAGAAATGAGAAAATAGAATATAGAAGAGAGAAAATAGGTTTGCGTCATCAGAATGCCTCATGCCAGCCGGTAGAGTCGCCCCGCCGGGGCGGATCTACTCCGCACCGTCCACCAGACGGTATAGGGATGATTTCAGAAACGCGCTTTCAGCTTTACTGTCGTAGTGCCGACTTATGGTCTTCCAGTAAATAATCCGCTAACCAGACCTCGCAAATCTGGCATATCTATCAGGTCTAGCCCGTGCCGCGACACCGGATTAATTTCTGGAACACCATTAGTCGGCATCCGGGGGTTGTCGGCGACCTCAGCCGACTAAAGTCGGCACTACCTAATGGCGCAAACTAAAGCACCCTGAAAACATCCCTAAGACATGGTTTCAGAAACGGCCTTTCAGCTTTACAGTTGGAGTGCCGACTTTAGTCGGCATCCCATGGCAATCTACGACCCCAGCCGACTAAAGTCGGCACTCCATCGGAGACCAAACTGTAAAGTAACTATGAACCATGTCTAAAGC
>NZ_NQWI01000263.1 GCF_002532535.1 Candidatus Viridilinea mediisalina
CCTGCCCAATGCTGGGCCGCCAGCGGGCGACCGGTTTGCTGTACGATCCAATGGATGCGACGCTGCGTGAGGATCTCACCTGGTACCTTGAGCAGTCGTGGCGCTGGCCGTTTGGTGCGTTTGCTGCGCGGGCACAGCAGCTTGAGGCGCGGATGGAGCAGGTAGGCCGCGCTTTCTTTGCGGCGCTCTTTGAAACGGCTGCGGGGCAGCAGATCTTTCAGCCCTGGAATTTGCAGCCCGACTACGCGAAGCAGCTTAGCCTCGAACTCGATCTGACGGCGGAGCAGTTGGCGGGGGAGGCACCGACCGACCGGCGCCTCTTTGCGGCGCTCAGTCTGCCGTGGGAGTTGTTGCACGATGGGCGCGGCTTCCTGACGCTGCGCCCGCACCAGCCGGTGAGTATCGTGCGCCGTCTGCCGGAGCCCAATGTGCATGCGCTGCTGCAACCCTTTACGCCGCCGCTGCGTGTGCTGCTGGTGACGGCGCGGCCCGACGAGACGGGCTTCATCGATCCGCGGGGCATCGCCCGCCCGCTCTTCGCCGCCGTGGAGGAGGCGCTGGCTGAGGGCCAGTTGCAGGTGGAGTTCCTGCGCCCGCCGACGCTGCCCGCGCTGGTGGCGCGGCTCAATGATCCGCAGCAGCCGCCCATTCACATCCTGCACTTCGACGGCCACGGCACCTTTGTGCAGCAGGGCCAACCACTCTTCGCCCAGGATGGCGTGCGCTTCGCCCTTGCGGGCCAGGGGGCGCTCGCCTTTGAGCACGAGAATGGCCAAACCCACCTCGTCGCCGCCAGCGACCTCGCCGCCGCACTGGGGCAGAGTGGCATCAAGCTGGCGCTGCTCACCGCCTGCCAGAGCGCGACGACTGCCGAGGACGATGCCTTCAGCAGCGTGGCGGGCCAGTTGATCAGGGGCGGCCTCGACGCGGTGATCGCCATGCCCGCCAGCCTACTCGTCGCCACCGCGACCAAACTGGTGCAACGCTTCTACGCCAGCCTCGCCCAAGGCACCCCCGTGCCGTTGGCGCTGCAACAGGCGCGCCAGGAACTCCACGCCGACCCGCGCCGCCACCTCTTGCAGCGCCAGCGCGACCAACCCGGCGCGCCGATTACGCTGCGCGACTGGTGGCTGCCCCACTACTACATGCAGCGGGCGCTCGACTTTCAGCCGCAAGCGGGGGCCGCGCCCGTCGCCGCGCCCGTCGCCGCACCGCAACTCAGCAACTTCCCCGCACCGCCGCGCTACGGCTTCGGCGGACGGGCACGCGAACTGCACCAGATCGAACGCGCCCTCCAGCGCGGCCAAGCGGTGCTGATCCACGGCTTTGGCGGCCAGGGCAAAACCAGCCTCGCCTGCGAAGCGGCCACCTGGCTCACCGCCACCGGCATGTTTAGTGGCGCATGCTTCATCAGCGCCGAAGCGAGCAGCGGCGGCGCCACCTGGCTGCTTGCCAGCCTCGCCCGCCACCTCGGCTGCGCCGACGGCCACTTCCACCCCGACAACCACCCCGCCGCCCTCGCCCACCTCCGCCCCCACCTGCGCCAACAGCGCACCCTGATCGTGCTTGACAACCTGGAGAGCTGGCTGCCCGAAGGCGACCCCGCAAACGAAGAACTTCGCGCCTTTGCGCCTTTGCGTCAAGCACCCGCCCAACACGAAGAGCCCCCCTCGGCAAACGAAGAACTTCGCGCCTTTGCGCCTTTGCGTCAACAATCCAACCAACACGAAGAGCCGCTTCCCCTCCCCCCCGCCGCCCTCAGCGCCCTCTGGGAGCTCCTCGACGGGCTGCGGGCCGCTGGCGCGGGCCTGCTGCTCACCAGCCGCGAGCCGTCGCTGCCCGACCCGCGCTT
>NZ_NQWI01000264.1 GCF_002532535.1 Candidatus Viridilinea mediisalina
GAGGGGGCGCGCATGCGTCACACGCTTGACCGCGAGGGCGCGGAGTATAAAGTCGTCTACGGCACGCGCACGATGGTGGAGCGCATCAACAGCCAGGCCGAGGCGCTGGGCATCACCACGCCGAAGTTGCGGCGGGGCCGGGCGATTGTCAACCAGAATAGCCTGATCTACGTCCTGATCAACCTACGGGCGCTGCAGCGCATGCGCCACGCCGCCACGGAGGAGCGGCCTCTCATCGCGTAATCGTCTGTGCGACTGCCCGTCCCAGCCTGGGGAACCCGTTGGTGGGTGGTGGTGGTGAACAGCCCCAGGCACGACCCAACGTCGCACGGGTTGCGAAAAAAACAAACATATGTTTGCCACCCGCGCGTCGCGTCTGCCGCCCGCGCCATGACTCGCTGTGCCGCAAACCGGCCATCGAGCGGGCAACCACGGGCACACGGGCCATATGCGCCCCAGAACCGTGCCAGCGCGAGCAGCCCAAGCCCAAGAGCGGCAGCGTTCCGGCGATCCCGCGCCCATGCGGACGCCACCGCCCCCCTCAACACGCCACCGCCGCTCGTCGGCACGCGGCTGACGGGCAGCGGTGGGGGTAAATGAGAACAAAGGGACTATTTTTGATGATTATGTTTAGTGCGCCCCTCCCATGCGGATTCGTGGGCCATTTGACCGCACGGCGGGCGCGCGGTGGGCGGGCTTGATGCCCGTTTCAATCCGCCATGCGGATTCGTGGGCCATTTGACCGCGCCGACCGCGCGGAGACTAATGATATTCTCCGGTTTCAATCCGCCATGCGGATTCGTGGGCCATTTGACAAGCGGATAACCTCAACGTCAGGGTCGTTTGCTCGCGTTTCAATCCGCCATGCGGATTCGTGGGCCATTTGACGAAGAACACGGCCCGGCCCTGAATGGGCGCCGTTCGTTTCAATCCGCCGTGCGGATTTTTATGCCAATGAACACCCGACAGCCTTGCGGAGGGTTGGGCGTATTCATATGTTTCAATCCGCCGTGCGGATTTTTATGCCAATGAACGTGGCGGGGCAGGGCGGCGACATCGCGGTATCCTGGGTTTCAATCCGCCGTGCGGATTTTTATGCCAATGAACTTGGGCTACGGCGGGACAGGCATCATTCCGCCAACGTTTCAATCCGCCGTGCGGATTTTTATGCCAATGAACCTGCCACAATCGCACCGCTTGACCGCCGGGAGTGAGGGTTTCAATCCGCCGTGCGGATTTTTATGCCAATGAACCCAGCCAGATCGCCGCGTCAAGCTGTGCCTGCGGATACGGGTTTCAATCCGCCGTGCGGATTTTTATGCCAATGAACGACGCGCCTGTTCGCAAGGACGGCAACGTGTTTGCCGTGTTTCAATCCGCCGTGCGGATTTTTATGCCAATGAACTCTCCTCTGTGCTAACTTCCCTCACTTGAATTAGTATGTTTCAATCCGCCGTGCGGATTTTTATGCCAATGAACGAGGATCGTAGAGCATCCAATGCTCCGGCTTCTCCAGCGTTTCAATCCGCCGTGCGGATTTTTATGCCAATGAACACGAGTCATTCATCTCGGAGCATACGCCAGCGTGCGGTTTCAATCCGCCGTGCGGATTTTTATGCCAATGAACCGCATCCAGTGCGATTTTCTTTTGTGAAAGTCGGTTTCAATCCGCCGTGCGGATTTTTATGCCAATGAACTGATCCGCGCCATCCGCTCCGTCCTTCTAGATCGCACTCGTTTCAATCCGCCGTGGAGACTGTTGCAAAATTATCCAAACTATTTTTAATCAGAAATAATCGCAACCGAAAGCAAAAAGAACATTCTTGACT
>NZ_NQWI01000265.1 GCF_002532535.1 Candidatus Viridilinea mediisalina
GCCTCTGTGGTAAAAAACTCTGTACCTCTAAGAACAGAGCGTAGGTTGGAGCAAACCCATTCGTAGTGGCAAGCTCTTCACATAAAAAACCTCTGTGCTCTCTGTGCCTCTGTGGTAAAAAACTCTAAAACCTCTGTACCTCTCTACTCTCCTCTCCCTCTAAAAAAACCCACACGGAAAGAGAAGGCAGCGACAATCACAATCACAACCAGAATGACCACACATTCAGGCAGGCTAATCCATGCAATACTCATATCACCTCGCTCGGATGGCAGCGGCTAGACGGCGCACCCCCTCATTGATCTGGGCAACACTGCTAAAAGAGAAGTTGAGGCGCATCGTATTGGTGCCGCCGCCACCGGGGTGAAAAGGTTCGCCGGGTACAAAAGCAACCCCCGCTTCAATCGCACGGTCGAGCAACTCGCCCGAATTGTAGCCCTCAGGCAGGGTCAGCCAGAGGAACATGCCGCCTTCGGGCCGCGTCCAGCGCACTTCGGGTGGCATCTCGCGCTCAAGGGCAGCCAGCATCGCATCGCGGCGTTCGCGGTAGAGCGCCCTGATGCGGGGGGCATGGCGTTCCAGCAGACCATCGCGGCACGCATAGTAAGCTACGGTCTGCGAACTACTACTGGTGCTGAGATCAAGCCCCTGCTTCAGCATCACTAGTTGATCAAAGATCGCCCGTGGGGCCACCAGCCAGCCCACGCGCAGGCCCGGAGCGAGCATCTTAGAGAGCGTACCCAAATAGACCACATAGCGCGGTTCGCCGTGCAACTCATAATCAAGCGCCGCCAACGGAGTCACCCGCTCACCCTCATAGTAGAGGTCGCCATAGGGATCATCCTCCACAATCGGTAGCTCGTAGCGCGCCGCAAGTTCAATCAACTGGCGGCGCCGCGCTGGGGCCAAGGTCACGCCGGTTGGATTCTGGAAGCAGGAGACCACATAGAGAAAGCGTGGGCGCAGCCCCTTGGCCAGCAACTGTTCCAACGCATCCACAACGAGACCCTGCTCATCAATCGGCACACGCAGATAATTCGGGCGACAAGTCTGCCATGCCTGGAGCGCACCGAGATAGGTTGGCTCTTCAACCACCACTGGGGCACCCGGATCAATCAAGAGCCGCCCGATCAGATCGAGGGCTTGTTGCGAACCAGCAGTAATAATCACCTGCTCAAAGCGCGTATCCATGCCCAAACGCCCCAGCCACGTCCCCACCAGCGCCCGCAGCGGCTCATAGCCCTCCGTCCTGCCATACTGGAGGGTCGCCATCGGCACCTCAGCCAAAGCCCGCTCACTCGCCAACGCAATCTCCTCTGCCGGAAAGAGTTCAGCAGCAGGCAGCCCCCCGGCAAACGAAATGATCTGCGGTTGGGCCGTAAGTTTAAGCAGATCACGAATCGCCGAACTACGCAACTCCGTTGCGCCCACCGCTATCCGTTCGTCCCAGAGGCCGTCCATGTAGATTTCTCCTTAATTCGAAAGCCGATAGATGAAAAGTTGTTAGGGAAGGTTTCAGAAACGCGCTTTCAGCTTTACTGTCGTAGTGCCGACTTTAGTCGGCATCCAATGGCAACCTACGACCTCAGCCGACTAAAGTCGGCACTACCTAATGGCAGCTTTACTGTCGTAGTGCCGACTTTAGTCGGCATCCAATGGCAACCTACGACCTTCTGAAAAGCCGGGGGGCACACGCTGGAGTGCCGGCTTTAGCCGGCTAAAGCCGGCACTCCAACGCCAAACCATAGACTTTTCAGACAGCCTCTTAG
>NZ_NQWI01000062.1 GCF_002532535.1 Candidatus Viridilinea mediisalina
TGCCTTCGCCCCTCTCCCACAACGTGGGAGAGGCGGTGCCCTGCCCTTCGACAAGCTCAGGGGCCGCTTGCCGAAGGGGGTAGAGGGTGAGGGCCATCATTGGGCATCCCAAAGCCCTAGCGGTCGCTACAGAAGCAAACGTTCTGCCCGCCCTTAAACCCGCAGGGGCTTCGACAGGCTCAGCCACCGCGCTAGGTGGCAGCGCGGGGGCTTCGACAGGCTCAGCCACCGCAAGCTCAGCCAGCGAGCCACCGCGACGCCACCTGCTATGACAATGGAATGCGCAACTCCACGGTTGTCCCTTCGCCCACTTCGCTGCGTAGGCGCAGATCGGCCCCAATTAGGCGCGCCCGCTCTTTCATGTTGAGCAACCCGAAGCTACCACGCACACTATAGCCACTCTCTACCGCATTCAGGTTAAAACCGCGCCCACGGTCGCGTACACTCGCCACAAAGGTGTCATCCTCTGTGTAGAGATAGAGTGTTATCAGATCACTTTGAGCATGCTTACGGGCGTTGTTGATCGCCTCTTGCAGAATGATAAAGACCGCCGCTTCCTTATCGACAGGCAGATGCGGAATGTTAGCGGGTGCCTCCAAGCGTAGCCGGGTGCCGTTCCCCGATGGATCGCGCCAGCGCGCTACATACTGCTGAAGTGTAACCAGCAACCCTTGGGTCTCAAGGCCAAGCGGACGCAACTCAAAGAGAAGCGTCCTAATGTCATGCGTGGTTTTATTGACCAACTCGGCGAGGGTATCCAACTCATCAGGTACCCGTTCGGGCATAGCGCGGAAGAGTTTCTTGATGAACTCAATGTTCATCGCAATAGCGGCGATACTCTGAGTTGGCCCATCGTGCAGATCACGGGCGATCGTGTGGCGCACTTCCGCTTCTTTGGCCAGTAGGCGCTCATGCTCTTGCTTCAGGCTCTGGTAGAGGCGGGCGTTCTCAATCGCAATCGCAGCCTGCGCGGCTAGAGTCGTGAGCAACTGCATATCCTGTTCGGTAAAGGGCCGCCCGTCGGTGGTGTTGAGCAGTTGCACCGCCCCAATGGTGCGCTCCTTGAGGCGCATCGGGACACACAAGATCGAACGGGTGATAAACTCCGCCTCGCGGCCAATCGCATCGTACCAACGGCTGTCCTGCTCAACATCATTGACAATCTGGCCAACCCCGTGGGTTACCACCCAACCGGCAATGCCCCGATCAGCGGGCATACGGTACTGACGCTGTTCGCCGGGAATCTCTAGGATCAACTCCTGCGCTTCGTTGTCTAGGATGAAGATTGAGCAACGCTCCGCCCCTACGACCTTCGGCGCACGCAGCTTAATGTCGGTCAAGAGACTTGCGAGGTCAAGATTAACCGCCAGCGATTGCCCGATCTCATAGAGCAGATTCAGTTCGCGCAGATCGCGTTCAGCGCGGCGCAACATGGCAATCTTATCCGCCTCACCGCCAATGGCCCGTACCAAGAGTACCAGCAGATCTTCATCAAAATGGTGCCCATCCTCAGTGCGGCTCTGCACCTCTTGGGCATCAATCACCAAATGCAAAAGCCCAACACCCTGACCACCGCTCTGCAGCGGTAGCTCAATCAGGGCACATCCATCGTCAAGCGAATAGCTCCCAACAATCGGTTCGCTGCCGTTGGCCCTACGGCTAAAGCCTTGACGAGCTTGCTCAATCATTGTACGCGCTTCATCCTCCAAGGGGCCAAAGGCTAGGCGCACCACCTCTGCGTATGGTGTTACATAGAGCAGTGCCCCCGCCCGCGCCGGCCAAAACGAAACCAAGCGCTCAAGCGAGGCGGTCAACAACTCTGAGACACCGTGGTGCCCCCCGGCAATGAGCAACTGGCTTAGGGTCTCCAGTTGGCGCTGATTAATGGCGATAGGCGACATGACATACCTCAGTCCTTGTGACTAGTCTGTCAAGATACTTTACTCCATTACAAGTAGGTATGTCAATGTTTTAGCACAAGCCCTCAACCCTACGCTTGATGGCCTTGGGGCAGACGTAGGGTAAAACAGCTTCCAATCCCTTCTTGGCTCTCCACCATAATCGTGCCGCCGTGCAGCAGCAAAATTTCACGTACCGCATAGAGGCCAATGCCCATACCGCTGATGGTAGCATTGTGCGCTCGGTAGTAGCGTTCAAAGAGCCTGGGCAAGGCGTCGCTGGGGATGCCAATCCCTTCGTCACTGATACACAGTTGCACCTGGTTATGGTATTGCCCCATTTCAACCGTGATTACGCCACCGTCTGGGCTGTATTTGATCGCATTATTCATCAGGTTGTAGATAACCTGTTCCAGACGAACCTCGTCACCCAATATCCACAAATCATTTGTACTGCCACGCAATTCAATGCGATGCTGACTCAAGCTTGGTTGCAGCTCCATGATCACCCGTGTAGTTAGTGCGGCAACATCGAGGGGTGCCTTGGTGATGTTCAACTGGCCGCTCTGAATGCGTGAGAGATCGAGCAGGGCGTTGATCATGCGATTGATCCGTTGGGCCTGTTCAACGATACGTTGGGCACGCCGTGCAACTTGGTCGGGGCTACTGGTTGCAATGCGGCGTTCGAGCAGTTGCGCTTGGCCGAGCAGGGCTGTAAGTGGTGAGCGCAGGTCGTGCGAGGCAATTGCAATGAAGGTATCGCGCACCTCAACCGCCTCCTGTACCGCTTCATAGAGCCGGGCACGCTCAATCGCTTGGGCCCCCTGGCCCGTCATGGTTAAGAGCAGATCACGATCTTCGTCGCTAATCTGGCGCGCTTCGTGGAAAGCCAATGACAAGGACCCAAGGGTGCGCCCTTCAACACTGAGCGGTACAATCGCAAAGGCCGCATAGTCAACGATTGCTGTACTACATGCTATCTGCGGATAGCTAGCCAATAGCTCGCCACGCTGCGCGAAGAAGAGCGGGCTGCCGGTACGCAACACATCGCTTGTGGGTTGAGCCGCTTCAATGGGAATCTGCTGTAATTCTTCCAGCATCGCTGCGGTAATACCTTCAGTATAGCGCAACACCAACTTGCGTCCATCGCCACTGAGCAAGCGTAGCGCACCCGCATCGGCTTGCACTGCCACCATCGCTTGGTGTACGAGCAACTGCTCCATCTCGCCAGGTGTGAGCGTCTCTGAAAGCGCAGAGGTCAAGGCTTGGATGCGGGTGATCCGTGCGGTCGTGCGTTCGGCTGCTGCCCGTGCTGCTTGTTCACGCTGCAACAGATCTTCACGCTCAACCGCATGGCGCAACTGTTCTTGTTCGATTGCTTTGCGTTGTGAGATGTCTATTCCAGAGGGAATCAGGTATTGCACCCGTCCTTCGGCATCATGCGCGGGGGCAAGCATAAAATCAATCGTGATAAAATGATCCGCCCCCACGCGCACGGGCACATCGTAGCGCACCGCCTCACCCAAGGCCGCCTGCTGAACAGCCATACGCACCTGGGCCTGCACCTCTGGATCATACGACCACCAGAAGGCATCTTCAAAGGGACGCCCCACCACATCGTGTGGTTCAAGCCCCGCCGCTTGCAACGCGGCTCGGTTGGCCTCGATCAGCGTACCATTGGGCAACAAGACCCCCGCGAACGCAAAGAGTCCGTCGAGGACGGCGCGCACCGACGGCATCTGCAGAGCACCGCATGAACTTTGCGTCTCGCTTAGTACGTCTGCTGCACCAAGCAGCAACTCCACCGCCACAATCGTGCCCCGCGTTGTCCGTAGTGGCATAAGCTGCCATGCACACGAACCATTCAGACCATAGCCCATCGAAAATGGGCCACGCGGCACACCGTCGGCCAAGACGGCCCGTAGTGGTACCTCCAACTCAGGTAAGAGGGTGTCAATGGTTTGACCAAGCAAACCCCGTCCAGACGCGTTAAAGAGTGTTGCAAAGCGATCATCAACGTCAATCAGGCGCAACAACGGATCAACGACTGCACCACCTTGAACATGGGTACCTGCGGACTGGCTTGGGTAGCTTACATTCATCTTCTCTTACCTAGCTGTCATTGGACGACGCTGGGGCGTTGTTGGAACAAGCCCTGAACCCTCAGTGGAGGGCTGACCTTATTGTAGCCTATTCTTGTAAGAATTGTTAGTGCTTTTGGGTACAATTTACACATATTTAACTGTTTTATATGAATCAGCGGGAGGGCGGCTTCGCCGCTGCTGAAGAATTTTTTGTTAGCGCGAAAAAGCCTTGGGTTGGCAGGCGGTAGCGTGGTGGCTTCGACAAGCTCAGCCACCGCGCCACCGCACCGCTGGCTGAGCCTGTCGAAGCCACGCGGTGCGGCCCAGAGCTTTTTCGCCAAAACCTCTCTTTTCGTTCGTGTTGGCGGCTTCGCCGCCAACACGAACGAAAAAAGAGGTTTTGGGGCGTTAGCCCAATAGCTATAGGGCAGCAGCCCGGCTGCAACAAAGGCACACTGCCGAGCGTCATAGGGACAGCAAACAACAACGACGACCAAGGGGCCGTCGCACTGATGAGGAGGATAGTGATCATGGAGACCAAGCGCATCAATCGGAGCCGCAGCGAGCGTATGATTGCAGGTGTGGCTGGTGGCCTAGCCGATTATTTCAACATTGACCCGATGTTTGTGCGTTTAGGCTTTATCGTTCTCAGCCTGTTCAACGGCATCGGGGCGATTCTCTATTTCGTTCTCTGGCTGATTGTCCCCAATGAAGGCAGTGTTGAAGAGGGGCGCGCCTCGGTGCATGAGGCTACCGACGAGATGCGAACCTACCTGCAGAATCTCGTACACCAGATCCGCACGGTGCTGCAGCGCTAAGGGAAGGATACAGAAACGAGAAAATAGAAAATAGGTCTACGGCATCAGGATGCGCTGAATGCCTCCAAACTGTAAAGTTTGCGAGGACGCGAAGCCCTCGCCTCTTCGCCTCACGCATCCTCGCAAGATTGTAAAGTAACCTTCGGCTTTTCTGAAACCATCTCTATGGCGGAAGCGCCAGCGTATACGCCGCTTCCGCCACCAGAGCCAAACGCTGCCAGGTAGATTGCGTTGCCGCCATGTACGCGCCTTGTGCTAAACGTTCGCGTAGGGGCGCATCGTCGAGTAGGCGCACACAGGCTACTGCGAGCGCCCCTGCGTCACCAGGTGGCACGAGGAGGCCATGCTGTTCATGGCGGATAAAGCTGCGTGCTTCGCCCACATCAGAGGCAACCAGCGCCAAACCTGCGCCCATCAACTCCAACAACTTGGCGGAACAGCGCGCCCGGTTGATCAATGTATCCCGTGTTGGCACCAATGCAATGGCTGCTTCGGCTAAGACCTCCGGTATCGCTTCCGGTGCCAACCAACCCCGGTAATCGAGGAGCGGCCTAAAGCCCGCCCGTTCCGCCCATGCCAAGAGGTGCTGCTCTTCGCCCTGTTCACCCTGCCCGACTACGATCAGACGTGCTTCAGGGCGGGCTGAGTGTACAGCGGCTAAGGCTGCGGCCAACTCAGCCAGATCCAACTCCCAAAAGCGCGTATAGAGTAATAGCTTGGCGCTTGCGCCACGAGTAGCGGCGGCCCGGATGGGTGCTGCTGCTCGCGGCTGCACCGCAACCCCATTGGGCAGGTAGAAGACCCGTTGCGGTGCAACCCCCATGGCCCAGACGAGGCTCTCGAGGGTGCGGCTTGCCACGGTGACAGCGGCGGCACGGCGGGGCAGATCACGCTCTTGCCAAGCAAAGAGGCGACGAGCAGCAGTGGGGTAGGGCAGTAGTTCATTCCAGCCCCCTGGCCCTTCCCAATCATCGGTATCAAGCACCAAGGGCAAGCCTAGTGGTGCAGCAGCCAATGCGGCCAAGCCGCCATAGCCTTTGGGCTTAAAGAGGTGCAAACAGTCGGGTTGTTCACGTAGCGCCGCATGCATGAGCGCAACACTCTGCTGCACCACCGCCAACGGCCCTGGCCCCAAGGCTGCTGGCGTATGCACCACCGGCACCGCACCATAGCGGATGCGGGTACCCGCAGCTTCAGGGTTATGCACTGGCGGAGCGATAATCGTCACCGCATGGCCACGCTGGGTTAGGGCCTGGGCCAGTGGCAACATACGGGCGAGCAGGGTGCCCTTGGGCCGAATCCCAAAGGGTGCCAACATTGCAATGCGGAGCATGCTTGTGTTCTTCTACGGGAAGGTTTCAGACCACGTTACCGTTTGCGGGGAGGCGGGGAGGCAGGGAGGCGGGGAGGCAGGGAGGCGGGGAGGCAGGGAGGCAGGGAGGCGGGGAGGCAGGGAGGCAGGGAGGCGGGGAGGCGGGGAGGCAGGGAGGCGGGGAGGCAGGGAGGCAGGGAGGCGAAGCTCTCGTCGCTTCACCCGTCGGCTTGACGTTGCAGCCGCACCACCAACTGGCGGCGCAGTTCTGCAAGGCGCGCCTTGAATTCTGCCGTATTGATGCCTTCTGTCCACATAATCAGCGCATCTTCGCTATTATCGGTGTAGTAGCGTGGGCGTGTACCACCGGGTTGGAATCCATACTTAAGGTAGAGACGTTGGGCACCCGTATTACTGATGCGCACCTCAAGCGTAATCTGGTGCGCCCCAAGATCATAGGCGTGATCAATCAGCGCATTCAGCAATAACTCACCCACTCCTTGACCGCGATAGGTCGGATCAACCGCAATCGTCGTGATATGGGCATCATCCACGGTGAGCCAGATGCCACCATAGCCAACAATCGGCGTTGGATCGGGGGGCAACGAACTTGGTGCATGTGCAGGCGATTCAGGCAGAAAGATCGAGACCAACTGGCTCAGAACTCCAAAGGGGCGGGGCGGCGTTGGAGTTGGGCGGCGCGGCAATTGCCCGGGCGGAGTTGGGCTCGCCCGGGCAATCACATAGCGACAATGTTGCAGATCACGAATTTCACGGCGATAGGTATTCGCCGACCAAGGCGTGGTAAAACTCTGGCGTTCGATCACCTGGACATACGGAATATCGTCCTCGGTCATCGCTTCGATGAAGTAGTACATCTTCAGATGGCACCACAAGCCTTGGGCCCACAGACAAGGTTTCAGGTGTCTGGTTTCGGGTGTCAGCCGGAGCGTATCAGAACGCACTGCATGGCTCTAAACCGTATAGCAGCCTGGAACCATGTCACAGCATCTCTCAGACCAAACTATGGTGTAAGTGGCGTAGCCGACTCCACAAAGAAGATGCTCTCATAGGCACCATCTCGACCAAAGCCACCCCCAGTCTGGAAGGTTCCTGTCACCTCAACCTCGCCCCAGACATAGCTATTATTGGGGCCAACATTGAGCAAAGCGGACTGATCGGGCGGGAAGCCCTCCATCCAGATCTGGCTACCGATCGGCTGGGGACTCGCACCATCCTCTTCAGTCGAAACCCCCTCTGCCAACACATAGATCACCGAGTTCCAGAAGTAGTACCCGCGTGTGGTAACTGTCTGCCCATCGTAGGCTTCAGGGTTACGTTGCAGATCAAAGAAATTAACCTTGCCTTCACCCAGGGCACGATCCTCGATCTTCTGTTCAATCCGGCGAATGCGCTCAATCGGTTCAGCGTGCGTTACCGTAATCTGATGGGCAAACTGCCCATCTGGCCCAAAGCCACCGCCATGGTTAAAGGTACCCTCAACACGCACAAAGCCATAGACCGCATCACCGGGACGGTGGAGATGTTCGGTTACTTCAGCAGGAAAACCCTCAAGCCAGATCGGATCACCCAACGGTTGCGCATCAAGGCCATTATCGAGCGTACTTACGCCAAGTGCCAAGACCGAAAGGGCCGGATCACCAGGACGCCAGATGTATGCACCATCAACCTTGATCGACTGCCCGTTGAAGTTGTTCGGGTTACTCGTCAGGTGTTGGACGTAGAGTGCCGAACCGGAAGCAAGCCCTTGGCCGACACATGTATTCAGAATCAGGAGAGTACTTGAGAGTAACACGGCAAGCAACAGGGCTCGCCAGGATTGACGGGACATAAACAAAGCCTCCTCCAAAAAGCACTACAAGCGCCACAGGTACACTACTGCGAACAGGGCAGGTAGTGGTGTCGTAGCCTGCGGGGCCAGAGTCGGGCAACCTGTAGTAGGCCGACTCCCACGGATTATACCAGAAGCCTCAACCATCGGCAACCGCTACGGCACCTCTGGTGGGGGTGCGGGGGCGGCGAAGCCGCCAAACAGCAACACAAAAGCGGGTTTGGGGTGAAGCCTCAGCAACTTTGACGTAGCCCTCGAAGAGTTCGCATGGCGGTTGCCGAAAAGGGGTAGCTTGGCTATAATGAGGGGACGGATTCCCTTGGATGGATCAACTAAAGATGCTCAGGAGCAACGAATGAAACGGCGAGAGTTTCTGCGTGGCGCGGCTGCCGGAGTGATCGGCAGCCTTGGTATGACGTTGGCGGCGTGTGGTGGTGCCCCGGCTACAACCTCCCCTGATGCACCCACAGATGGTGAGCCAGAGGCTCAAGCCCCGGCTCAGGGTTCTTCCCTGCCTGCGGTTGAGTGGCGTATGGGTACGAGTTGGCCCATCTCGCTCGATACGATCTATGGTGGGGCCACCGTACTGGCCGAGCGGGTGAGCGAACTGACCAATGGTATGTTCAAGATTACCACCTACCCCGCAGGTGAGCTCTTCGGTGGCCTTGAAGTGCTACAAAACGTGCAGCAGGGTACCGTCGAGTCGGGCCATTCGGCGATGTACTACTACACCGGCATGAGTCCTGCGTGGGGCATTGCGACATCGCTGCCCTTTGGCCTCACTGCCACCCAGATGAATGCGTGGTTCTACCACGGTGGTGGCAACGAGTTGCTCGATGAGCTCGCGGCTGAGTTTAGTACGATCATCTTCCCTGCTGGCAATACGGGCACCCAGATGGGGGGCTGGTTCCGCCAAGAGATCAACACCGTCGCCGACCTACAGGGCCTCAAGGTGCGTATTCCCGGGCTCGGTGGCCAAGTGATTGCGCGCCTCGGCGCCGTGGTTCAGGTTGTCCCTGGTGGTGAAATCTTCCAAGCCCTCTCGACTGGCGCGGTAGACGCGGCTGAGTGGGTTGGGCCCTACGATGACCAGAAGCTTGGGCTGCAAGATGCCGCCGAGTACTACTACTCGCCCGGTTGGTGGGAACCCGGCCCGGCCCTGCACGCCTTCGCTGGCCTCGATGCTTGGAACGCCCTGCCGGTTGAATACCAGCGCGTCTTTAAGGTTGCCTCATGGGAGTCCAACCTCAATATGATCTCCAAGTATGAGGCGCTCAATGGTACTGCGCTGCAAGAACTGCTTGCTGGTGGCACCCAACTGCGCGTCTTCAGCGATGAGATTATGGCCGAGGCTCAGACCCAGGCCTTTGAACTCTACGAAGAGACGGCTGCTGAAGATTCAACCTTCCGTGCCATCTTTGAGCCTTGGAAGGATTTCCGCGCCAATGTCTTTGGCTGGAACAGCGGCAATGAGGCGACTTTTACCAATTTCGTCTATAACAATCGCAACTGGTAGTAGTCTATCGGCGTAATTGAACCACAGAGACACCGAGGGCACAGAGTATTGTACGGAGAGAGTGAGTGCCAACAATACACTTCTCTGTGTTCTCTGTGCCTCTGTGGTTCAATATACCTGAAAGGGGGTTCGGGGAGGGCTAAGGCTCCCCGAACCCCGCTTTTTTTCGTGTTGGCTTAAGGTAACTCTAGCGTCCAAAGGAGATCGAAGGCAAGTAGGTGACCAAGCTTGGGAAGGCTACAATCAAGATCAGTACCGCCACCTGAACCGCAATGAAGGGAAGTACGCCCCGATAGATGTCGGTTGTATGGATACTTGGGGGGGCCACGCCACGGAGGTAAAAGAGCGCAAACCCAAAGGGCGGCGTGAGGAACGAGGTCTGGAGGTTGGCCCCCATCACCACCCCAAACCAGATCATGTCAATCCCCAAGGCTCGCGCAACCGGCACAAAGAGCGGGATGACAATAAAACAGATCTCGAAGAAGTCAATGAAGAAGCCGAGCAAAAAGACGATCAGCATGCTCACAATCATGAAGGCCAAGACCCCGCCGGGTAGACTGGTCATCAGATCGAAGACAAACTTGTCGCCATCAAGCGCTCGGAAGACCAAGGCAAAGGCGGTTGAGCCGATCAGAATAAAGATCACCATCGTCACATTGCGGAGTGTTGCATCAGAGACGGTGCGAAAGGTCTTGAAGGTGAGGCGTCCATTCACTGCTGCCAGCAGGGTGGCCCCTAGTGCGCCTACCGCCCCCGCTTCGGTTGCCGTGGCTAATCCAAAGAAGATCGAACCAAGCACCGCAAAGATCAGCAACAAGGGGGGAATCATCACCTTGACGACCCGTAGCAGCAGGGCTGTCCCTTTGAGTGGACGCGCTTCAGGCGGCAGGGCCGGGGCAATGTCGGGCTTGACCAGCGCCAACACCCAGCAGAAGAAGGCCAGTGAGAAAGCCAAGAGCAAGCCAGGAATGAGCGCCCCCATAAAGAGCCGCCCTACCGAAACCCCCAATTGATCGCCGAGTACCACCAGTACCACTGAAGGGGGAATAATCTGGCCCAACGTTCCTGCGGCACAAATGACCCCACAGGCAAGCTGCTTATCATAGTTGTAGCGCAACATAATCGGCAACGAAATGAGCCCCATCGCCACCACCGTCGCCGCTACCACGCCAGTCGTCGCCGCCAGCAGCGCGCCCACAAAGACCACGGCAATGGCCAAGCCACCACGCATGGTGCCAAAGAGCATGCCAATGGTCTCTAAAAGATCTTCGGCTAGGCCCGATTTTTCCAACATCGAGCCAAGAAAGATAAAATAGGGAATGGCCAACAGGGTAAAATTGGACATCACCGTAAAGATGCGCGAGGGCATGGCGCGGATCAGAATCGGCTCAAAGACGCCCAACGAGATGCCAATCATGCCAAAGAGAATGGCCACGCCACCCAACGAGAAGGCAACGGGGTAGCCAATGCCCAAAATCATGAGCGCACCGAGGAACATCAGCGGTCCAAGCCACTCGTACTCCATGAAGAATCTCCGTTATACCAAAATTCGATAGCCGCTGGCTGAGCCTGTCGAAGCCAAGCGGCGTGGCTCAGAGCTCTTCCGCACTAGTCGTAGTGCCGACTTTAGTCGGCATTCAGGGGTTGTCTGCGGCCTCAGCCGACTAAAGTCGGCACTACCTATGGCGCAAACTGTAAAGTGTCCTGAAACCATCCCTAACCAAGAATTGGTATTACACCTCTTGCAAATCAGGATTCTGCTCATCAGCCAACGCTTTGGGCTCCAGATGGCCAGTCAGCACGGCAAGATTCTTAATCACCTCAGAGACGCCCTGAATAATCAGCAATGCCGGGCTGATCAGGATGAAGGTCTTCAGCGGGGCACGCGGCAAGCCTCCTGGATCGGGGGAAACTTCCCAGGGTACGCGCCGTCCATTAGGCAGGAAACCCCATGATTGCATCACATAGGGCCATGCAAAGTAGATCAAGAGCGCACAAAACGGAATGAGAAAAAAGAGTGTACCAAACAGGTCTACCCGTGCTTTTGCAATGGGCGACATATTGCCATAAAAGACATCAACTCGTACATGCTCGCCATGCTTAAGCGTATAGGCTGCGCCCAGCAGGAAGATCACGGAGAAGATATACCACTGTGCTTCAATATAAAAATTCGAACCGAGGGTCTGCCCAATGGCGCGTCCAACATAGCGGTTGGTTACATTCCAGACCCCGACGGCAACAACGAGCGGCACCAGCCAGATTGTCACATTGCCGACAAACTCAGTAAAGGCATCAATGCCTTTTGACAGGCGCAGCAATCCTTGCATGCGGCTACCTCTCAAGAATTTTTATCTGTTTGGGATGGTTTCAGAAAAGTGGAAGGTCGCTTTACCATTTTGCGAGGATGCGTGAGGCGAAGAGGCGAGAGCTTCGCATCCTCGCCTCTTCGCGTCTTTGCAAACTGCAAAGCTGCCACGAACCATCCCTTTCAGTCGGATGCTCAGAAGATACGCGGGAACCTGTTCCCACACGTACCCTTACGGACTCGTAGGGTGGCGGCTTCGCCGCCACCCTAGCACAGAACAAGAGGAGCGTGGTTCGTTGTACGAGCAGGCACCAGTGCCAACCCTACTCGTGGGTCGGCCCCCAATTCTCCGGCGTGCGCCAGAGGCTAGAGAGGATCAGCTCGCGCACATTGATCATCTCTTTGGGCAGACGATCATAGAGCTTAATGAAGAGCTCCTCGTGCAGCAGCACTTCCTTCTGCCAGTCATCGATATTGAGCTTCATGATCTGATCAAACTGCTCGCGGCTGAACTCCAGCCCGCGCAAGTCAAGGTGCTCATAGTTGGGCAGCCAGCCAATCGGGCTCTCGACACTCGGCACTTCGCTATGGGCACGCTGCACGATCCACTTGAGGGCGCGCATATTCTCGCCAAAGCCGGGCCACGCGAAGTTGCCCTCGGCATCCTTGCGGAACCAATTGACGCCAAAGATGCGGGGGGGGTTGTAGATCTCACGTCCAAACTGCAACCAGTGGTTGATATAATCGCCCATATGGTAGCCTGCAAAGGGCAACTGGGCGAAGGGATCGCGCCGTACCACCCCCATCTGGCCAAAAGCTGCCGCCGTCGTCTCGGAACCCATGGTTGCCGCCAAATAGACACCGTAGTTCCAGTTGAAAGCCTGGTAGACCAGTGGAACTGTGGTGCTACGGCGTCCACCGAAGACAAAAGCCTCAATCGGCACACCCGCCGGATCATCCCAGGCCGGATCGAGCACCGGGTTGTTGGTAGCCGGGGCGGTAAAGCGCGCATTGGCGTGGGCCGCAGGGGTGCTGCTCTCCGGCGTCCAATCGTTGCCCTTCCAGTCAATCGCGTGGGCGGGCTTCTCCTTGGTCATGCCCTCCCACCAGACATCGCCATCATCGGTCAGGGCCACATTGGTGAAGATCGTATCACGAGCACAACTCTCCATTGCGCTGGCGTTGGTGTGGTACGAGGTACCGGGTGCGACCCCAAAGTAGCCCGACTCCGGGTTGATGGCGTAGAGTTTGCCGTCCTTACCCGGCTTGATCCAAGCAATGTCATCACCAACCGTCGTAACTTCCCAGCCCTCTGCCTTAAAATCTTTGGGCGGCACCAACATGGCAAAGTTGGTCTTGCCACAGGCTGAGGGGAACGCAGCGGCCACATAGGTCTTGCGGCCATTAGGCTCCTTCACACCCACAATGAGCATATGCTCGGCCAACCAGCCCTCTTGCCGCGCCATAACCGACGCGATGCGGAGGGCAAAGCACTTCTTACCCAAGAGCGCGTTGCCACCATAGCCCGAACCATACGACCAGATTGCCCGCTCTTCGGGGTAGTGGACAATATACTTGGTGGTCGGGTTGCAGGGCCATGGCACATCCTTCTGCCCCGGCTCAAGCGGCGCACCAACAGTGTGGATACAAGGAATGTACTCACCATCCTCGCCCAGCACATCGTAGACCGCCTTGCCCATACGGGTCATGATCTTCATATTCACGACCACATAGGCCGAGTCGGTAATCTCGATCCCGATGTGAGCAATCGGCGAACCAAGTGGCCCCATGCTAAAGGGGATGACATACATCGTGCGCCCACGCATACAGCCGGTAAAGAGTGGCTGCAACGTCTCTTTCATCTCTTTAGGCGCCATCCAGTTGTTCGTGGGCCCCGCATCATTCTTCGAGATCGAACAGATATAGGTACGATCCTCGACGCGTGCGACATCGCTGGGGTCCGAACGGGCCAAGAAACAATTCGGGCGCTTCTCCGGATTCAAACGAATGAACGTGCCCGCCTCAACCATCTCGTTACAGAGGCGATCATACTCCTCCTGCGAACCATCGCAGAAGTATACCTGATCGGGCTGGCACAACGCCACCATCTCCTCGACCCACTCCTTCAACTTGGTGTTCTTGATGTAGTCTGGGAACTCCATGCGTTCCTCCCTGAACTAAACGGCTAAACAGTGTTGCTCCGCTTCCCCAACGAATGCAGAGGACAGTCAACACGCCTTCAATCATACCATACGAAACCGTTTCATGTGTGCCGGAAATATACCGAATTGCTTGACGTAGTTTGTGATGGAGGGTACAATAGCGTTGGTTGCATAGTCAGTTTTGACTATGTGCTTTGGGGCGTGGCCCCAAAGCCACGTTTTTCGTTCGTGTTGGCGGCAGAGCCGCCAACACGAACGAAATGAGGTTCTTCATCTTCGGGGTTGGCGAAGCCGCCCCCAACCCCCCGCCGGAGGCTAACCGAAGGAGTAAGCCCACATGATCGAACTGATGCAACGGATCAACTACATCCATACCCTCTTCGGACGCGACATCCTAAGCGTGCTGATAGTTGGTTTAGCGATCTACTTAACCGTGCGCTACCAGAACGAACGTTTTCCGCGCAACGGCTTCACCCGTGCCTTCCCTGTGCTCGTAGACCTCCAGGTAGCTTTGGGGATTATCTATTGGGTCTTCTTGCTCTTCTACTCGCCCATCAGCAGTATCTACTTAGGTTTTCCCTTCATTCTGCACCCGGTGCTTGGCATTCTTGCGGCGGGCTTAGGCCATATGGCTGTGAGTGAACGCATGCCCCTGCGCCAACTAGGACGTTGGGCCCCTATGGCATCGCTTGGGGTCATGCTCATCCTAGTGCTGGTCAATACCTTTATTCCAGAGTGGTCACGTCCGTAACGAGGGCGCAAGGGCGCGAGGACGCACGAGGGCGCTACCCGCCATCCTCAAACAAGCCTTCAGCATCCTCCTCCTCATCAGCGACCACCGGGGGGGCTACAGCGGGGCTGGCGATGCTTTGGGCTTTGATCAGGCGTTCAATCTCATCGGTGAGTGCAGCGTTCTCTTTGAGGAAGTTGCGTACATTTTCGCGCCCTTGGCCCAGGCGATCTTCGCCGAGATAGAACCAGGCACCGCTCTTGCGGATGATACTCAGTTCTACGCCAATATCGAGGATATTGCCCTCACGCGAGATGCCCTCGTTGGCCAGAATGTCAAACTCGGCTTGGCGAAAGGGGGGGGCAACCTTGTTCTTGATCACCTTGACGCGTGCGCGTGAGCCAATGGGGTCTTGGCCCGATTTGAGCGTTTCGATGCGCCGAATGTCGAGGCGTACCGAGGAGTAGAACTTGAGCGCTTGGCCGCCGGTGGTGGTTTCGGGCGAACCGAACATCACGCCGATCTTCATACGCAGTTGGTTCAAAAAGATGACCACGGTGCGGCTCTTGTTGATCGCGCCGGAGAGTTTGCGCAGGGCTTGGCTCATGAGGCGCGCCTGAAGCCCGGGCAGGCTATCGCCCATGTCGCCCTCGATCTCGGCACGCGGCACCAGTGCAGCGACCGAGTCGATCACGACGACATCAATGGCATTTGAGCGCACCAGGGTTTCGCAAATCTCTAGGGCTTGCTCGCCAGTGTCGGGTTGCGAGACGAGCAGATCTTCGGTCTGGACGCCACAACGCTCGGCATAGATGGGATCAAAGGCGTGTTCAGCGTCAATGAAGGCGCAGACACCGCCAAGCTTCTGCGCTTCGGCAATGATATGTTGGGCCAGGGTGGTCTTACCGCTACTCTCAGGGCCGAAAATTTCCACCACGCGCCCCCGGGGTAGACCACCGATGCCCAGGGCAATATCGAGCGCAATGGCACCAGTTGGAATGACCTCAATGGCCAATTTGCTGCCAATTTCGCCCATCTTCATGATCGAGCCTTTACCGAACTTGCGATCAATTTGACTCATGGCTGCCGCTAGGGCTTTTTCTTTTTCAGGCGAGAGGGCCATCGCAGGCGCTCCTCCATTGTGTGTACTCACTCCTCTGCTCCTTCTGTACTCTACTATAGCGGAGAGGCGCTGTCAACGCTCGACAGCCTCGCATACATGTGCGATTATAGCACACTCGTGCGGTCATTGCAATGATCATTTGCAATAGCTAGAGCTACGTCAATACACCCCCTACTATATATACCGCTGGCGAAGCCCAAAAGATACGCTTGGTTATGGTATAGTTTTCTTAACCAAAAGGAGGAATTGGATGCAGATCAAGCGTAATCCGGTTGGCCCCGGCCAGGAATCGGTATGGGACTACCCGCGCCCGCCGCGTCTGGAGCCGTGCGCGAGCCATATTCAGATCTTTTTTGCCCAGACGCTGATTGCCGAGACGCACCAGGCGTTCCGGGTACTCGAGACGAGCCATCCGCCCACCTACTACCTGCCCCCGGCTGATGTGCGGATGGAGTATCTACAGCGGAGCCCTGGGGGATCGTTCTGCGAATTCAAGGGTGCGGCGATCTACTACAGCCTGAGGGTTGGCAATCACCAACTGCCATCGGTTGCGTGGGCCTATCCGCGCCCGACGCGGGGCTTTGAGTCACTGGCCAACTACCTCGCCTTCTTTGCCGAACCAATGGATGGCTGCTTCGTTGATGGCGAGCGGGTCACCCCGCAGCCAGGTGGGTTCTATGGTGGCTGGGTTACTTCCAAGGTGGTTGGCCCCTTCAAGGGTGGCCCTGGCACACGCGGGTGGTAAGAGTCTGTCTGAAAAGCTAGTGAGCGTGCGTTGGAGTGCCGGCTTTAGCCGGCTGAAGCCGGCACTCCAACTTCAGTTCATGGACTTTTCAGATAGCCTCTAAGAGTCTGTCATGAGGCATCTATATCATATGCGTATCTCATGCTATGCTAGGCGTAATATCCAAGCAAACCCTGTTTGTTTGCTGTTGGCGGCTGCAACGCCAACAGCGAACAAACAAGTATAGTGAGATAGCATTGTGCAAGTGGAGAACCAAAGCCTCATCTTGGTCGTGGACGATCAACCTGTTGGTCAGATGGTCTTGGCTAGTCTGCTCGAACCTGAAGGTTACCGCCTCGCCTTTGCCTCAAATGGACCTGATGCGTTGAACCAGATGCAGCTCATGGCCCCCGATCTGGTTCTACTTGATGTCATGATGCCAGATATGGATGGCTTTGAGGTTTGTCGGCGTATTCGAGCCGATCCTACATTGGCTCTAATTCCGGTAGTGATGGTGACGGCCCTCGATGATCAGAACTCGTTACTCCAGGGCATCGAGTCAGGGGCTGATGATTTTGTCTCGAAGCCCTTTAGCCGCGCTGAACTACGTACCCGGATTCGTACCATTACGCGGCTTAATCGCTTCCGTACCCTGCTGGATGAGCAGCGTCGCACAGCGAGTACGCACGCCCAGTTGCTCTGGGCAATTGAGCAATCGAGCGATGGCTACTTGTTGCTTGATGCTGATGATTATCCCAAGGAGGGCAATAGCAGTGCTTGGAGCTACCTGAATCTTACGGGTGAACCAACACTGCCGATGTCTGTCCCCTTTTTGAGCGTAGTTAACGAACACTACCGCCTCGAGCCCAAAGAGGCTTGGGCTTTATGGCCGCAGATGCTCACGACACCGCGCTACCTTGTGCGTACCGAGGGTGCCACCACGTTCTGGCTGCAAGTGAAGGTGCTGGATCTACCGGGTGAAGCACCGGTGCAACGGATTGTGCAACTCCGCGATGTGACCACTCAGATCGCAACCCAACGCAATATCTGGGCCTTCCATGGGTTTGTCTCGCATAAGCTGCGTACCCCGCTGACTACGTTGGTCACAGGCATAAGTTTGCTCAAACGGCATAGTGACGAACTGTCCAATGATACGCAGATGATTGTCAAGATCGCCTACGATGGCACACAACGGCTCAAGGCGCTGGTTGAGGATATTCTGGGCTATATTGACGCTCCGCTCACATGTGCCGCCAATGAGGGGGCGCGGGTAGCCGAACTACCCGCAGTGCTTGCAACCCTGGGCCAGGAATTGGGCTTGGCTCAACTGCATATTCGTGCCGATTTGCCCGCGACCATGGCCCGGCTGGTGATTAGTATGCCCACGCTTGAGTTGCTGATCGGTGAGTTGTTCGAGAATGCGCGTAAGTTTCATCCCCAGCAGCAGCCCGAGGTGGTGGTTAGCTTGCAGCACATAGCACAGTCACTGCGCATTGAAGTGTGCGATAATGGATGTACACTCACCGCAAGCCAGTTGCGCCGTTTGGGTGAGCCATACCAGCAACTTGACCCCGATTTTACTGGTCAAGTGGCCGGGCTGGGTTTGGGCCTGGCGACAGTAGCACAGATCTGTTGGGCGATTGGTGGCACCTATCGGATCGCCAATCGCGCTGCTGCGCCAGGCATCTGTGTGACCCTTGAAGTGCCGCTGTTACCAGTATTAATTTCCTAGAGAAGCAAACATATGAAAACCCCAGCGCTCGTGCTGATCGTTGATGACCAAGCACTAGGGCGCGAAGTGATGGCCAGTGCCCTAGAAGCTGATGGCTATGCGCTTCGCTTTGCTAGTAATGGGGCTGAAACGATCGCGTTGGCTCAGAGCATTATCCCTGATCTGATTCTGCTTGATGTGATGATGCCTGAGATGGATGGATTTGAGACTTGTCGTCGCTTGCGTGCCGATCAGCGTTTGGCTCTGGTGCCAATCGTGATGGTGACGGCCCTCGATGATTGCGATTCACGCATTCAGGGGCTTGAGGCGGGGGCCGATGATTTTGTGGCCAAACCCTTCCACCGCGCCGAACTACGCGCCCGGGTACGCACGATTACGCGGCTCAACCGCTTTCGTACCCT
Organism: Candidatus Viridilinea mediisalina; assembly: GCF_002532535.1. Lineage (GTDB taxonomy): Bacteria > Chloroflexota > Chloroflexia > Chloroflexales > Chloroflexaceae > Viridilinea > Viridilinea mediisalina. Next base: position 18,658 of record NZ_NQWI01000062.1, read on the forward strand.
GCTCGATGAGCGCCAACTTGCTGCCGAAGAGTTGGCCCATGCCTATGATGCCACCCTAGAGGGTTGGTCACGGGCACTTGATCTGCGTGACCACGAGACTGAAGGGCATTCGCGGCGCGTGACGGAATTGACGGTCTGTTTGGCTGAGGCTATGAATCTGCCTGCTGCTGAGGTAGCCCACATCCGGCGGGGGGCGCTGCTACACGATATTGGCAAGATGGGTATTCCTGATGCGATTCTGCGTAAACCGGGGCCGCTGAATGATGAAGAGTGGAAGATTATGCGTACCCATCCCTCTTTGGCCTATGAATTGCTATCCCCTATTAACTATTTGCAGCCAGCCCTCGCGATCCCGCTCTTCCACCATGAACGTTGGGATGGTAGTGGTTACCCACAGGGTCTCGCTGGCGAGACGATTCCACTCGCTGCACGTATCTTTGCTATTGTTGATGTCTGGGATGCATTGACCAATGATCGCCCCTACCGCCAAGCTTCCCCAAGCGATGAAGTGTTAGAATATATTCGGAGCCAATCAGGCAAGCACTTTGATCCGGAAGTGGTACAGGTCTTTCTGCGCTTGATGAGTGATGGTGTCATTGCACAGGTGATGAGGAGTGATGGCGGTTATGCAAGACGACCCACATCCTGATCCGCCGCTACCGGCGAACGAAGCGCAACGCTTGGCGACACTGCGCCGTAGTCGTATTCTCGATACGCTACCCGAACAGTTCTTTGATGATCTGACCGCAGTGGCTTCGTTCATCTGTGAAACCCCGATTGCTGCGGTCTCGTTGGTAGACCATGATCGGCAATGGTTTAAGGCGCATGTGGGTATGACGGAGCATGAGACGCCGCGTAGGGTTGCTTTTTGTGCCCATACGATCCTCAATCCTGATGCGTTGCTTGAGGTCAATGATGCGCTTGAGGATGACCGTTTTCGCCGCAGTAGCCTTGTAACCGAGGCGCCCTATATTCGCTTCTATGCGGGCGCTCCGTTGAACATGCAGGACGGAACCACCCTGGGGGCGCTCTGTGTGGTTGATACGGTGCCGCGTAGCTTGAACGAGCAGCAGCGGGCTGCGCTGGCGGCGTTGGGGCGTAGTGTGGCCAATGAACTAGAACTCCGCATCCAAAATTCGCTCGCCCGCGAGTTGGTTGAACAGCAGTTGCAGTCCAGTGAGGCAAAATTTCGCGGCCTGATGGAGAGCCTCGATAGCGCCATTATGATCGTTGATGCCAATGGTACGTGCCTCTATGCCAATGATGTGACGGCAAATCTGTTGGGCTATACCAGCGTCTCCTTAGTTGACACCAGCCTCTATAAACTCTTCCCTGCCATGGTAGGCAATCAAGCCGAATTGATCCGGCAGGTGTTGCAGAGCAACAGCGGGCGCGTCGTTGAAGCGCCGATTGAGCTCAAAGCAGAGACTCGTTGGTTTCATATCTCGTTCCAGCCGATCCGTGACGAGCAGGGACGTGCGACCTGTGTGCTGATCAATGCTACTGACATCCATAAGCTTAAGCAGGCTCAAGAGCGCCTGATCGAACTGAACCAAGCGCTTGAGGCCCAAGCAGAAGCGGTGCAAGAATTGGCCCGTAGCGAGATCGCCCGCACGTTCCAGGTGCGGAGCGACTTTTTGGCGAATGTTTCGCACGAGCTGCGTACCCCGCTCAATGCGATTCTGGGCCTCAGCGAGAGTATGCTTGACGGCATTTGCGACCCACTCACGCCTCTGCAAACTGAAACGGTGAACTACATCTACCAAAGTGGTCAACATCTGCTCAACCTGATCAACGATGTCCTCGACCTCTCCAAAATCGAGTCGGATCGGCTCCAACTCGATTACGAACCAGTCCTCGTAGCCGATGTCTGCCGCGCCAATCTACGCCTCATCCGTGAGCCAATTGAGAAGAAGAAGCAGCGTTTAGGCTTCACGCTGAATGATGAACTGGCGATCATTGAGGTAGACCCCAAGCGACTCAAACAGATGCTTGGCAATCTCTTGAGCAATGCGGTGAAGTTTACACCCGCGGGTGGTTCGATTAAACTTGAAGTCATCATTGACTATAAAGCGAACCAAGCTATCTTCAATGTACACGATACTGGCATTGGCATCAAAGCAGAGGACCAGCAACGGCTCTTTGAACCCTTTACCCAACTTGATGCGCGCCTCAATCGCCAGCACGAAGGCACAGGGCTAGGCTTGGTCTTGGTGCGCCGCTTGGCCGAAATGCACGGCGGCAGTGTCAGTGTGGTCAGTGAACCCCAGGTCGGGAGTTGTTTCACGCTGCGCTTGCCGTTGAGGAGCTAGGGGCATCAAATAAGCTCGCGCAAAGCCGCAAAGCCGCTAAGAGGCTGTCTGAAAAGTCTATAGGTTAGGGTTGGAGTGCCGGCGTTAGCCGGCTAACGCCGGCACTCCAGCGTGCGCCCCCCGGCTTTTCAGACAGACTCTAATGCTTGGCGCTCATAAGCTAAAACCACAATGAAACACCTTACCCCCCACCCCCCCATGATCACCCTGACTGGCCAGACCAATGAGTTGCAGGGCCAGACTTTTCAGGCGCGTGGCGATGATCTGGTGATTGGACGACAGCAGGGCTGTGCGCTGCTGGTGAACCATGGCCAGGTTTCGCGCCAACATGCCCGCGTCGTCCTGATGGGCAACCAATGGTTCGTCGAGGATCTCAATAGTGCCAACGGCACGGCGGTGAATGGTCAACGGATCAGTGGACGCCACCCGCTCCGTTCTGGCGATCGGCTGGCACTTGGTAGCTACGAATTCAGTGTGCAGATCAGCGGTGGTAGCGCGGATGATATGACGCCAACCGTACACACGCCAGTTGGTGCACCAGTGCCGCCGCCGCCGCAACCCTCCACGCAAGCGCCGCTGCCCGCGCCGCCATATGCAGCAGCGCCAGCGCCCGCGCAACCCTCCACGCAAGCGCCGCTGCCCGCGCCGCCATATGCAGCAGCGCCAGCGCCCGCTGCGCCCCAGGCGCAACAGCGCTCGTTGCTGCTGCCCTGCCTGATGATCACCCTCGGTGTCTGCATGCTCTTCGTCGTTACTGCTGTGGCTATTGGCATGCTGTTCTATACGGCACCAGATGATCACGTGGCTGACACGGCAGGAGCGCCGAGCAATCAAGGGGCTGCTCAAGGGGTGGGCTTCAACTATGATGTGAATGCCCAAGGCGTCGTGCAGGTGACGAGCCAGATGGGCGGCTTGGTGACGACCGCGACAGGTGGTCATCTGCTGATTCCGCCGGGCGTTGTTGCGCCCCAAGCGGATGGCAGTGCGGGCACGGCCAGTTTTAGCATGCAGGAGACGAGTGATCGCACGCCCAACCTGCCCGACGGCTTCACACCGCTAGGCTCGGTCTACCAACTTGGGCCAAATGACACCATGTTTCATGCGCCGGTGATGCTCAATCTGCCCATTCCGGCGGATGTTGATGCCGAGGAGGTGCTGGGGGTTGCCTTCTATGACCAGGCGAATGACACATGGCAGATGCTGCCTGCGGCCATTGATGGCACCAACCGTGTCGTCTCGGTTGCTACCATGCGCTTCTCACCTTGGGTAATCTTTGGTTTCATGGGCAGTGCCAGCGCAGCGCAAGAGTGGCGCAACAACAATGGTGGCATCTTGCGCGTGAGCAACCAGCACACCTACAACAGTGGGCGCTACCCACCGCCCAGCGGCAACGGCCCCTACACCGTCACCTACGGGGTTTGCATTGAGGGCTACGACCTCGCCGATCGCACGCAGATGTGGCAATGGGCACCTTCGGCCAGTTGGAACATGATGATCGGTGATTATGTGCATCCGCAAAGTGACGCCTACTGGCAGACGCGACATTTTGATTGGTGGTTGCCCAACGGCACCTACCATCTGATTGAAGTCTGGCACTTCTCTGAAGTTAACCGATCAACCAACTACAGCCCGCGCTTTGACAGCTACTGGCGGCGTCTCGGGCCGGTCGAGATGCAGGCAGGTAGTCTGATGGAGTATCGCTACGCCGAGGCCGATCTGGAGCTTGATCGCTATGTCGCTGGCCGAGCGCCATGCTTGGGTGGCACCTTCATTCCGCCCCCCGACAATACGCTGGCTCATAGCACCTTCGCCTACGATGTGCATATTACCCTCGCCTGGACAATGCCGGTAGGCTTGCACCTCTATGTCACCGCCCCTGATGGTACCACCATCTACCACGAAAATCCAGAGGACAGCAACGGCGGCCAATGGGTGATGGGCGAACCACCAAGCCGCAGTAGTCGAGCGACAGGCGACCGTCAAGATCCACCACCCGCCAATCTTGTCTGCCTCGCCGATCTGTTGGAAGAGGATCTAGCCCCGTATGTTCTTGCAGAGAGCGTCTTTTGGGAGAATGATACAGCACCAAGCGGTACCTATTCCATTGGTGTCAACTACTACAGCGGTTGCGGACGCCACGACTCTATCCCCTTCACCATCCACGCTGCGGTCAGGGGCGAGGTGCAGACCTTCTCGGGCGATGCCCGCCCTGGCCCCCCACAAGAGGTTGGGACGCTGCGTGTGCCATAGAAAAGTCTATGGGTTGGCGTTGGAGTGCCGGCGTTAGCCGGCTAACGCCGGTGCCAGCTAACGCCGGCTAACGCCGGCACTCCAGGGTGTGTGCCCCCCGGCTTTTCAGACAGCTTCTGAGCGCTTTTACCCCTCCCCCTCTCCGACCTCTCTGGGCACTCTGGGCATAATGCCGGTTAGGACTTCATAGCTGATGGTGTCGAGCCATGTGGCGATTTCATCTGCATTGATGCTTGCTTGCCCTTGGCTGCCAATCAGGACCACTGCGTCGCCGCGCCGCACATGGGCTACGGCGCTCACATCGGCCATGAGGTAGTCCATGCAGATGCGGCCTACAATGGGGACCCGTTGGCCCCGTACAATCACGCTGCGCCACGGCGGGCTGCGGCGCACGCCATCCGCGTAGCCCACGGGGATGGTTGCAATCGTGCTTGTCTGGCTGGTGACAAAGGTGCCGCCATATGAGATGGGGCTGCCCGCTGGGTGCTGTTTGACCTGGGCGATTTCGCTGTGAAAGCTCAGGGCCGGATGCATGCCTTCTGGTAGTGGGCTGCTGCTTGAGGGGGCTAGGCCGTAGCATGCAATGCCTGGCCGTACCATGTCGAGCCGCGTTGCGGGCATGCGTAGGAGTGCCGCACTGTTGGCGGCATGGGCGATAGGGGGGCGCAGTCCGGCGGCCTCTAGGCTGGCAAGAAGTTGCATGAAGCGCCCAAGTTGGGCTTCGGTACTGCCGAGATCGGGAGCGTCGGCGCTGGCAAAGTGGGTGTAGATGCCGTACACCTCAAGCCCGCGTAGGTGCTGCAAGGAGCGCAAAAAGGGCAAAACCTGCTCGGGCAAAAGGCCCAAACGGCCCATGCCGCTGTCCACTTTGATATGCACGCGCACCGGCTGCCCCAGATTACTGCCCGCAGCACTGAGCGCCTCAGCCGCCTCTGGATCAAAGAGGGTCGCGTCGAGACCCAAGCGGGCTACCGCTTCGGCTTGCCACGGCGGGGTGTAGCCGAGCAGCAAAATGGGGGCGCTAATCGCATGGTCGCGCAGGGTGCGCCCTTCGCCCAAGGTGGCAACGGCCAAGGCCGCTGCGCCCGCGCTGAGGGCTGTGCGGGCCGTGCGGACGGCACCGTGGCCATAGCCATCGCCTTTGAGCACGGCCATCAGGGGCACTTGGGCCAAGTGGCAAAGTTGGTGCACATTGCCCGCAAGGACATCCAAGTCCACCCGCAGCCATGTTGGTCGTTCCGGCTGCCCAATCCGCACACTGCGCCAGGCGGGTTCTTGGCGCACGAGGGCGGGGGGGGCTTTGAGATGATATTCACCACGCCGCTTGGCTTCGACAGGCTCAGCCAGCGGCGTGGGGGCTGAGCCTGTCGAAGCCAGCGGCGTGGGGGCGGGATCGGCCAAGAGCCGGGCTACAATGCGCTCCATGCGTGCTTCGGCCCCGCCCTTGATTAAGATCAGGTCGTTGGGTGTAAGTGGGGCCGGTAGCGCGGCCACCGCTGCCTCGCTAGTATCCACCACGCTGATGGGTAATTCTGGGCGGAGGGTGCGGGCGGCGTGGGCGATCACGACGCCCCAGTCGCCCTTGAGGATGAGCATGTCGGCACATGCGGCAGCTTGGTGCCCAAGGGCTTGGTAGAAGGGCGCTTCGCTGCCGATGGGCAGATCAGAGAGGCAGCCGAGCATGGCGATGCGTCGCTGGGCTGGGAGCGCCGCAAGGGTTGCGAGTGCGGCATGGGCTGAGGGTGGCGTGGAACTGAAGGTATCGTCGAGCAACTGCGCCCCGTCGCGTCCGGGTAGCAAGTTCAGCCGCCCTGCTGGTGGTTCGAGGGTGGCTAAGGGGGCTAGGCAGTCGGCAAGGCGCAGACCGGAAACGAGCCCAACTGCGAGGGCCGCGAGGGCCGCATAGACGGCGGGGATGCCTAAGAGCGGCACGTAGACATGGTGGTTCTGCTCTTGCCAACACAGATCGAAGCACGTCCCGTGGGAGGCATAGCGCACTGCGGTAGCACGCAGATCGCAGTGCGGCCCTATGCCATAGGTCAACACATTGGGGCTACGGGCGGCCAGAGCCATAAGCAGCGGATCGTCGCCATTGAGCAGCGTGCTGCCTGTAGGCGGCAGGGCGGCAATGAGCGCTGCATGCTCCTTGGCAATCGCCTGCAACCGCCCAAAGCCACGCAGGTGGGTCGCACCCACATTGGTGACGAGGGCCACCTGGGGCGGAAAGAGGGTCGTGAGGTGGGCCAATTCACCGGGGCGCTCGCTGCCATATTCGAGCACCGCATAGCGCTGGTCATCCTGCAAGCGTCCGAGGGCCACCGGCAGCCCCAAGAGCGAATTGAAACTACGGCGGCTCTGGAACGTGGGCTGATGGGCTCCCAGGAGTGCAGCCACCGCCCGGCGCGTCGTAGTCTTGCCGACGCTGCCAGTTACCCCAATGACCGTAGGGGCCACAGTGGCAAGCCGGGCCGCTGCCCAACGGCGCAAAAGCGCCTCGGGGTCAGCGGCCAAGATCACCGTCGCCCCGCCGGGATCGGCGGGGGGCCAGCGACAGAGCAGCCCCGTGGCGCCGGCGGCCAACGCAGCCGGGATATAGTCGTGGCCATCGGCACGCAGGGTCCGCAGAGCCACAAAACAGCTTCCGGGCAGCGTCAGGCGCGAATCATAACTCCAATCTGCAAAGGACGCTGCCTGCGCCACGCCAGCCAAACGCCCGCCCGCCGCGAGCAGGTCGGAGAGCAGGATCATATAGCCTCCCGCAACGTTGCGAGGCTTGTATCATCAGCCAATGCACTGCTGCCTTCGATACGACCTGGCAGGTGGGGCGCGTGCAGCCACCGTGAGGATGCCAACGCTTCCACCGCGCTCCACCTGCTAGGTCTATGGGCCATTGGCTCCTCAGACCTGCCAGGTGTGCGCCGTGAAGCATTGAGCAGTACCGCAACGCTCGCGTACGGCGCACACCTAGCAGGTCGTTTGATCGTGTTGCATGAGCAAATGCTTGACACCACACCCAAAACTCCCAAAAAACTCTATACCTGAAAGCCCTCAACTATCCTTTGGCAAGACCATGAGTACAATTGGCAGGGCGACAAAGGGCTCAATGCGTTCTGGGGCGTTGGGGCTACGTAGCAGTAGCCCGGTGGAGGCACCGCCATCAAGGTTAACGGCAGCATCAAGCTCAAGGTCTGAGTTGGCAAGCCAATGGCTCAATTCGGCCAGCGTGAAGGCGGAGCTGGCGCTGGCGATCAGCAGGACGCGCCCGCTGCGGTCGAGGGCGATGACGCTGCGACGGGCGCGTTGGCCATCTTCGTAGTCATAGGCGGGGGTGCCACCAGGGCGTACCAGCAGGGGCCAGCCTTGGAGCGCCTCGGCCAATGGTTCGGCAGGATCGTAGGGCGTATCGGAGAGGGCGCGGAGGAGCACTGCGCCACTTGGAGTGACCGCAAACATGCCGCCGCGTTCAACATAACTACTACCGATGGCCTCGCCAGCTTGAACCAGTAGCGACACACTGTGGCCATTGGCATCAAAAAAGCCTCCATTGATAACCACGAGCGCATTGTGTTGCGCAGCCCATTGGCCAAGGGTTGGTGGGGTATAGGGTTGGTAGCCCACGACAAAGCGTACCTGGCTTGGATCGATGCGTACCAGACTCAGAGGGGCTTGGATGTTCCCCACCGCGACCCGCATGCGGCGCAACTCGATCCCCGCTGCCGCCGTTTGCCATGCGCCATCCTGCGACAGCGGCGTAGCCGTCGCGGCTATGGGGGCCATGCCGGTAGGGGAAGGCATGAGCGTTGGGAGCGGCATGCCCAGATCAGGGAAGACAACCGGATCCGCATGAGGCTTGGTGCTACACGCAGTCAAAAGCAGGCCGAGCAAGATAACGAGGTTTGGGATGGAGCGATGAGGGGCCATCCTCACCGCCCCAACAGGTGGTAACCTGAACGATAATAGAGCAGTGGACGACCCTCGTGGCAACTCACATCGAGCACCTCACCCACAAAGATCGTATGGTCGCCGCCGGGCAGAGTGGCATGGACACGACACTCAATCTGGGCCAAGCAGCCAGCGAGCAGCGGCAAGCCATGGGGCGAGATGGTGTAGGTCTCTGGAATAAACTTCTCAGCCTGGGGGCTGGCAAAGCGGCGCGAGAGGTACTCTTGACCTTCGGCAAGAATATTGACCGCGTAGTAACCTGAGGCGGCAATCGTACTATGGCTGCTAGCCTGAAGATCAATGCAGACCAAAACCAGCATCGGGTTGAGCGAGAGCGAAGTGAAGGAACTGACCGTCAGGCCCGCCAAGCGCCCCTCGTGGGCAGTGGTAACAATAGTGACCCCAGAAGCAAAAAGGCTCATCACTTGGCGGAAGCGTGCATCATCAAGCATGGGATTGTATCCTCGTCTTGCAACATCTGATTGCCTCCCATTGTACCCCAAGATGTGCTATGGTATCTTCGGACAACTACGCCAATGGGGCAAAGCCCCATACGCATTACGTTAACCTTACGGCGGGGGGTTGGGGGAGGCTTCGCCTCCCCCAAAAAAACTCTTGTTGTTCCGTGTTGGCGGCTTCGCCGCCAACACGGAACAACAAACGGGGGTTGGGGGGCAGCCCCCAAGCGGGGTGTAGGGCGG
>NZ_NQWI01000063.1 GCF_002532535.1 Candidatus Viridilinea mediisalina
TTCCTCCGTTCCTCTGTTCTTCTGTTCCTCCGTTCCTCTGTTCTTCTGTTCCTCCGTTCCTCTGTTCTTCTGTTCCTTGGTTCTTCTCTCCCTCCGCTCCTCCCTCCTCCCGCCCCAATAATTGATTGAGCAAGGTATCGCCCGTGCCCCGTTCAGATTGAGGCTGTGCTGAAACAGGATGGGGGTTTGTCCATGGCACTGGCGGGATGTAGGGAACGGCTAGAGGCTTTGGTGCTGCGGCGGCAGCCGCTGGGGTGAGCCCTTGTACCGCTTGGTGGTAGAAGCGTGCCAACGGGCGTTCGAGCGGCTCGAGTTGCACAATCAGGATATTCGCCTCCAAGAGGGTACGCATGACGGTTGCCTGCAACTCAGGACTGTTTGCACCAATCAGGATACTCTCGCTGTCATAGGTAATCTGTGGCCCGAGTGCGGTAAGCTGCTTCTGAAGCTGCTCAGGCATCGTCGTCGTCTGAATCGAGAGACTCGTAGCCACGCCGCGCAACGTCTGCACTTCAGCCTCAGCGGTGATGCGTCCACCAACCAGTACACCGACGCGGTCGCAGATATATTCTACTTCGTACAAATGGTGGGTGCAGAGCAGAATGGTGTGGCCACGCTTACGCACCTGCTTGAGCAGATCGAGCAGCGCACGGCGACCACTCGGATCGAGGCCACTCGTCGGCTCATCAATCAACAAGAGGTCTGGATCGCCTAAGAGTGCCTGGGCGACCCCAAAGCGCTGCAACATCCCCTTGGAGAAGGTTCCCAAGCGCCGATTGGCCACATCAGCCAGGCCCGCTGTGAGCAACTCGTGGTCAACCCGATCATGCAACTCGCCTCCGTGCAGGCCACTAAAAGCCCCCAAGAAGCGCAAATATTCGCGGGCGGTATAGTGGGTGTGGTAGCGTTGACGTTCGGGAATATAACCCACCGACTGGCGCACCTGCTCCAGATTGCTGCTACCCAACAGCCGAATCGTACCCCGCTTGGGCCGCAAAAACCCGAGCATCAGGTGCAGCAGGGTGGACTTGCCCGCACCATTTGGCCCAAGCAGACCATAGCTTGCGCCAGCAGCCACATGCAGATTGACCCCTTGAAGCACAGGATCATCACCATAGCTTTGGTGTAGATCGTTGATCTCGATCATTATATCATTTCAGATTGCAGATTGTAGATTGTAGATTGCAGATTGTAGATTGCAGATTGTAGATTGTAGATTGTAGATTGTAGATTGCCGAACATGGGTATTCCAATCAGTGTTAGCGTTATTGCTGATATGCAACATTCAGCAGTAGAAGGGCAAGATTGGCCCCCAGGCTGAGGGGCAGTGGCACCAGCAGGCCGAAGCGCAGGGCGCTGGGTAAGTTCATGCGTGGGCTACGACCGGCGAATTCACGCAGCAGCAGCGCAGTCAGGATGAGACCAACCAGCAGTAGGGCCAAGCCAACCAGTGGTGGTAGGGCTCCCAGCGGCAAGGTTGCTACCAGCAGGGCCATCAAGAGCGTCCCGGCGCGCACATCGCGCCCCCAGGCATCAAGCTGTTGCGTCGCATCACTCAGGCCAGCAGCACTGCCTGCGGGGGTAACCGACTCTTCGTGGCTAAACGGCCCCCAGCCAATGGCCAGCGGAAAAGCGGCCAGGGCAGCCACGAGGCTCAACAGGTGGGCAACCAGTGCGCTACCCGCCCATTGGTTATGCAAGACCAAAGCGGGCACGAGGGCCGCCCAGAGCAGGGCGCGGGCGAGGGTGCCCAATTGGGCTTCGCGCAATGCCGCCCGCGCCACCACTGGCGTCCCTGCCAGCATAGCGGGCAGCAAGGGCAGCAGAAAGGCCAATTCAAAGGCGGCCCAAGCCCAAAGCCAGGCCAAACTGGCCTCGGTCGGGTGGAAAGGCCACGGCAAGAGTGCCAACGCAACACCCGCGAACCCCACCCCCAATGTGCTTGCCAAGCCCTCGCGTGAGCGCAATGTTCCTGTTGGCGGCAACAACCCCACATGGCGCCGCAACAAGAAACGATAGAGCGCCCCAATCATCAAGGCGGTAAACAGCCCTGGATAGACCAACGCTGCAAATAACGTAAAGAGAAGATCATTCATTGTTATGACGTGGTGATACCAATTACCCTTGAACATGCCGCTGAATCAAGGACGCGAGAGCCCATTGGAACGCCATGTTCGGCAATCGGCAATCGGCAATCTACAATCTGCAATCGAAAATGGAATTACAACACCCGAATAAACGCCAGATTTTGGATCGCCTGATCAATCGTCGCCAAAATCGGCTGCGGATAGAGCCCAATGCCCAAGCAGAGTACCAGCAGCATGATTGTCAACACCGCTGTGCTACGCGGTTCCGGGGCAAGCTTACGTGCCGCAGGACGATCCAACTCGGTCTCACCGAGCATAAGCGGCTCGGCCACCTCAAGCTCTTCACTTGGCCCTAGCAGCCGTTCGCTGGCCATACGGGCCAGCCCTAAGCCAGCCAGCACCGTACCAAGCACCAGGATCAGCAACTCAAGCCAGCCATGATCAGCGGCAGCCTGGTAGATCAGCATATGGCTCAAAGCCCCATTGAGCGGTGGTAAGCCCAGCAGCGCAAGGCTACTAACCAGCAACCCCGCGCCAGCCACCGGCCAGCGGCGCAGCAGGTCGCGCCGCACCACCCCCGGCGAACGACCGTCGGGGCGCTCAAGCAGGGCCAAACTAATGAAGAGCAGCATCACCGCTAAGGTCTGGTTCAAAGCCCCAAAGATTGCCCCGCTCAAGCCAACCGGCGAGAGTGACATGAGACCATAAAAGACCATGCCACAATTGTAGAGTACCAGGTAGGCCACGGTGCGCCGCAGGCTTGCGGGGGCAATCGCCAACATCCCACTCACCAGGACGCTCACTAGGGCACCTACTCGCATCAGCCAAAGCACCTCAACGCTCTCGAAGAGCAGGGTGGGAAAACTCTGAAAGACCAGAATCAAGACAACTAGGCTCGTCGTATTCAACAACGTAATGATCAACGCCGCCACAAGCGGCTCGGCATAATCCACCAGGTCAGTCAGCCACGTATGGAAGGGCACAATCGCCAAACGTAGCCCAAAGCTGACCGTGAGCAGCGCCAAAATAAAGCGCGCCGGTGAAACAACATCAAATATTTCACCCGGACGAAAAATATCACTCAATACAAAAGCAATATACATCAACATTGCTGCCACAACCATCAAAATAAGATATTTCAGCGCAGCAGCAATTGCCCGCGCACTCACCAGATTACTCGCCCCTACCGGCAAATCCACAATCGCCAGAACTGCGGTCAAACTGGTGAGCGCCAGCAGCAACGTGGTAATAAAAGGGTCTTGCAGCAACAAAACGGCACATGTTTGGCCCAAGGTGAGCAGCGCAATCGGCACAAAGTTCTCACCGTGGGGTATATTCCAAGCAGCCACAAAGGCAAAAGCCCCAAGGGCCAAAAAGATCAGCAAAAAGACCTGATTCAGCGTCGAAAGCATCAACGTGACCCCCAACAGGCGCGTGGGGTCATCAAGCGGGATCTGGATGGCAATCAGCAACTGGGTAACCATCGTTCCCAATGCGCCAGCAAGCACAAGGTTCGTATAGCGTCGCAGCACAAAAGTACTGGCAGCCATCGTGATTGGAAAGAAGATCAACAAGAGGTAAAGCATATAAATGAAACCTTAGCGCCGATACAACTCACCCAACTCAAGCGTCTTCAAACGCCCATAGAGCAGACCACTCAGATAGGCAATAGCCAGCGCCAAGAAGATATTAAACACACTCAGCATCCCAAGCGGCATCACATTGAGGCCACTTGCAGTGGGCATGCTCACCACAGCAGTATAAATGAGATTAATCGCACTCGCGCAGAGCAACAAGCCCAACCCCACCTTGAGCAGATCACTCGCCGTCGCAATCGTCAGCAATCCGGTCAGGCCAAGCCAATACCAAGCAAAATCACTGGCCACTGAAGGGGCAATTGGATAGAGTTGCGGTAGCGTCAAGCTAGCCATGAGCGCCAGCACACCCGACCAAAAGGGCAACACATAGTCACCCCACTGGAACGGCTGGGTCGCCTGCTGGCGCTGTGCTGCTCGTGCAGCCCGGCGCAACTCAGACAGACCAAATTCATCCAGGCTCTCAAGGCCATACTCACGCGAAAAGGTCAAAGCCGTAATCGCCAAAATCAGGGTCACCGCAAAGCCAGTGATCACCTGCATAACCACGAGGGTACTCAACGCCAAGCCAAAGAGATCCAGGTCAGGCGTAATAAACTGCTGTTCAGCCAAAAACAGAGCAATGGACATATAGTTTACCAGCAGCGCCAACACCGTCACACGCCAATCGCGGAAGAGCAGAATCACCGCTGCGGTAATACCAATTCCAAGCAAGAACCAATTCATTTCCATAAGGAATCCTTGATGCGCTGCATATTCGTTGCGCCTCGTGCTAGGGGTTCGGGTGCGGCGAAGCCGCCCCAAAGAACCTGTTTCTTTCGTGTGGGCGGCTGCGCCGCCCACACGGAAGAAAAATAAAGCGGTTTGGGGCGCAGCCCCAACCTACTGAGCCATCAGCAACATAATCGTAATCAACGCACCGAGTACTCCCAGCAGATAGTAACGCTGCTCAAAGAGCCCCATCACAAAGCGGAGCAACTCACTGGCGCGGGTGATGCCCTCCCAGAGGCGGCGCAGCAGAGGCTCAAGGTCGCCAAGGCGGGCCAATGGGTACAGCGCGGTGCCCAGGGCAGCCGGACTCAAGGCGACCGCCTGTTCATCGGGGTCGAGGTTGAGCTTGCGCTCAGGTTGGGCGCGGAGCAGGGCAAAACTTATGCTGAAGAGCGTAGCACTCGCGAGTAGCACGTTAGCATAGAGGCCAGCGTCAAGTGGCAGGTCTGAGGGAGCAGCGCTGCCATACTGAAGCCAATAGTCCCACGCGAGACTCGGCCTCATGCCGAGTACCACGAGTGGTACGGCCACCAACAGTGCGGCACCCGCTTCGGCCCAACTTGGGCCACTTTCATGCGGTTGGTTCGTCGCCCACAAACGTCCGAGTGGGGCCAAGAGGGCCAAACTTGTCAGCACAAGGCCCGCCAGCATGGGCGCCAGGATCCAAGGCTGCTCAAGGCTGCCACTCTGCACAAGCCAGAGGCGCGGCCAGAAGCCCCAGAAGGGCGGAAGGCCAAGGAGGGCCAAGGCCCCCAAAGCCCAGAGCGCCCCAGTGAAGGGATGGCCCCCGCCAGTGCCGGTTGTATAACTATCACTGCCTGTCGTCTGCTCAAAGCGTGCCACCGCAACCGCAGCAACGATCACGGCAAGCAGCATGCTGAGTAGCAGCCCCGGCCCGGCCAGCAGGGCTTCAGTGCCACTGAGCCCAAGCGTAGCCACCACTGCCGCAACATGGCCGGCACTCACCCAACTCAGCAGCACGCGCAACTGATGCGTCGCAAGGGCGGCAGCGCCACAAGCCAAAACGCCAAGGCTACCAATCAGCCCCAGGGCTGTTGCCCAAGTGGCGGGCAGTTCGGGCAGGAGTGCGACACTGCGGAGCAGCCAAGCCAGGGCTGCGGTTGGGGCGGCCACACCATAGATCAGCGCCCCCAGTGCTGCCGGTGCTTGGGCCACCTCGCTCCGCACAATCGCCAGAGGCGGCCCGCCAGCCAAGAGCAACGCCGCCCCAAAGCCAAGCAAGGTAAAGAGACCCAGTGGTAACGTATCCGCCTCCACCAGCGTGCTACTGGCCAACAGTCCACCGGCAAGCAACGCACTCGCCAGCAGACCAGCGGCCAAGCCGAGTGGTGGCGTCTCTTGCGTTTTGGTGGCCCCACTAGCGCGCAACGCCCCATAGCCAGCCAAGGCAAGCAGCGCCCATGCCAGAGGTTGGGCCAACGAGAGCGGTGGGGCTCCCAGGCTCAACAACGCAGCCGCCAACGTCAGCAAGGCCCACGCAAAGAGCGAGCCAAAGCCACGCACAGCCGGGGCCAGCGCTCCGGCTAAGGCCAGCAGGGCGGCACCACCTGCGCCCAACAAGCCCAATGCAATCATGCGCTCACCCTCGGCCAACTGGGGCGTCAGATGCAAGCTGAGTTGGTACAACTCTAGGATCGTGCGTTCAGGCGCAGATTCACCAACCATGCCGCTCAGACCCGCCGCCACCAGGGTGGCCAGCGCCGCGCCCAAACCAAGCATGCGCGTCGCCACAAATTGGCCCAGCGCAAAACAGAGCGCAGCAGCAGCAAGTAATACGATTAGCGCGGGATATAGCATATGGTTGTATAGTTTGTTGCTTTATTTAGAGGCTGTCTGAAAAGTCTATGGGTTGGCGTTGGAGTGCCGGCTTTAGCCGGCTAAAGCCGGCACTCCAACGCATGCAACGACATGAAGCCCCTTTTCAGACAGATTCTTAGGATATGGTAATAAGCACATTCACTCATGCACCGCCCCCAAGCACGCATCACACGGATCGGTCGAGAGGAGAATCAGCGCCGCGTCGTCCACATAGCTCGTGGTAAGCAGTGTCCGCGCGAGCAGCCGGTCGAGTTGCGGGGCTAGTTGCACCGTCACCGCACTAATCCGCCCATCGCTGGCTTCCACCCGGTAGCGTAGCGGGCCGCGCGGCGCTTCGACCGCACTCATCCCGATGCCCCCTGGTAGCTTGGTTGGCAACGGGCAGGAGACCGCACCACTAGGCGGATCGTTTGCTGCCTCTTCGACCAACTTGAGGCTTTCGAGTGCTTCAAGCATCAACACGAGCATGCGCGCATAGACATCGCCACCCTCTTGGACAACAAGCTCAGGAGGTAAACGCTTATAGGCCGCATAGGATGCATCCAAGCGCAGATCAGCCCGTAGCCCAGCGGCCCGGCCCAATGGCCCGGCCAGCATAAATTGCTCGGCAGCACTGGTCGTGATGCCGCCCACTTCAACTGTACGCGCCAGTAAACCACGCCCACCAATCAGGCGATCAGTCAACTTAAAGAGCGCCGTCAAGGTTTGGCGTGCTAATGTTGCCGGAACATCAAGGGCAGTCAGAGCCACATCGTGGTTGATGCCCCCAGGCAGCAGCCATGCCCCTGCCGGTTTGCCCGCCAGATTGTGCAGCGCCTCACGCAACGTCTGGCTATGATGGGCAAAAATGCGACTCGGCTCTGGCATACCGAGCGCATCAAACAGCGCCCCCACCGTCGTCAGATGGGAAGCCGCACGCTCCAATTCAGCCACAAGCACCCGCAGAACCGCCGCACGCTCTGGAATCTCCACTCCAGCCAAGGACTCGACCGCCTGACAGAAGGCCAGGGCGTGGGCCACACCACAGCTAGGACAGAAGCCCGCCGCCGTCGCCACCAGTCGCTCGGCCCCCATACGCCCAACTTGGGCAAAGGGGCCAGGATCAGCCCTGTCGGGGCGATATTCCACATCAGCGATCTGCTCACCATCAACCCGCAGCACCATCCGCTGCGTGCGCGTGAGCGCGGGGGCCTTTGGCTTGAGGGCTAACATGTAGGTCACAGCCAAGCTCCCTTAATCTACCGCCCCATGGCGGCCTCGGAGGGCCATTATACCACTTTATGCCTATGATAAACGCTCCTGCGTTGAAGTGTTATAATTTCGTAAGGGTGTACGCGGGAACCTGGTTCCCGCATCCCATCACAGAACAAAGCAGAGTATGAAGGAGCGGATGCGATGCCCGAGCAGTTGACCAACGACGCGATCCAAGCGGCGCAGAGCTATATTCTGCCCACCTATGCCAAGCCCGAGCGCGTGATGGAGCGCGGCGAGGGGGTCTATCTCTTTGATACCGAGGGGCGTTGCTACCTCGATTATGCCAGTGGTATCGCAGTGAATGCTTTGGGCTATGGCGATCCTGAACTTACTCAGGTGATCGCGGAACAGGCGGCACAGCTCATTCATATCTCTAATTTATACCACAATGCCCATGCCAGTACGCTGGCACGCCGCTTGATCGAACATAGCCCTAGCTTCGCCAAGGTCTTCTTTGCCAATAGTGGTGCTGAGGTGGTTGAGGCGGCGCTCAAGTTTGCCCGCCGCTATGCCCGCGCCCACGCAGGTGAAGGCAAAACCACCTTCGTCGCCTTCGATGGCGCGTTCCACGGGCGCACCATGGGCGCGTTGGCCGTCACCGCCCGCGAAAAGTACCGTGAACCCTTTATGCCCGTTATGCCCGGTGTGCGCTTTGCCAATTTCAATGATGTGGCTTCGCTTGAGGCCACAATGGATGCTGATGTCTGTGCCGTGATCCTTGAACCCATCCAGGGTGAAGGGGGGCTGCGGGTGGCCGAACCGAGGTTCCTCGAAGCGGCCCGTAGCCTCTGCGACCAGCACGGTGCCCTCTTGATCTTCGATGAGATCCAGTGCGGCATGGGACGCACCGGGACGCTCTGGGCCCATGAAGCCACTGGGGTTCGTCCCGACATTATGACCGTCGCTAAACCATTGGCCGCTGGCTTGCCAATCGGGGCCGTGCTGATGAGCCAAGCGGTTGCTGATTGCATCCAGGTGGGCGATCACGGTACGACCTTTGGCGGCAATCCGTTGGTGACGGCGGTGGGCGCAACGGTGCTGCGCCGCATCAGTACACCCGCTTTCCTTGAACATGTACGCTCTGTCGCTGGGTATCTCGATGAAGCCTTGCGTGATCTGCAGGCCGCACACGCACCGCAGATCAAAGCGTTGCGTGGCCGTGGCCTCATGCGCGGCCTCCAGATTGACGGGTCGGCTGCTGCCTTGAGTAAGGCAGCCTTTGAACGCGGCCTGCTCGTCGCCACGTCGGGTGAAGATGTCGTGCGTCTGCTGCCCCCGCTCATCATTCAGCCACGCCATGTGGATGAATTGATCGATACGCTACGCGAAGTGTTGTAGGTTAATGCTGAGAGGCTGTCTGAAAAGTCTATGGGTTGGTGTTGGAGTGCCGGCTTCAGCCGGCTAAAGCCGGCACTCCAGCGTGTGCCTCCTGGCTTTTCAGGTAGCTTCTGAACCCTTCCCTTTTTGATGAAAGGACCTAAGCCATGGCGGTTGTCGCACTAATCGGTGCCCAGTGGGGCGATGAGGGTAAAGGCCATTTGGTTGATCTCTTAGCCAACCATGCACGCCTCGTGGTACGCTATGGCGGCGGGAATAACGCAGGCCATACGGTGGTAAACCACCTCGGTACCTTCAAGCTCCACCTGGTACCTTCCGGTATCTTCGATAACGCAACGGTCAATGTGATTGGCCCCGGGGTTGTGATCAACCCTGAAGTGCTTATTCAGGAGCTTAAAGAACTGCAAGAACGCGGGATTGACATTTCGAAACTCTTTGTGAGCGACCGCGCCCATGTGATTATGCCCTACCATGTGATGCTCGATCAGCTCCAAGAGGATGCGCGTGGCGAAGATAAGATCGGCACCACCGGGCGTGGGATTGGGCCAGCCTATGCCGACAAAATGAGCCGCTCTGGTATCCGTATGGGCGATCTGCTCCACGAAGAGACATTGCTCAATCGCTTGCGCGGTGTGCTTGAAGAGAAGAACCGTATTCTCACCCGCCTCTACAATGCCCGCCCGCTTTCGCTGCACGACACCTATCTGCGCTACCTCGATCTTGGTCACCAACTGGCCGAGCAGATTACCAATGTTCATCCGATCATCTATCGTGCGATTGATAAGGACATCCCGATCTTGCTTGAGGGTGCCCAAGGGGTACTGCTTGATGTAGACCACGGCACCTACCCCTATGTTACCTCCTCGCCCCCTGGGGCAGCCGGTGCCTGTCAGGGTTCGGGCATCGCGCCCACCATGCTCAATTCGGTCATCGGGGTCTTCAAAGCCTACACTACCCGCGTGGGCGAAGGCCCCTTCCCCACCGAACTGCCCGAAGGCGCTGAGGCCGATATTCTGCGCCAGATTGGCACCGCATGGGCCGAAGTTGGCACCACCACCGGACGACTCCGGCGTGTTGGTTGGTTCGATGCCGTCATGGCTCGCTACGCCGTCCAGATCAATGGGATTGACACACTGGCGATTACGAAGCTTGATGTACTCGACACCATGCCCAAGATCAAGATCTGCGTTGGCTACCGCCTACACGATGCGGAACTGGAACATCCCCCCGCCACTATCGCTGTCCTCGATCAAGTGGAACCCATCTACGAAGAACTGCCGGGCTGGATGAGTCCGACCAGCAGTGCCCGTCGCTTCCAAGACCTGCCCGAACGCGCCCAAACCTATGTTGCCCGTCTCTGCCAACTCGTTGGCGCTCGCCTCGGCATCGTCTCGATTGGCCCTGAGCGTGAGCAGACTATTTTGGTAAGTGAGATCTTTTGAACGAGCCGGTAGCGCCGCCCCGCCGGGGCGGCGCTACTCAACTCAACCCTATATCCTGTATCCTATATCCTATATCCTGTATCCTGTATCCTGTATCCTGTATCCTGTATCCTGTATCCTATATCCTATATCCTGTATCCTGTATCCTGTATCCTGTATCCTGTATCCTGTATCCTATATCCTGTATCCTATTTCCTGTTTCCTGTTTCCTCATTCCACCAACGCCTTGCGGGCCGCTTGGGCCACCAACTCGCTGAGGATCGGATGCGGCCCATAGCCATCGGCGAGATCCTCAAGGCGCAAATGCATCCGCATCGCTAACGCCAAGGGCGCGAGCAGGGTCGCCGCATGAGGGGCTACTGCTAAAGCCCCAACCACACGGCCCGTCTGATCCCATGCGAGGTTGAGAAAGCCTTCGAGGGTGTTGTCCACATACGCCGCAAGACTTTCAGTGAGCGAGACGGTCACACTGTTGCGTGAACCCTCAGTAGGAATATGGCCCAAACGGGCTACTTGGGGATTCCTCATGAAGGTCACCACAATGTCGGTTGTCTCGGCAGGGCCACTAGAGCGCCCCAGCGCATGGAGTGCCGCCGCCCGCCCTTGAGCCATAGCGACACTCGTGGTACGCGGGTTGAGCGCATCGCCCACCAAGTAGACCCCCCGCTGCTTGGTTTGGCCATAAATATCGGTGGCGACTTGGTCGCTACTCAGGCCAAACGAGGTTGGATCGGTGCGTCGTGCCCGTGCCAGCAGCGCGACTGCTGCGCCATAGCGCGCCCCCTCGGCGGTTACGACATGCACCGCTTCGCCATCGGCATTGAGGCGTCGCACGCTGGCGCGAGGCACCACGCGCACCCCTTGGCGTTCCAACATGCGCGTCAGGTAGCCATCCACCGGCGGGGCCACAAAGCTGCGCGGGGCATCTTCGGGCACCAACCAGGTTACTTCGCTACCCAAGAGGCTAAGGATATGGCACAACTCAAAGCCTATCGAACCATCGCCAACCACAAGCACATCGGCGGGGATGCTGCTCAATGCACCCAATTGAGCATCATTCAACACCTGTACCCCATCGGCACTCAGCCCATCGGGGTAGAGTTCTTGGGCACCACCGGCAATAATCACCGCATCAGCCTCAATGCGCTCTTCAGGCGCACCATCAAGTGGCTCAATGCAGACAGTCGTCCCCACCACCCGCGCCCGGCCACTACGGGTATGCACATCAAGCGCCACCAACTCAGCAGCCGTGCGTTCCTGCCACGTCGTACAGGCATGCTCTACCCGCGCCTTAATCACTTCCAGATCGCGTTCACCACCTGCCACTGCGGTTAACCAGATCCGCCCCGGTAACGGACGCCACATTCCCGGCGGACTATTACTTACCAGCGTTACCGAGGCATAGGGCGCTGCCGCCCGGGCTGCCTCAAGGCCCGCTGGGCCACCACCAATGATTACGATAGTACGCATAGCCTAACCCTGTTGCAGTGCGCTCGTTTGCGCTTACACGCTGCTCTGTTACGAGCATGTTATCGTGTTGTTGCGGATAGATTTCCTCTTATTATACCAATGGTATTAAGGGGTTGGAGTTGGTGAGGCTTGCTCAGGGGTTGGAGTCCAACTTGGGATTGATGGGTCATACTCATATGGCTCAGGCGTTGGGGTTGCCAATGGTGCTGTCCAACTTGGCATGTGCTGATAGGTTAGGGCAACGGCAGTCAGGGTTGGCCCTGCAGTTGCAAACCTGCTTGGTGCTTCGCTTTGGTACGAGGTTGCAAGACTCGCGTGGGTAGCTTCGACATGTTGGGCCATCGTCGTCGCAAATTCTTGACCAGTCGCCGCAAGGGCAGTGATGGTTAGAGCTTGTTCTTCGGCTGCTTGGTTGGCGAATGGGCCAAGTTGGCCTTGGGCGAGTTGCTGACGTGTGGCGATAAGCCAAAATTGCGCCTGGCCCTGGGCCCATTCATGATAGTCATTGATCTGCTCAAGCGCACTGCCCTGCGCCCAGCCCTCCATATCGTGGATCCGTTCGTGCTCTTGATCGGCAAGCCCATAGATCGTGAGTTGCTGTGGCGTTACTTCGATCCAGGCTGCATGATGCGTAATCAGCACAAGATCGAGCAGTGCCAGAGTACGACTCGCCCAATAGCGAGCAAGCGGATCGCTTGAGGTGCGTAGGGGCAGCAGCGCTGCTTGCAGGCTCTGCACGTTGGCATCGGCTGTATACCATGCTGGGTCTCGTAGTGCTTGCATGGAGAGGGCTCTTGCTCCATGTGGGCGCATGAATGTGCGCTCATGGGGACTCGTTTCAAGCATTGAGAGCAGCGTTGTTGCTGAAAAGCCGGAGAGCGCATTGCTCAGCGCTGCACTCAGGGTTTCCTCATCCACCTGAAGATTGAATGCATCCGTATTGGTGAGCATGGGCGTAAGAGTGTCTACGACCCGACTGGCAACCGCTTCTGAGCCATTGGCCGCCGCTTGGCCCAGCGCATGAATTAAAAGAACATGCATGGAAAAATTTGGATTGAGATCCTGTTTTTGATCAATAAGTAGGGGCAGAAGCGCATCTACCACCGCAGCCGCCGCTTCTGAACTGTTGGGCGTCACATGACTCAGCACAAGAACCGCAAGCCACTGCATATCGCTGCTCGCTTCTGTCAGCAGCGGCGTCAAGGCACTCACAACCGTATCTGGAGCCTTCAATCCTGCTCCAATCAGCGCCACATAGATAACCCACTGCATGTCATGGTGCGTATTGTCCAAGAGAAGTAGGGGCACAAGGGCATCTACCACCATGGAGACATCCGCTTCAGACCCATTGGCTACCGCAGAACTCAACACCTGGATTGTACGCAAGCGCACGTCTGCATCTGGATCAGCCAGAAGGGCGCTAAGGGCGTGTATGATCGCATTGGCTGTTGCTTCTGAACGGTTCACCGCCACAAGCCGAATTTGCTCCATCATAAGCAATTGTGTATTGCTCCGTGTAAGAGCAAGCGCAGGCGTGAAGACCTCCGATTCACTGATCATCGCCTGGCCCAATACCTCAATGGCTACCAGACGCACACTTGGATCTGCATCGGTCAGCAGGGGCGTGAGCGCACCTATCACTGTTGTGACAGTTGCCTCCGACCCATTGGCCACTGCTTGGCCCAACGCATCAATGGCTGCCGCACGCACACTTGGATCTGCATTGGTTAGCAGGGGCAGCAAACCTTCCACTGCTGCGTCAATCGCCGCATCTGTCGCGTTGGTTGTTGCGTAACCTAATGCCTTTGTTAGCCCCAACTGCATGCTCCTTGGCTCTGCATCGCTCAGCAGCGGCGTAAGTGTGCCGAGTACCAAATTGGCTGTCGCCTCCGAGCCGTTCGCCGCCGCGTGGCCCAAAAGTTCGGCTGCTGCCGAGCGCACGCTTGGCTCTGCATCGCTCAGCAGCGGCGTGAACGTGTCTAACACCAGCGTGATCGTCGCCTCCGAGCCGTTCGCTGCCGCGTAGCCCAGCGCATCGGCTGCTGCCAAGCGCATGCTTGGCTCTGCATCGCTCAACAGCGGTGTAAGCGCACCAAGCACCAGCGCAATGGTCGCCTCTGACCCATTGGCTGCTGCTTGGCCCAGTCCATTGGCTGCTGCCAAACGTACGGTCGAATTTGCATCGGTGAGGAGAGGCATCAGCATGTGTACTGCGGTCTCTGGTGATTCTGCCGCTGCATGAGCCAGGATAACGCTTGCAGCCGACGAGACATAGGGACTCGGATCGGACAAGAGGGTGATCAGAGTATGCATCGCTGTGCCTGGTGCCCTCGTCACACCCTGATGCAATGCCTCATGAAGATCTATATCCAACATTGATTCTGGATCATTGAAAATAGGCATCAGGTGAGTAAACATCATATCAGTGTCGTGCGATGTCGCCTGAATAAGCGCACGGATCGCCCTTGTTCGCACATACCAATCCGCATCATGGAGCAAGGGAAGCAGCGCGGTGATCACAGCATCAGCCGCCACTCCCGACCCATTGGCTGCTGCTTGGCCCAGTGCCCTAGCCGTAGTCCATCGTACATTGCTCTGCTCATCGGCCAACAAAGGTATAAGGGCAACAATAAGATCGGGTTGCGTCTGTTCTGGATAGATTCTCAGCATGCCCTGCGCTGTAGCGATGGCCCATAGCCGCTGGGTTGGATCAGCCAATGCTGCAATCAGTTCATGACGGGCCTGATCGTGCTGACCAAGGTTCCAGTACCAGTCAATACGACTACGCGGTTGCATGCGCTCAACCAATTGTTCACCCCAGAGCGCATAACCTCCGGGAGACTGCTGCCACCACATGCCGCCCAGCTTTAGCTCAACAAGCTCACGCTGGCCCTGTACCTCAAGCTGATCAAGCCGTACCCCCGTATTGATTACGGTCGTACCCAGACCCGGTGCCCACGCCAACCATGCCGGGCCACGGCGCAGCACAACGACCTCAGTATTCAAACTGGTGTCAGTCTGCCGATCAAAGTGGTAACTTCCCCATCCAAATCCATACAACAGCACAACACCAAGGATCAGCATAACGGGCAACGCGAGCCATTTGACGATCCCCCGTTGCCCGCGTCCTCGTTGAAGCGCCCGGCGCTTCAATCCAGCGCCTTCTGATTCATAGCTTTGCATAGCTCATTCACCACCTTTCCAAGGTTCATGGGCGGACAGAAAATATGTACGTTGCCGCAAAAGAACGCAAAGAAACGCGAAAAAACAGCGTTGCCTTCGCCCCGCTCCCACAACGTGGGAGCGGCGATGCCCGGTTGGTGAGCCTGTCGAACCAGAGCTTGTCGGAGGGGGCTGTCTGAAAAGTCGGTCGCTACGCGGCGGAGTGCCGGCTTTAGCCGGCTAAAGCCGGCACTCCACCGCGTGCCACGTAGCATGGAATGGCACTAACACCCTTTTCAGACAGCCTCTGAGGTAAAAAAAGGCACTACCGCCCCGCCCGCACCTCTTGCCCCAACAGACCCAAAAGCACGTTGTAGGGGGGCGCGTTCTCGGGGTGCAACTCGAAGCGGGCGCGCTCGAAGTATTGCACCTGGTATTCATGCCCATCACTCAACTGCTCGCTGATCAGGCCGGTGAGCGGCAGGCCGAAGAGGGCGAGGTTCTCGCTCTCGCTAAAGCCGGGACGCCCGTCCAGTTCAAGGCCATTGGCACGCCAGGCGGCCAGAATCTCGCCACAGACGTTGCGCCCCGTCTCGGCGAAGAAGCGGCAGCCAGCCTGCGACGTTTCGACGGGCACCGCCTGCCAGTCATAGCCGCGCTGCGCCAAGCGATCGGCACCGAGCCGCCCCAACAGCACATCGTAGGGTTGCGGGTTGGCCGGGTGCAACTCAAGGCGGTTGCGCTCGAACCACTGCACCTGGATCGCCCGCCCCTCAATCACCTCCTCGCGCTGCTCCGTCAGCGGGAAGCCAAAGACCGGCAAGCCGCCATTCTGCTCCCAGTAACTGCGGATGCGCCCCGCGATGCAGAAACCCGTCTCGGCAAAACAGCGCTCATCGCCAGCCGGGGGCGGCACCGGCTGCCCCGATGCCGGGCGCGACCAGTTGGGGGAGCGGCTATCGTCAACGAGCTTAAATCGCCCTGATCCGTCGGCGTTGATGATGAAAATCCCATGGCCTTCCAGTCCCATTCCGTAATAAGCTAGCCTGCTGCCATCGGGCGACCATGTGGGCTCATAAGCCTCAAAAAAATCATCTTCGCTGATCAAGCGAGCCTCGCTAGACCTATCAGCGGGCATTACAAACAAGAAGCCAACATCACCAGCGGTATTAGCGATGAACGCCAAGCGGCTACCATCGGGTGACCATGCTGGGGCGCTCCCTGCAGTTACGAACTGAGCAGCACCGCCATTTTTATCAACTATATAAATAGCTGAGTAGTTATAATGATATGTAACACCTTCTCCCTCGCGTACATCCACAGACGAGAAAGAAATTCTATTCCCATCAGGATGCCAAGCAAGATCAGCGATCCAATTTGGCCGCTCGTTATTAAGTTGAAAGAATATCGGTATTTCAACAATGTCTGATCCATGAGAACGCATCGTGAAAAGCTTGCTTGCCAATTCATTTCCGCTTTCGCTATAAATAAAAGCGATGTGTTGACCATCAGGCGACCAAACTGGCTGATATGCCCAATTCAACGTCGTCAGGCGTCTGATGTTGCTGCCATCGGCTTGCATGACATAGATGTCGCTGTGCCATGCATCGGCTCTAAACTGTTGATAGATCGAAAAAGCAATCTGGCTCCCATCCGGCGACCAGACCGGATAAGCAAAAACGCCTTGGGTGTCAAACGAGGTCAAGCGGGTGAGGCCACTCCCATCGGGATTGATGACCGAGATCGCACTCTTACCCTCCGCTTCGTGGTACGTAACAAACACAATCCGCCCCTGATCCGCCTGGGCCTGCACGACGGGCGCTGCGGCGGGTAGCACCGCCATGAGCGCCAACACCAGGATAGCCAACACCAGCGACGAGCGTTGCATGGTCTCCCTCACTTCCTGTTAAGTTAGCCCCCAGAGGGGGCTTGGGGGCGGCTTCGCCGCGCCCAAAAAAACTCTTTTTGTGCCGTTTTGGCGGCTTCGCCGCCAAAACGGCACAAAAAACGGGGTTTGGGGTGTAACCCCAACTGCCGGTTGTAGGGCGGCAACCCTACACGTCATGCGTATTGGGGCGTAGCCCCAACATCCAGCAGGGAGCTTAACGTAAGCGAACTCACCCTCTAGCATACGCCCTTGCCCCCACGCCTGCTAGTGCCCTAAGCTCACGATTTCCTTTGTATTTGGTGAGATTGCCCCCCTCCCGCTGCTCATATCAGCTAATTCTCAGCTTACTTTCAGCAACATGTGCAACATGTGCTATAATCCTTCGTAGCCACCCTGGTGTGGCCTCTACCCTGTATGTAGAAAACAAGGAGGATCTCTTGCGATCTATGCGTACCCCCCTGTTGTGGTCGCGACTCGCCTGGGCCTTGCTGATTGTGCTCGTAGCCCTTCCGGCGAGTGTCGCTCAGGCCCAGAACCTCGAAGATGCCACGCTGCACAACACCGTCACGGGCCTTGCTCAGTCCGATGATGTGCTGAGCTTGGCTGACGGAAGTCTGACTCTTGCTGCGAACGCCCTACCCCCGCCTGCCTATTTGGGCAGCTTCCAGCAGTACGGCGTCCACACCTCAGCAACCCACCGTTTTGCCCTCCCCACAACGCGCCTTGCGCTCTCCTACCAAGCCAACATTCCCAATGGCAGCGCTGCGCTAGTTGATGTCCGTGGTAGCGTTGATGGTCAACGTTGGCTCCCCTGGGTCACTGAGTTGGCCCCTGGTGCGGTGGTTGGCTTTAGCCAGCCGATCCGCTACGCTCAATATCGTGTCACGATGATGGGCAGCTTTGGGCTCGCACCAACGGTGCGCGGTCTCAGTTTGGCAACCACGAACAGTGAGGCGACAGTGCAGGCCGCCTCGGTGAATACCTACGCGATTGCGCCGACCTTCCGGGTGCGGGCGACGCGCCAAGGTATGGTTGGTGGTCGTACCGCCAATGGCTGGATCATTCCACCCCGCGCCCGTTTTGTTGCCCTGCCCTCAACCACTGCACTCTCGTCGCGGGGCGGCCATGAATACCAAGTACGGCTCACCTACCGTGGGCGCAGCGTCGTTGTGCCGGTCTATGACGTTGGCCCGCACAATATCCGTGACGACTACTGGAACCAGGTGCGTCGTGGCTTCCCCGACCTGCCCTGGGGCTGGCCGATGGATCATGCCGCCTTCTACCAGGGCTACAACGGTGGCCGTGCGGCCCATGGCCGGGTACGCTTCCCCACCGCTGTTGATGTTGGCGATGGTGCCTGGCTTGAAGACCTCGGCATCGTGGGTGACCAAGCGGAGCTAGAGGTGACCTTCCTCTGGTTGGGGCAAGACCCGGCTGCGGGGCCGCCTGTGCGCGATCCGGCGGCCAGCGAGATTGTGGTTGACGAGCTGGACGGCGACTTCTGGAAGAGTACGCTGCTTGGAGCCAGCGCCATGGGCTGTGGCGAAAACCACCATGCCTACTGGGCCCGCGCCGTTCCCGAAGCGCAGGCAGCGCCAGTCGGGCGTTGGCAGCCACGCATCCCGGTCGAAGGGCAGTACGATGTCTACGTGCATGTCCCCATCTGCCCCTCACGCACAGCAGCCCTAGCGCAAGCGCGCTACATCATCAACCACCGCGACGGTGCCCTTGAGGTACTCGTCAACCAGCGCACCCAGACCAGTTGGGTTCACCTAGGGCGCTACACCTTTGCCGAGGGCAACGAGGGCTTTGTGCAACTCGGAGCCGTTGGCGAGCGTGGCGCAACCGTCTGGTTCGACAAGGTCAAGTGGGTGCGTGTGGGCCAGTGACGAGTGACAAGTGACAAGTGACAAGTGACGAGTGACAAGTGACAAGTGACGAGTGACAAGTGATGAGTGACGAGTGATGAGTGACGAGTGACGAACAGGGCCACGGCTACGCCGTGGCCCTGTGACTTTTCCATCCCGTTTGCGCCATGAGGTAGTGCCGACTTTAGTCGGCATCCGGGGGTTGTCGGCGACCTCAGCCGACTAAGGGAAGCGGATGTTGTTGATTGCCCCGTTGCTTGGCCACCCTGAGCAAAGGTTCGTAGGAACATTCCTGTTTGCGCCGTAGGTAGTGCCGACGTTAGTCGGCTCCCATCGCTGCCAAAGACCTCAGCCGACTAACGTCGGCCCTACGATGCCTGCGAATATGTGCTATTCAGCATGACAGGCTGCTGGGGTACCTAACAATTTCTGCTTCCCTAAAGTCGGCACTACGACGGTAAGTAAAAAAGTGAGGGTGTAGGTTGTGGCAGCTTCGCTGCCACAACCTACACCCTCACTCGTCACTCCTCACTCGTCACTCCTCACTCATCACTCTTCGCTCCGCTCTTGGATAACATAGAGCAACTCGAGCAAAATATTCTTGACACTATCGCGATCCGAAGCAACGCAGGGCAACACCTTAACGTGAGGTGGCTGGCGCAGCGCCAGACGCAACTCATCAGGCGACCATGCGTTGGGCCGATCCTGCTTATTCGCCGCGATCACATAGGACGTATCGCGGTAGGAAACAAAAAAGTCAATGATGCGATTCGTCTCACGGAAGGTCTCGGGGCGGGTACTATCGACAAGGATCACCAAGCCAAGCATCCCTTCCGAGAGAATCTCCCACATGAAGTCGAAGCGCTTCTGACCAGGCGTTCCGAAGAGGTGCAGCACGAGATCGTCGGCAATCGCAATGCGACCAAAGTCCATTGCAACCGTCGTCTCCTTCTTAATCATCTTGGTGTCATCGGTCGCACGTCGTTCAGTCGAGACGACCTCAATCTCGCTAATCGCCTTAATGAACTCGGTCTTCCCCGCGTTCACGGCCCCGCTGATAACCATTTTTACAGTCTGCACACCAGCCCTCCGCTATGGTCTGTGCCCTGGCTGAAGCACATCGGGTGTTACATGCCTTTGATGCGATTGATGATGCGGTTCACCAGGCTTTTCTTGACCCTGGGCGCATCCGCCGCGCTACGGCCAACCGCGACGGACGGTTTCTTCCGCACCTCGACCAACCCGGCAGTCAAGAAGCCATAGACAATCCGACAGACATCAAACTCGCTGAGGCTAGTCTTACGGGCAATCTCAGCGAGCGTATCCTTGCCATTGATACGGGCGAAGATGCGCCACTCTTCGGGGGCAAGTTTTACCCCTTTAGCCCGTTCATCAGGTTGATCGAGGAAGCGCACGATCATATCGGTTGAGGGGATGCGGTCTTTAATCCGCCCCCACTCATCAATACGGCGCACGCCCTCCATAATCAGGTGGTCAACCGAAATCGGAATGGGAACAACGGGCGCATCAGGTGCGGGGCGTTGGTTCTGTTCAAAACGAAACTCGCCCTCAGGCCAACCGAAGAGGCCATAGACCGATTCTTCGGTGAAGCCCTGCAGCACATTCTGGATCTGCTCACGCGACGCAATCTGGGCATCAACAATCACTTGCGTGAGCGTAAGCCCATTACCTTGCGCCGTGAGGTTCTGCCGTACCTGATCGAGTTGATCGCCACTAAGCAACCCAAGGCGCACCAGCAGATCGGCCTGCTGATCCTCAGGTTTGCGGGCGGCCATAATCAACTTGCCCTTATCGAAGAAGAGCAGGGCCGTCTCCTGTTCGTGCGAAAGGTGGAGGCCGCCGGTCTTATACCCGCGATCCACGAGGTAGAGGAAGTCGGAGAGGCCAAAATCCCTGATGTTACCTACCAGCGCCATGGTACTGCCCTCCGGAGGCTAGCGCGAAGACCGGTTCAGTCTCGACGGTGGCGACGCCATCGGCCTTGAGTACGGGCACGAGGGCGGCGATCGCGGTCGCTATCATTGCGTCATCGGGCTCGCGCGTGGTGAGATACTGGGTCGAGAGTGCCGGCGCGAGCAGACGGCGCACCCAAGGTCGGTGATAGTTCGCAGCGGTCAGACGCAGGAATTCTAGGGCTACAGCGGCAACCAAGGGAATGAGTACCACTCGCGCCCCGACCCGTTGCCAGAACGGGAGGACAGCCACAGCGAGGAAGATCACAAAGCCGATCAGTGCGGCTACGACCAAAAAACTAGTGCCACAACGCGGATGAATGCGTGTGAAAGATCGCACTGACTCGACTGTCAAGGGCGCACCAGCTTCGTAGGCGTTGATCACCTTATGTTCCGCTCCATGGTAGCCAAAGACCCGTTGGATGTCATTGAGCCGACTGATCGCATAGATATAGGCTACCACAAGGCTCAGGTTTATCAACCCTTCAATCAATTCGCGGGCCAAAAGCGGCAGACCAAACTTGGTATAGAAGTGATTAGCGACCATCGAGGGCAGCAACACAAACACACCCAAAGCGATGAGCAGCGCACCACCAAAGATAGCCCACTGCATCAAGACGGGTAGTTCTTCCTCTTCTTCCTCAATCGCCACCGTGGCCGAGAAGTCGAGTGCTTGTTTACCGATACCCAGCGCCTCACGTAGCCCTACCAAGCCACGAATGATCGGCATACGGGCCCAGACGCTTGTAGGCGTCCCTTGGAGCGGGAAGTGCTTATAGACGAGTTCGCCATCAGGACGACGCACCGCCACGGTAGCCTGATGACGCCCACGCATCATCACGCCCTCTAGCACTGCCTGGCCACCATATGCAAAACGCTGTTCGTTCATCGGCTCTGTTCGTCGTCGTACAACTTGATCGTACCGCCCGCGTACATCTTACCACCGCTTATCATACCACGCTCCCGCGTGGTCTGCCAGACATCCCATAGGGAAAGGTTCAGGCAACGTTACCGTTTGAACGCACGCAGAGCGTCCTGACGCCTCACACCTATATCCAATATCCAGTACCCTGTATCCTTCCCATAGCATACATGACCGATCTTACCACAGTATAACCAAATACTGGCAGGATGCGTCATGCTTCCCCGCTACGTTCCTGTTGGGGCGATGGTTGTTCGCTACTCCCGTTGAAATCACGACGGGCGAGGCTGGTGGCGGCAGCACGCACACCAGTCGCAAGACTCGCAATGCGGATTACTGGCGAAACAACCCGCTCGGCCACAAAGGTCGTCGAACCCGTCACCGTATGGGCAGATTCGCGCGCATTGTTGGCCAGCGTTTTGGTACTTTCGAGGACATCGTTCAGTTTCACCAGGGCATCATCAAGTTTAGGCAGCACATTGTTACGGGCGAGACGTTCAAGTCGGTTCAAGGTATAGAGCAACCCAACCAGCACGGCAATCAGGATCACCACGCTCAACAGCATGAAACCGCCCAAAATGATGATGAAGATGTCACGAAAGGCTTCACGTACCCCCACCGGCGCTAGGGCTAGGGCGACGATAAAGCCAATGAGCAGGAGTGTCAGCACCCCAAGGCCGATTCCAATCCACCTGAACACAATAGCCCTCCACGCTTGCCGCAAGCTCCAAGCATTACACAGCGGTGTTCTGGCCCGGCAATGTTGCCGATTATATCATACCCGTAGGCGTGAAACAACTATGAGCAGGAACCAAGCCAGCAATACCGCTTCAAGCACGGGTACGCCCGCCGGATGGGGTAGGGCCAATGGCAGCCGCAATTGCAAGCCGAAGGCCAGCAGGCAACCCACGCAGGCGGTTAGCCAAAAGACTGGCAATTGTTGCCAGCGCCGCCCCAACAAGACATGGGCCAAACTGGCGCAGGCGGTTGCCAAAAGCAGAATCAGGATGGTTGCAGGTGTCAGCATACTCCTTGTATTATTCCATCCTTGACGTTACAACGCAAGTGTGGTATAGTCGCCTCATAAGCGACCATGAGGAAGAATTGGGCTTCTATGCCACATAGCGCCAACAACTGGTACTTCTTCTATTTTACCGGCCCACATACGGCTAGGTCGCTTCGTACTGTCTAACGTATTTACATGACAGAGACTCTGAAAGGGCGTGAAGCGACAAGCTTCACGCCCTCTTTGCGTCTCCAAGCAGCGCAGGGAGGTTGCGATGACGGTTCGGTGTCGGGGGGTACGTGGGGCGACAACATGTGAGGCGAATACCCGTGAGGCGATTCTGGAGGCAACACGCGAACTGCTCGAAGAGATGATTGCGGCCAATGGCCTGACCAGCGACGAGATAGCGGGTGCGTTCTTCACCACCACGCCCGACCTGAATGCCGAATATCCCGCTGTGGCGGCCCGCGCCCTTGGGTGGAGCGATACGGCCCTGCTCTGCGGCCATGAGATGGCAGTACCAGGTGGGTTAGCTCAGTGTATTCGTGTCTTGGTGTTATGGAATACGACGCGCAACGCCAATGAGTTGCGCCATATCTACATCCGGGGTGCCCGCAATCTACGCCCCGATCTTAATCGTTAGAAGCTGTCTGAAAAGCTAGTGGGCACGCGTTGGAGTGCCGGCTTTAGCCGGCTAAAGCCGGCACTCCAACGCCAGTTCATGGATTTTTCAGACAGCCTCTTAGGAAAGGAGCAAGGAGATGATCGTGGTTATGCAAGCAGGTTCCGAAGAACAATTGATCGATGCGGTGTTGGAACGCTTAGAGGAACACAATTTACGGGGGCACTTGGTGCGCGGCGAGGAGCGGACGGTGATCGGGGTGGTGGGCGCGGCGATTCCGCCAACCTTGAAGGAGGAGTTGGCTCATTTCACTGGGGTGCAAGAGACGTTGCGGATTACCCAGCCCTACAAGTTGGTTTCGCGTGAACTGCGTACCCAGGATACGGTTGTGGATGTGCGTGGGATCAAGGTGGGCGCAGGCAACTGTGTGGTTATCGCTGGCCCCTGTTCGGTCGAGAGCGAAGAGCAGATCATGAAGACGGCCCATGCTGTGCGTGAGGCCGGGGCGACGATGCTGCGCGGTGGAGCCTTCAAGCCGCGCTCGTCGCCCTACACCTTCCGTGGTATGGGCGAGACGGGCTTGCAGCTCTTGGCCCAGGCCCGTGAGGAGACGGGTTTGCCGATTGTGACCGAGGTGATGACGCCCAATGATGTTGATCTGGTTACACGCTACGCTGATGTGTTGCAGATCGGTGCTCGCAACATGCAGAACTACCAGTTACTTGAGGAGGTTGGGCGTACCGGCATGCCGGTGCTGTTGAAGCGTGGCCTCTCGGCTACGATTGAGGAGTGGCTGCTCTCAGCCGAGTATGTCGCCGCCCAAGGCAACCCCAACGTGATCCTCTGCGAGCGTGGGATTCGTACCTTCGAGACGGCTACGCGCAATACCCTCGATCTGAACGCTGTCGCCTTGGCCAAGCGGCGCACCCACCTGCCGGTGCTGGTTGACCCCAGCCACGGCACGGGCAAATGGTACCTAGTGCCCAACCTCACGCTCGCCGGGATTGCCGCCGGGGCCGATGGGATTATCATTGAGGTTCACCCCGACCCGGATCGGGCCCGCTCCGACGGTGCCCAGTCGCTCAGTTGTGAAAACTTCGCTGCGTTGATGCCGAAGATTGTTGCGGTTGTGAACGCCGTTGGGCGCAAGATGTAGCCCTTGGGCAAGCGTAGGGCTGCCAGCCTAAAACCCGCTGGTGGCTACGCGCCAAACCTGCTTTTTGCGTTCGTGTTGGCGGCGAAGCCGCCAACACGAACGCAAAAAAGTTGTTAGCGCGAAAAAGCCTTGGGTTGGCAGGTGACCTAGCGGTGGCTTCGACAAGCTCAGCCACCGCGCCGCTGGCTCGGTGGTTGAGCTTGCCGAAACCAGCCTGTCGAAGCCAAGCGGCGCGGCCCAGGACTTTTTCGCGCTAACAAAAAGTTCTGCGGGGAAGACGAAGCCTCCCCCGATCCCCCGCCGGAAGGCGCACCACAACCTTTGTGAACAAACCCTATCTTGACTTTCGTGGGCTCTAAAACGTATAATAGGCACGGTTTTGCCAGATTGTAGCGGTGGAGTAATACGAGCTAATGAATTCTCAAATTAAACTTCGTAATGGAATATTTAGCGCAGTAATCATTGTTTTTATCTTCCTTATTGCCTCCCAGCAAATCCCGGCTGCTGCCGCGCCGTTGGCCCAGGCGCTTGTGTCGGTGGATCCTCCCAATGCTACGGCAGAATTAACTCCCAACACAAGTACAACCGTGGTCTTTAACGTCACCAATAATACTGGCGAAGATCGCACCTTCAATGCAGCCTTTAGTGGCATTCCCAGCGGCTTTAGTGTAACCCAACAGGGTACCGTGGCGATTCCCGCGAATTCATCAGCTCAATTTACTATTATTGTGGCTTCAACTGCTGCGAATCAGACTCCAGGCAACTATGGGCCGGTGACGGTCGCCTTTACTGGTACCCCACCATCGGGAGCGAATGTGACCGGCTCGGCGACGATTAATATCACAATTACTGGGGCGACCTTTACGCCTACGCCGAGCGCCACGGGTACGCCCGTGCCTGCAACGGTGACCCCTACGGCTGGCCCGGTCTGCCGTGATGGCTTTGAGGATGATAATAATCCGGCCAGCGCCAAGCGCATTGATGTCAATACCGCCCAATTGCGTACCATGTGCCCCACCGGCGATGAGGATTGGATCTATTTCGGCGGGGTTGGCGGTAAGGTCTATACAATTGATATTTCACGCCAAGACCCCGGACTCGATCTGACGCTTACATTGTACGACCCTGAGTTGAACCAGATTGCGTTTAATCACGACTTCTTCCTACGCGATCCAGCTAATCCCAATCCTGGTGATACACGACCGCGCATTACGATCCGTATTCCGTATGATGGAACGTATTACATTCGTGTGCGCGATGCCGCCGGGCGCGGTGGGATTGACTACTTCTACGAGATTGCGCTGCTCGATGAGAGCGCTGGCCCTACCCCCGACCAGGTTGATTTTGTCTGTCTTGATATCTTTGAACCCGATGGTCTGCCAGAACAGGCGCGCCTGATTACCTCCAATGAAATCCAAGAGAATCGCAGCCTCTGCCCGGCTGGTGATGCCGATTGGGTGACCTTCTTTGGCAAGGCCGGTAAACGCTACGTCATCTATACCGATACGCGCCGCTACCGAGGCCGCATTGTGGTCAATGGTGAAACTCAAGCCGGCGCTGATACGGTGATGGTCTTGACTGATCGTGATGGCGCGACAATTCTTGACTTCAACGATGACATTCCTGGCGGGAATACGCTCGACTCCCAGATCGAGTTCATTCCTGAAACAGATGGCTTCTACTTTGTGCAGATCAAGAACGTTGGCGATATTGGTAACCAGTTCATTCGCTACGATCTTGTACTCCTGCTCTGTCTGCCCGGCCAGACCACCTGTGGTCGGACTTCGATCGCCGACGCACCAGTGAATCCGATCACGCCGCAGCCTACGGGTACCCCGGCAGAGGAGTTCTCGCTCGATCCAACCAATACGCCGGTTGTGCCAACGGCAACCCCAACCCCAGAACCGGAAGAACAAGCAGAAGAATAGAATTGTGCGACGCGACCAATCCCGTGAGTTGGCAGCGCTGATCGGCATGCTCGGTGAGCAGGTGCGCCCGCGTATGGCTGGTTCACCTGCTGAAGCAACCATGGCGGCGTTGATCAACGGGCGTCTGCGGCGCTATGGCATGGGGGTCGCTACCTATCCGTTGCGCGTGGTGACCAAACCGGGCTGGGGCTATCGCTTGCTTGGTTTGCTGGGCTGTAGCGCCTTTGGGTTGAGTCCCTTGCTGCCTTGGCCTTCACTCTGCTTGGCGCTTTTGGTGCTGCTTGGCTTTGGGCTTACGTTGCCCCCCTTGGGCCGCCGTGCGGCCAGTCAGACGATCATGGGCGTGCGCGCGATTGAGGGCGCGGCTGGTTTGGCCCCACGGAGCCCGCGCTGGCGTCTGGTCGTGCTGGCTCCCCTCGATAGTCCGCTGACATGGCAAGGTTTTCAAGCCATCGCGGGGCCAAGTCGGGGCGCTGCGTTGGGCCGACTTGCTGTTGGCTGCTTGGTCTGCCTTGGGCCGCTTGCCGCACTGCTGCTGCCCGGCGGTTGGTGGCTGCTGGGACTACCAGGGGCGTTGGGCTGCGCCTGGCTGCTACTCGCCACCCTCCAACAACCCACTGCGGCCCTGCCTGATGGCAGCCTGCCTGCACTGGCGGCGCTACTCACCCTAGCCCAGCGCAGCCAACGGCTGCAACAGGTTGAACTCTGGCTCGGTGCTGTAGGGGCCACCAGCAGCGATCCGCGTGGCATGACGCTCATTCTGTCACACCTGCCCTTTGATCACTCCCAAACGCTCTTTATTGCCCTCGAACAACTTGCGGGCGCTCAGTTGGGCTGTGTGCTGCCGCCCCAAGCAACACCGTTGCTACGCCAAGTGACTCAAGGGCTGCGGCTTCCAAGCTGGTCGCCACAACACCAAGCAACCCAAATCGCCCCGCTACTCCAGCGCCACGGCTACCAGTGTCTGAGCATCGTCAGCCAAGCAGCAGCAAGCGTCCCACGCGAACCCGACCCGCAGCTTGTCGAGCAGGTGGTTGGCCTTGTGCTGGCTCTGATGGAACAGTTGGATGAGCAGGGATGAGGGATGTAAGGATACGGGATACGGGATACGGGATACGGGATACGGGATACGGGATACGGGATACGGGATACGGGATACGGGATACG
>NZ_NQWI01000266.1 GCF_002532535.1 Candidatus Viridilinea mediisalina
GCCCCCACCCATGCCATTGCCTTGAGTTGCTCGTCGCTCGCGGTCGTCAGGTCGCTCAGGTGGTAGTGAAAGGTTGGTGTGTAGCGCTGAAGGGCGGCGGGGAGATCGAAGAGGGCTTGGAAGTCGGTCGCGACCGTCCAGCGTTGCGTGCCATGGTAGACCACAATGGGCAAGATGGGGGCGAGCGGGCGCTGCTGGCGCTGCATGCTATCCCAGCTTTGCACCATGTAGCGCAACACCTGCAACGGGGTCAGGTGGTCTACCGAGCTCTTATGCTCAAAGAGGATGCAGACGAAGGCATGCGTGTCAGCGTCGTGCAACGGCACTGCAAAGAGCAGATCGGAGAAGTGTTCTTTCAGAGTGGCATCAACGAATGAATCCTTCACTGGCTGGATGTGCGCCAGATCGAAGAGCGCCGTCACCTCAGCGGGCAAAAACTCGCGCAGAAAGAGCGCCACCGCGCCGGGTTGGCTAAAGGTGGCCTTGAAGAACTTATCGTGCGGGTTGGTGAGATCGGTCATGGTGGCTGCTCTACTGCAATCTGTCGTGCAGGAATCGTGGGTTTTTGGAGCAATGCCAAACAGAGCCAACGCTGCTTTATCAAAGTTCTCTACGGCTAACTGTGCGTTATCCACAGCATGATACACTATTTGACTTCAAATTCAGATTTTGGCACACCTGATTGACGAATAATCGATTGCAGCGTGCCAATCTTCAGCTCATCATGAAGTGGCACTGGTACAGTGACCGTTGTGTTAGCGAGTTGTTTCTGCATGACAGCATGGCTACCACGTTGCCTTACCACCTGAAATCCGTAGCGTGACAGAAT
The DNA here is from genome assembly GCF_002532535.1 of Candidatus Viridilinea mediisalina. GTDB lineage: Bacteria > Chloroflexota > Chloroflexia > Chloroflexales > Chloroflexaceae > Viridilinea > Viridilinea mediisalina. Next base: position 830 of record NZ_NQWI01000266.1, read on the forward strand.
TGCTATTACCTGCCTACCTGAGAGTGAACGCAGTCTACCCAACCTTGACCTCAACACTCGTTACAAAGACTTCGCCACGCAAACGATCAAGAATCTCTTCAGGTGAGGCAACTTCAAAGAAGAGCTCAAGAGCCTCTTGTAAGTTCGCTCGCGCATCTTCAATAGTGTCACCCTGGCTTGCAATATCAAATTCGGGACAGAGCGCCACATAGCCAGTCCCTTCATGCTCAATAATTGCTGTGAGTCTTCTGAGCATAGTACCACGCTTTCTTGTTATACCAGAATTAATGCTAACTGCTTGCTTGGGGTGAGTTGACGTGCTTGTTCTAAAATCGTTGCTACTCTTGAGCAAGATCTGCCACCCTAAAGCTCGCTGGTGGGGCTTGCGCCCCATGTGCATTGCCGCTCCCCGCTTCCCGCTCCCCAACACTACTCCGCCTCATCCGCCAACCACGCCCGCAACTCCTCGACACTCTCGGCATGCTCAACGGCGTCGGCGAGCAACTGAAGCAGCATGACATCTTCAATGGTCGTGATCGTTTGCATTAGGGCTTCGCCGTCTGCGCCAAATTTGCACTTCAACGAGAGGCGGATGCCAGTTGGCAGACCCTGCTGCACCAGTTGGCGAGCCTGCTGTAAGCCCTGCTGCGCTAGCCGCAAGCCCTTTTGCAGGCCGATCTGTTCACCCTCCTGTAGTCCGATTTGCTTACCCTTTTGCAGGCCCTTTTGTATACCTTGCTCAATCAACTCTTCGGCAATCGTACCCATGAGCGCACCTCCCAAGGGAATGGTTGTCCCTACCACGTCAATGATCTCTTGCAGCGTCACATGCTTGCC
>NZ_NQWI01000064.1 GCF_002532535.1 Candidatus Viridilinea mediisalina
CGGCGTATCTCTATGCGCGAAGCAGCACGCATCCAATCGTTTCCTGATGAGTTCATCTTTGAAGCAAAGCTACGTGAAACGGAGCGCCAAGTGGGTAACGCGGTTCCCCCAGTGCTGGCCTGGCATTTGGCGCAAGCGGTGAGTCGCTTTTTAGATAGATCTAGGAACGTAGTTTATGGAACAGCGAGAATTTGAAAAACTATTAGATCAGGTTGTTGCCAACTTGAACACCGAGCTTGCCTCACATGGTATCTTTACGTCAGCTAAAGAGTTTGAACAGCGTGTTCGTCAAATCATTATCTCATTTGTGGGTACACACGGTGTAGAGGTTGATTTTAGTCCACATCCCCATGCTTTTCCCGATATTGCTGTCGGGAAATTTGGTGTTGAAGTAAAGTTTACTCTGCACAATACATGGCGCAGTGTGGCAAACAGTATTGTTGAATCTACGAGAAATAATGATATTGTTTTCATATATATTGTATTTGGCAAGATGGGAGGTACGCCTGAAGTAAAGTGGGCAAGCTATGATGAGAGCGTCATTCATGTGAGAACCACCCATGTGCCGCGTTTTGAGGTTGAAATAAATCCTAAGCGTTCGTTATTCAAAGAGATGGGCATTACGTATAAGGTATTTAGCCAACTATCAGTCGAAGAAAAGATGAAGTATATTCGTAGATATGCACGATCACGCCTCAAGCCGGGCGAACGCCTCTGGTGGCTTGAAGATCAACCCGAACCTGAACATTCATTACCATTAGAAGTACGTCTCTATACCAGCCTTTCGCACGAAGAAAAACGCAGGCTACGCGCTGAAGCTGCAATCCTTTCGCCAAAAGTTGTCAGTCCTTCCCGTACTAGAAACAAATACGATGATGCAGTTCTCTATATTCTTACCTACCATGGAGTAATCTGTCACCAAGCCCGAGATCTCTTCTCTGCTGGAAGTGTTGCTTTGCGATCAAATGAAGAACGTGGTGGAATATATATACAGAGAGCATTACAAGATATTGAACATGAAATGTATGACGCAGCTATGCGTTTAGAAGACGCACTTTTTGTTGAATATTGGGGTTCAACATACCACCCTCGTGAGCGTATAAAGGTCTGGTTGTGCATGGCGGACATTCATGCACAGGGTTGGGTGCCTTCTGAGGTGTTGTTTCGGAAGGTGTGAACATTTTTACATTGACATCCTCACTTAGTTCCTCTTGAGATCGAACTGCATGCAACAATGCACCCATGGCTAGAACATGCCGATCGCTTGAGCGCAAATCCGCTTCTTGCCGAAGTACGTGAGGCAATCCAAATTCAGCGTGAGCAGGACGAAGAATATGGTAAAGAAGTATGATTCAATTTATTCTTGACAATAATTGCCTAAGTCTGCTATAGCAAGGCCATCCCTTAGTACGAGAATAAGGTTGGAAAATTTGTGTTGGTTCACAAGATCTACGTATTGCTGCTATTGCTCTCCAAGCGGATGCGACATTTAGTTACGCGCAATCAACGCGATTTTAGCCAGACGGTGCCACTTGCCTCGGCATTGGTCATCACCGCATCGCTCTGCGAAGGGCGCTCAAATCTCTGGCAAATCATGCCTGCGCCCTATGCCTGCACACTGTTTGGCGTTGTCCAGAGAATGACTTATAATGGACTTAGCTTTGATCAAGTTAGCGGCTCCTGTACTCGCCAGAGACCATTGTACCAGCAACCAAAAGGATAATCCTATGGCATTGCAATTAGACCGTATTACACCAACTTCCATTGGAGAGAATTACGTATTTAAGGTAGATCACAGAGATGGAACAGGAGAAAAATCACAATGGATCATTAGTCTTGAATTGGAACTCGCTGTTTTTGAGTTTGGATACAGGTGTGATTGGTTGTCCTCAGGGAAGTCATCTCTTTGGTCGCTCTATGTTGTCGAAAAGAAACCATATATCCTTGGTGTTTCTCCACTTTATCTCTGGGATATAGATAATGTCGTCTACGTGTATGATTGGGAAAAGCTCATCAAGAGCATCGTAGACACTCCCTATCTTACGCTGCCCTTTACTTGTGCATTTTCAAGAGGCGACTTACTTTACCAACCAACTGATGTTTCACAATTACTTTTTGGCGATGAAGACATCAAACAAGTAATAGAGGCAAAATTTCATGCTGCATCGCAACGGGAACTAGTGTTTTCCAGGCCTTATTTAACACATTATCTAATGGGTGAACAGGAAAGCCCATTTGCTATAATACATGATGACAGTGCGATTTACAATGATCAAATCTTTGCTATCACCGAGAGTGGCTTGTTTAGTGCTGAAACGCACAAGCCCAAAAAAAACAAGAAGAAAATAAACCATAAAGCTGATAAATTATGGGAAGGAATAGGTACATCCATACAAGTTGGTGCTAGAGCTATTGCCATTGCTGCAGGTAATGACGGTTTATTTGAATACCAATTCCGACACGAACATCAACCAAAACAATTATCCTCGCGACATACCTTGTTTGCAAATTGGGCATTTACCAGTATTTATGGTTCCTCTGATATGGAACCGAGCTATTTAGCTGCTTTCTATTGGCAGCGAGACGATCAATTTGAAGATATCGAGGGTGTTAGACCAAAATACACACGACAATTCAGTGGAATCATGGAAGAAGCAAGGATATTTGGTCAGCAAAAATTCGAAATAGGTTTAAGTTGGGGAAGACAAGAAAAAATGTATCGCGTAAGCTCAACAGGGTTGGAAGCAGTTCGTTTTAAACAAGGGAATCTCACCTCAGATGACAAGACTGCATTTGAAGTACTTGGGTTATTTGACTTAGGCTTTAGTAACGGCACAGAACAGGTTGTATCCGGTGGCATTTCATATTTTGGGGTAATAATAGAGACAGGGGATGGTTTACATGTGATTGAAAGCAGCGGGAATACACATTTCATTCAAGGACCTATGACAAGGTGGCGTGTCTTTCCCAGATCTGTCCAGTATGAGAATTATTTACATGTCATATTGGAAGACAGAATTGATATATATTCCTTTAACAATGATTACTTTGTCAACCAAAGAGAAAAGGCTATTGGGATAGAGTATAAAATAAATCTACCTGTATCTAAGAAATAGGATTTGTTAGTTAGTTGCTTCTGAATTGACTTTTGTAAATGACAGCCGTGGTATCGCTTTAACCCGGTTGAGAGTTTGCGCATACATCGTTATGGCCTTGCGCCTTTATTAAATCCTCGCAGATCATTGGTCTCCTTGGCGAAGCTATAATCCTGTTGTGCTACCGTACTCGACCCTGTTTCGACATAACTGCGGGTTCGACGTTGGATAAGGAGCATAGTGACTATGGCCCACCAACGTGGATTTTGTACATCAGAAGAGCTTACGCAAACTCTTCTTGATGAATTTTACCACACCTTTTAGATTCATTTTTTCCTTAATATCCGGGCCGCTTTCATTACTGCCGGGATCGTTTACTGGTATGTCGGAGAGCGGTGGGCGTGTAGATACTGTTCTCTTTGGTGGTGCTGCCGGAGATGGGGGCGGCGGGCTTGCACTTGCAGGTGCATATGGAGTAACATCGTCCCCTGTAGACCTATTCATGGTAATCGATCCGTCTGTTGGTGTGGCAGGTTTTTCTGTTGACTCAATCGTTTTAGGCTCCGACTTCGTTGGCTTTTCTACTGCCGCAACCTTGGTTCGACGCGCTTTTGACCCTGTATCACGCTCTAGCTTGTCAGGTTTTTTCGTTGACGTAATCGTTTTAGGCTCCGACTCCGCTGGCTTTTCTACTGCCGCAACCTTGGTTCGACGCGCTGCCGACCCTGAATCGCGCTCTATCGCTGCCCGTTTCGCCCTCGGCTTTCGCGCTGGAACCGCCACCGAGTTGTCCACTGCAACCGACAGGCTATCGGTTTCAGTGCAGCGCACTGCAACCGTATGCGGCCTAACGGTGGCGATGACGCTGATCCGTGCCGCGTTCAGCAGGTTTGAGCTATGGGTCACCTGCCGACGGTTCGCCAATTCCTTCAGTTGCGTCTCATGCTCCTCCGCGATCGTGCGAAGGTAGGCTTCGGCGTTCTCGACGTTCCGCTTCCAGATCGGGATGACTTTACGATCTTCTTCACGGTGCGATTGCTGGAGGCGTTGCAGAATCGCTCGATCGTGCGCTAGCTTCTCCTGGCCTGAGTGGAGGCGTGTAGCGCAGTAGCGGTTGATGCGCTGCTCTTCTGCCTGAAGTAGCGGCTCATACTCGGCTTTACGACGTGTACGACGCTCTCTGAGCAGGCGATTGAGGACTATTTGGGCCTGATCGTGGGCCCGCTCCACTCGTTCGGCCCAGTCGGCACTCTTGAGGATTACTTGGGTCTGCGCGTGGGCCCGCTCCACTCGTTCGGCCCAGTTGGCACTCTCGCTGCCAGTTATTCCCGATGTCGGCTGCTCCCACTCCCTGCTTTCCAGCAGCAGGTTCGTGATCTCCGGACGATAGCTTCCCTCGTCATCAATCGCAATAACAACTAGCGATCGTGTCGTATGCACCGACCGCTCTTCGATGATGAAGTTGAACTGGAATCCTGTGAAAGCTTCGTGTGCATCACTCCGAATCGTGCGCTGCGTCACAGCACCACGCGCAAACGTCTCGGATGTGCCATAGGCAATCAACGCATCAAAGAGGGGATGTCCAAACGAGCCATACTCAAATTCCGGGTTCTCCAGCGCCTGTTGGTAGTCAAAGGTGATCTCAAAGTATCGCTGGCGCACCTCGGGCAAGATGCCACCGCTGGCCTTCCCTAGTTTGACCGTGAGTGAGCCATCATCCTGGAGTTCGACCTGGGCACCAACCTGCTTGAGCATCAGCCTGCTCCAGTTTTGCATCACCTCTAGGAGACGATGCTGCTCCTCTTTGTCAAACACGACCTGAGTCTGTTGGTTGAAGCTGCGTAGATCAACCACAAAGTCGCGTTGAGCCTCTTCAATCTGTCGCGCTTGCTCGGTGTCGCGTTCAAGTTGGGCTGCTCTACGTTCGAGGGCTGCATCGAGCTGATCGAGCGGCGTTTCTAGCACGATCTTCTGGATATCTGACTCAAGCTCGCCCAGAATCGGATCCAGACCACCCACCGTCTCCTCGAAGATGTGGATGCGCTGCGAAAGCATATCGAGCACCCGGTCCTCAACCGTACCCTGCTGGGCAAAGTTGCAAATCAGCACGTCTCGCCTCTGCCCGATGCGGTCTATACGCCCGATGCGCTGCTCAATCTTCATCGGATTCCACGGCAGATCGTAGTTGACCAAGACGGCGCAAAACTGGAGGTTACGCCCTTCACCGCCAGCCTCGGTCGAAATGAGGATCTGGGTGGCACCGCTACGGAATTGATTAATCGCGTAGTCTTTCTCTTTGGGGTTCAGCGATCCATGAAATGTGCCCACGCGCCAACGGCTGCGGAGTTGGCCCTGAAGATAGTGGAGCGTATCGTAGAACTGCGTGAAGATAAGTACCTGCTCCGTAGGGTTACGGCGGAACAGTTCATAAAGGAAGTGACTGAAAGCGACAAACTTGGTATCCGTTTCGACAGATGCCGCAAGGCGGCGCAACTCCTCGAGGCTGCGGCGCTCGATCATGATTGCTGCCGGATCCGTGCCGAAGGCAACCTGATCCGTGCGATTGAGGATTTCATCCAGATCCTCATCCTCACTCCATGCCGGCAACGCCTCAAGTTCGCTCATGGCGGCCTGTAGTTTTTGCAGACGCCGCTCGATTGTCACCCGCAATGCATAGGTGCAGCTCGTCATGCGGCGCTGGTAGGCGACTAGGAGGAATCCGACCACGCCACGGCGACGCCGGTCGAGTTGGCTGTAGGAATCACGCACGTAGGCGGTCACGGCAGTATAGAGGGCGCGCTCCTCAGGACTCAGCGTAACCGGGATGATGTGCGGCTGGCGGTTGGTGAACTTCCCAATCACCCGCTTGCGGTTGCGAATCATGACTTCGCTAAGCAGGTGGCGCTCGGCGAGCAATTGAGTGAGCCGCTGGCGTGCGGCGGCAGAGGTGCCGAGTTGCGCTACGAGATCGTGGTGCTCTTTCGGCAGTTGTGTACGCAGACGCGCAGCAAGCTCCGGGCTGTGTGTCCCACCGGCCTGATCGCAATGATCGAGTGCCTTCATCAGTTCGTTGATATGGCGATTCACCTGGCGCTGGCGCTCGAAGTGCTCATAGTTCTGGAACAGACCACAGTCGAGCAGTTCGACGAGGGAGAAGAGTTCGAAAGTTTGAAGCTGCATCGGCGTGGCGGTCAGGAGCAGGAGTCCACGGGTGCGCTCACTCAGGCGACTCACAAAACGATAGAGTCTAGTTGTCTCACGGCGGTCGCCGCTTGTCTGTCGTCGCCGTGCGTGATGCGCCTCATCTACGACGACGAGATCCCACGGGAGGTTGACGATCTCATCCCAGAGGCGTTCGTTATGCTCAATAACGCCGTGAGAGAGAATAATGTTGTCTCTGAGCAGCCAGGGGTTGCTTCGTGGTGCCTGATTACGCAACTCACGGAGTACACTCGCATCATACACAGTGAAGCGCTCGTTGAACTTCTGCTCTAACTCGGTACACCACTGAAAGGTGAGGTTTGCGGGTACGATCACGAGCACTCGGCGCAGTGCGCCACGCGCTCGTAGCTCTTGAATGACAAGGCCAGCTTCAATCGTCTTGCCCAGGCCAACTTCATCGGCTAGGAGAAAGCGTGGCCGCGGGGCCGTGACGACCCGCTGGCCCACGAAGATCTGGTGCGGGAGCGGGTCGATGCGGGCCGTAGCCCCACTGCTCACCAGGGTCTGACGCGAACATGCCAGGTAGTGTGCGGCGGTGCGAGCGTAGAAGAGCTCCGGGTGCTCAAACTGCTGCTTGACCAGCCCCTCTAGCGGGTCGTCAACCATCTGAGGGCCATAATCGTAATCGGCCAAGCCACCTTCAGCGACGGTCACGGTATCACCAGAGATCGAGAGTTGCACCATGTACTGGTAGAGATCACTACTGGTTATCACATTCAGCACCTTGCCCACCAGCCCTTTGTGGCGCACCATCACCAGGGCACCAACCGGCCAAGCAGCGCGACAGAGATCCTGATCGCAACACCCGAAGGTCTGCTGCTGGCCACTGTCAAACGCCACGGTCACCTGTCTGGCATCGATCCGATCAACAATCCCAAGACCATGGCGCTGGTGGCGCACACGGGCGTCAAGAATCAGATCGAGGTATGATGATTGATTAAATGTTGGAATTGGCGTCGTCTTTCATAGTCGGAGTAACGATGGTTACATAGGCCAAGGCCAATAGTTATTCTGAGGCGAAGACTGATCGTTTTCGACTGAGGTTACCGAGGCGAAGATTACGTTCGGCTTCGAGAGCCTCACGTTCACGCCGGGCGGCAGCAGCGCGCCCTTGGGTTGCGGGGGCGATTCGGCGTTCCTTTGGATCATTGCTCTGCTGCTGTTCTGCGGCGAGGCGATCGAGCCGCTCCATATCGCGGGTTCGTGAGAGGATGTTGGCCGCGTAGTAGCGCTGAAGCTTGCTTACGGTATGCTCATATTCGCGGCGGTTCGCGCCCTCCTGTACCTGTTGCTCGCGCATCCGTGCCCGTGCGGCTTCTGCCTCGATCACGCTGCGACAATGATCAACTGCCGTGTCAGAGAGTCCGTGATGCTTACTCGTCACTTCGGTTGGTTCCGCATATGCCAACAGATCGAGCGCACGCGCCGCAAGATCAGGGAGTATCTGACCAGCAATGGAGGTAGCAACGGCCTGGATCTGGCGATGTGGTCGTATGCCTTCAAAAGTAAACTCGTAGAAGGAAATGATGACCTGTTGAGGAGCAAACTCAGTGCTGCAAAGCGTCACATAGCCAATACGTCCGTCAAAGGACTCATCAAGGCAGAGATCAACGACGCGATCAAGCACGGGATGCCCGAAGGCCACAAAGTCCAACCGATCCTGACGCTGGGCAATCTGGGCATCGAAGGTAACGTGATAGCTATCCTTCAGGCCATCACGCATGCCAACGCTCATCTTCGGCGGGATGGTCAGGTCAAAGATGCCCTCAGCCCGTTCGCGCACAACGCCCCCAGCAAATGTGAGGTACTGCTTCATAAACCGACACACATCGTCACTCGTGAAGGCCGGTCTCCGGCCCAGAAGCGCATCGGCACGGTCGCGGCGAAAGCTGCTGGCATCCAAGAGCATATCGGCGAGCCGTGCTTCCATCTGCTCGACCTGATGTACCCGATCACTGACTTGTTGCTCAAACTGTCGCATGCGTGTAGCGGGATCGCCATCGCTGTCAAACATGAAGTCACGAACATCTTGCTCAATGCTCTCGAGAATTGGATCGAGGGCGCCTACGATCGACTCGAAGATGTTTATGCGCTCATGCAGCACCTGAAGCACCCGCTCCTCCAGCGTATCGGCAATCGACAGGTTAATAATCTGCACCGGTGACTTCTGACCAATACGATCGACGCGACCAATACGCTGTTCAATTCGCATGGGATTCCATGGCAGATCGTAGTTGACCATGATGTGGCAGAACTGGAGATTGCGCCCTTCGCCGGCGGCCTCCGTGGCGATCATGATCTGGCATGTCTCACGAAAATCGTCAATAGCTTTGTCTTTATCTGGAGCGCTCATCGCGCCAGAAAAGACGCAGACCTGGTACAACGGATCGAGGAGCTTATGCAGATAGGACAACGTCTCGGTGAACTGGGTGAAGATAAGAACCTTCTCGTTTGGGTCGTGGAGAATCTCAGCAAGTTCGGTCATTAGCCCGCTCGCCTTGGCATCGAGCGCGATCTTCGCCAGTTTTGCCGCGAGAGCGTGAAGCTGGTTGATCTCTAGGTCAATAAAGTTCGGATCCGAGATCGCAACAGCTTCACCGTAGCGATCGAGCAGCAGGTCCAACTCTTCGGCCTCGTCTTCTGGGAGTTCACCCGTTGTACGCTGTCGCACCAGGTTGCCCGCACGCTTGATAGCTTGTAGTCGCTCGATGCGTCGCAGAAACGACCTACGCAAAGCGTAACTACTACTTGTCAGGATCTTGCGGTAGGTAACCATGAGAAAGCCAAGCGCATTGTTCCGATCACGAAGCGCAATGTTGTACCACTCCTGAAGATAGGCCGTGACAGCGTGGTAGGCCTCCCATTCAGCATCGGAGTACGTCACGCGCCGTACGCGGGCGCGACGTGGTTGGAGGTCATCGAAGATGATCCGTTTGCGATTGCGGATGAGTACCCGCGTCAGGTAGTGGGCGTCGGCAAGGCGGGCCTTGTACTGCTCACGACCTTCAGGGCTTTCTAGAGCCACATACATATTCACCGGTTGCTCTTTGGATCGCTCACTCGCTGTCAGGGCGGCAAGATCCTTGGCCAGTGCAAAACGCTCGGCATCATCAAGTTCGTGGTAGCGATCAAGCCGATCGGCGGCCCGGTTGAACTGAGGGATCTTGGTGCGATATTGATCAAAGTCGTGGAAGGTTGGGAAGAGGGTGGGGTCGAGAAGCTCGATCAACGAGAAAAGCTCATAGGCGTGAAGCTGTAGCGGTGTCGCCGTGAGAAGCAGAAGTGAAGTTGTGCGCTTCTGGAAGCGTTGGGCCATGCGGTAGGCCGCTGAGATTTTGCGCCCGTCAAGGTCACTTGCGCCAGCGTTCCGTCGCCCTTCGAGTGAGCGGCGCAAATGGTGCGCTTCATCAAAGATCACCAGATCCCACTCCTGAGTCAAGAGTGGTTCGAGATGGCGCTCGTTGCTACGCAGCATGTGCAGCGACGTCACAATCGAGTTGTGACTACGCCAGACCTGCTCAACATCACCGCCACAAAAGGCAATATGTGCGCTCAGATTGGTGCTGTCAATTCGTGTAAAGATCTCATTGAATTTGCTGCGTAACTCGTCAACCCACTGGGAGACCAGACCAGCGGGAGCGATGATCAGCACGCGTTGGGCCGCACCCCTGGCCCGCAACTCCTTCAAGATCAGTCCGGCCTCAATCGTCTTGCCCAGACCAACCTCGTCGGCAAGCAGAAAACGGTGGGGATAGTCGCGGAGCACCTTGTCGGTGACGAAGACCTGATGGGGTAGGAGTTCGATCCGAGCATTCGAGAGGCAGGCAAGCTGATCGTAACGATAAGCGTACTTGAGATGCCGCGCCTGCAATGCCAGCAGGAAGCGGTGACTATCAACGCTAACCCCCTCGCACAGTAGATCGAAGAGATCCGGTTCGAGTACTTGGGGGCGGATGTTCGACTCAGGGATGCCCTTGCGCCGGTTCCCGAAGAGCGTCTGGTAGGTCATCTCACCATCGTACTCTTGCACACTCTGGACAATACCGAAGCAATTCTCGGTGATAGCGAAGATCTGATCGCCGGGTGCGTAACGATGGCGTATGAGATCACCAAGAGCGCAGTGTTTGATCACTTCATCGCGGCCATAGAAGCGAATAATGGCGACGCCTTGATCATGATCAACCCGTTCAACGCTGCCAATGCCCCATTGCGGATAACTCTGATGCTTGACCAGGGCGCCCTCAATAAGCTGTAGTTCATCCACGCTGTTGCACTCCAAGGGAGGGGTTGGGGAGGGCGAAGCCCTCGATCCTAGGGTTCCCAGAAACATTATCTGAAAGACTATCATGAGCATGTATTCAGTATAGTCATGAACAGACGCGCAAATGCGACTTGTTTACGCTATAATTGGTAATGTTGTGACTTATGGGGTACAGTGCGGCTATCCATGGGCATGTCAAGCGCGTACTTCACCTAAGTCTACAAGTTTGCCATTACCAGCCCAGCGTCTCGCCATATCTTGCAGCGTATGAGGATAGACATGTGTTTTGCTATCTGATATTATTGACTTTAGGGAACGACCACCTACCCCCCGATACCCCATGATCCAAACAACCACCGCTACCATCGCTACCGCGCTCTCTGGCTACCTCGCTGCCCAACTCCAGGGGCGCACCAAGGCGCGTGCCTTCTTTCGCATCTCCGGCTTTCACGATGCCGTCTATCGCCAGTTGCTCGATCATTTTGCCCAACATAATTGGTACCTGCACGAGACGCCGCTGGAGGTGCGGAGTATTGATCCAGTGGCGGGCCACGAGCAGTGTGTGGTTGATCCTGGTCGCTCGGCTACCTGGTATCGTAACAATCCGCCCAAGGGCCACGCCCTTGTGCTCATCCAGAATCGCCTCTCCTCCGATGCCCAGAGCCTCAAGGATCTCTTCCCCGTCACCGAACTCTCCCTTTCGCGTGAGGGTCTGCCCCAACTGCTTGCTGCGTGCCTGCGTAACTACCAGTTGACCAAGAGCGAACGTGAGTTGCTGATGAAGTTTGTGCGCCGTAGCGCCGCTCTGCACCGTGAGCCGCAGTTGGCTGATCTGACTGAGTTTCTGCTGGCGGTAGACCAGTTGCTCCATCGCCAGCCCGGTATTGGTGTTGCGCGGGCTATGGTGCAGTCGTTGCACCATTTGGGCCTCTTCTGTTGCCTTGAGTTGGAGCACCACCTCAATACGCCGCGTGGTGATACGTTGCTGCGTCAACTTAAGCAGGCGGCGCGCATTGGCAGTGAGGTGCTTGAGGAGCGTCTCCGCAATGATTATTTGCAGCGCCTGGCCCAAGCGCCCCTTGATGATGAGATGGGCGGCATGGATCGCGAGCAGAAACGCGAGTTGATCAGGCGTTTCATTGAGGGCGATCTGCGCGATGACTATGCCGCCCGTCGGCAGGTCTACCAGATTGATTGGCGCGAAATGCAGCATGTCATTACGCTCAAGAGCCGCTTGCGCCGCGATGAGAAGCTTGTGCAGGTTGCATCCCAGTTGGCACAGGCTTTGGAACCAGAGGCGGCCACGAGCGCCGAGGTGGTGCAGGATGTCCTAGCCGACCTGCGGGCCGGGCGTGAGCCTGATGATGCGGCGATTGACCAGTTGCTCACCGATTATGAGGCGCACCTCGAACGACCGCTCCGCAATGCGTTGCGGAGTATGCTTAAGCAGCGTCATCGTAAACATGGCGATCTGCTTGTTGGCTTGACCACCTTGGCGGTCGAATTGCTGATGCCGCTGCAAGCACAACTTCAGGCAGGAACGCAATTGCATGTCAATCCCCATGTGCCAGATGAGCTTGATGAGCCGAAGCAGAAGGGCAAGGGCAAGGGCAAGAGGCATACGCTGCGCCACGCGATTGCGACGCTACGCACGCTCTATGGCGGTTGCACGAGCCATATGCCCGCGTTCACATGGAACTTGCAGCCCCTCTGGGAGCTCGAAACGGCTCTGGCCAATGCCGCCGACGACGATGGTGATGAAGCGGAAGAGGAGCGGCTGGCCAAGTATGAGTTGAGTTTCAAACTCAGTGTGCTGAACGCCAGCGGCGAGGAGTTGGCCCGTGGTGAATTGGTGTGGCTCTACCGTTCCGATAGCCCCGCTGCACTGACGATGCGTGCCCTTGAGTCGGAGTATGCCCAACTTCAGGCGCAGGGCCAGGCGGCGACGCCACGGCTGCGGGTGCCGCTCTTCAACACTTGTCCTACCCACGGGCAATTGGGTGACCTCGATCTCAGCCATCCGATCCAATCTTTTGGCAACTGGTTCGAGCAGCCGGGCGATCTGCGCGATCGCTTGGAGCAGCAACTTGCTCCCCGCACCCGCGAGACTGTCCTTGCACCGCTACGCGCCAGCCTGAGCCAACTCGAAGCCGCCTGGGGCCAGTTTGTCGCCATTGCCGCTACCGACGGCCTCTTGGCTGCCGATCTGCCAATGCTGCTGACAGCCTACCAAGATTTCCTTGCAACCAGCCTAGAGCAATTGCGCTCGCCCCAAGAGATGAAGGCGGGCTTTAAGTTGCTCAACCAAGCCTGGATCGTTGGCCAACCCAACTTTCCCCACTGGGCGCTGATGCCGCTTATGCATCCGCTCAAATTGCACTGGTGGCACGAGCGCGCCCGCTATTTCAACCAGGTTGTTGCCCAACTGCTGAATCCAGACGTGATCACGCAGATTGTAGATGAAGTGCGCTACCGCCGCGAACTGGTTGCGACCTATAGCTCCAGTGGCAACCCCGCGATCCTGACGCTCGCTGTGGGCGAAGGCCGTCCGGCTGTCCACTTCGTTCCCGCCGAGGAGACTGAGGGCTACGAACTCTTCCTGCGCGAACGCGAAGAACACGAGACCCTCGGCTGCGATCCGGGGGCGTTGGCCGAGGACGAGGCCGATCTGGCGGCCCAACGGGCGGTTGAGAGCATCACGGCGGTAGTGCAGGACTACATCGAGACCTACCCCTTTGTGCGTGATGGGCTGGAACTGCTGCTCTTCGAGTGTCGCAATGCGGCCCTCCCCGGCTTGCTTGTCCAGCAACTCACCCGCCTCAGCCAGCGCCACAACTGGCAGTTGCGCCTCGCGGTGCAGGTTCACACCAGTAACCGTGGCGCGCCCCTCTTTCGCCGTGTGAGCGCGTGGGTCAAGCATGAAGCGGCTGGCACCGAGCAGCGCACGGGCGCCTACTTCCCGCCCGTCAGCCTCAAGGTGCTTGAGGTGCCCGCCGATCGGCTCTGCCAGTTGCGCGAAGATAGCGACATCGTGATTCTGGCCGATGTGCTGGCCAGCAAGGGCCAACACATCAGCGCCGAGTTGCAGCCTTGCACTACGCCCGACCTGCCGGCTCCCGGCTATCTGCCTACCGCACGCGCACTGCAAGAACCCTTTCAGGAGGGGGATCTCCACCGACGCATCCTGCTCACCCCGCCGCAGCAACCCACCGTTTTGCGCCTCTTCCATCTTTGTCAGTACGCGGCCCATGCAAAGATAAACCGCCCCTTTGCGCTCACCTCTGAAGCGCAGTTCTACCGCGAATTGAGCCTGGATGAGTGGGAAATGCAGTTGGCTGAATTGCACCAGCATTTCAACTGGGTGATCTGCTACGATCCAACAATTGACCGTTTTCTGCTCAGAGCCGCCTTTGCAAATCAGGTGGAGGTGATTCGCTACTCGCTCGGCTTAGGGGCCAAACGTCAGCACAACCTCACTGTCTCTTCGGCTCAAAGCACCAAGCAGCTCGTCATCCGCCGCCTCGCCGCCCGCCTTGCGGCGCTGCTGCCCAACACCGAAGCGTCCTTCCTCGACCAAGTGGCTGAACAACTGGTGCGCCATGCCAACACTGTTTCGGGCGACATCGTGCTACGTGCCGCCGGGCCGGGGGCCTTCCTCAATGAACTGATTGGCCTTGTTGCTGCCAAATTCGCCACCGAACGGCGCTACGCAGCCAACCAGCCAAACGCACTCACCACCTGGATTCTGCTCGACGACGTTGAACACTGGTTCAAAAAGAAATTCCCCGATATGCTCTTTGTCGCGGTGAAGCGCAACGCCAACGGCGGGCTCCACCTGCATCTCGAAATCCTTGAGGCCAAATGTGTCGGCCAGATCTCCTTTGAGGCCGAAGCGCGCGACGCTGAAGAGCAGGTGCGCTGCGGTGTCAACCAACTCGCCCCCGCCTTCGCCCCCGGCAACCAGCACCTCGACGCGCTCTACTGGTACGACCAACTCTACCGTGCGCTTGTGGGCAGCATCGTCGTGCCTCATGCAGCGCAGCCCTTGTGGGAACTGCTGCGCGATAATCTACACCAAGGCAACTTCACCCACGCTATGAGCGGCCACATCTGGGCCTTCTGCTACGACGGACAGCTCGGTGCTAACAACCAAGCCCAAACCTACGCCGTCGCCACCCGCGCCAGCGATGCCCCCGATGTAGCGATCTACGCCCACCACTACGGACGCAACGATCTCTGCCAACTTTTGCGCGACCTGATTGAATCTGAAGGTGATGCATCCTTTGGCCCTCACCCCCTGACCCCCTCTCCCGCTTGCGGGAGAGGGGGAACCGCGCTCGATGAAGGTGCTGCACCCTTTGACCCTCATCCCCTGACCCCTTCTCCCGCAAGCGTTTATGGACAGACAGAACATGTGGTCACTGCCGCAAAAGAGCGCAAAGGAACGCAACAAAACAGCGGTGCCTTCGCCCCTCTCCCACAACGTGGGAGAGGCGATGCCCGGTTGGTGAGCCTGTCGAACCAGAGCTTGTCGAAGGGGGTAGGGGGTGAGGGCCACCCTGAGCCTCGCCACAACCTAGAGGAACACGAGGCAACCCTCCCCCCCTCTCCCACAACGTGGGAGAGGGGGCCGGGGGGTGAGGGCCACCCTGAGCCTCGCCACAACCTAGAGGAACACGGGGCAACCCTCCCCCCCTCTCCCACAACGTGGGAGAGGGGGCCGGGGGGTGAGGGCCACCCTGAGTCACCCGCGTCCTCGCCCCCCGCGTCCCCGCCTCCCGCGTCCCCGCCTCCCGCATCCCCGCCTCCCCCTGCCTCCGCCTCTCTCGCTAGCCAAGCCCGTGAACTCCAACGGGCCTTACGGCAGCGCGGTATCCAGGTGCAGCCAATTGATCCGGCGCAGGCCGATATTGGGCCGAGCGTCATTCGCTTCAAATTCCGGCTCAGCGGCAGCGAGAGCCTCAAGAAGCTTCAGGCGGCGGCGGTCGATCTCGCCCGTGACTTGGCGCTCATTCGCGCCCCATTCATTGATAATGTGGCTGGCACCAACTTTGTTGGCGTAGACCTCCCGCGCAGCGAGCCAGAGCTTGTGCCACTCCAACCACTGCTGAGTGAACTGCCGACGCCGGGGCCGGGGCCGGGCGAACTGCCCATTATCATTGGTAAGACGCCCGATGGCCGCCTACAGATTGAAGACCTCGCCACATTCCCCCATCTGCTCGTCGCTGGGGCGACCAATTCGGGCAAATCGGTCTTTCTGCGCAGCATCCTCCTTGGCCTTATGGCCCAATACCAGCCCGGCGGTGTCGAGTTGCTGATCGTAGACCCAAAGCAGACCGACTTTAGCTTCTTTGAGGGATTAGCCTATCTGCGTGGCGGCCAGGTCTTCACCAACGCCCAAGCGGCCAGTGAAGCCCTCTTGGAACTGGTACGTAGTGAAATGCCCCGTCGTCAGCAACTCATGCGCGGACGGAGCATGAAACTCAAGGAGTTCAACGAGCGCTTTCCCGCAGAGGCCCTGCCGCCGATTGTCGCCATGATTGACGAATATGCGCAACTGCTCAGCATCCAGAGCAAAAAGGATGCCGAGAGCTTCGAGCGCGACCTCATGAGCCTCGCGGCGGTTGCACGGGCCACCGGCATCCACCTCATCCTGGCCACCCAACGGCCCAGCGTCAACGTCGTCACCGGCACGCTCAAAGCCAACCTCCCGGCGCGCATCGCCTTCCAGGTGCCAACCAACAACGACTCGCGGGTCGTCCTCGATCAAGGCGGGGCCGAAAATCTGCTCGGACGGGGCGACATGCTCTTCCGCCGTCCTTCGGGCGAACTGCTACGCCTGCAAGCCCCTTTCATGGACGAAGTGACGATGCAGGCGTGGGTGAAGGATAGATGAAGGATAGATGAAGTAGAAAAGTGAAGCAACCTTTGCTAGAGCGTGGCGGCGTCTCGACCAAACGTGAATTGTCGCGTACCCTCAGTGGCTATGATGAACAGATCCAAGCCTACTACGAGAAGATTTTGATGCGTTGGCCGAAAGCAACGCTGACGAAACATAACATTATTCTGTACGAGCGCAAAGGTAGTACATTTCGGCTCAATTTTCATCTGTCAGATGCCGAATTGGTTGAAGCAGCCAAAGATCTCTGTGAACAGTTGATGATGAACGCAACTTACAGGCTCTCTGCTACCGCTGTAATCGCGCCAAGCGCGATCAAGACACTACCGACTTCCGTCAACCCCGTGGTAAAATTATTCGTGATCAGCCGGTTGGGTACAATCTATCCAATGTTTCAGTGCAAAAATTGACTGGTAAAGCATTAGCAGAGAAACTCTTTGAAAAGCTCATTGATGAACATTCAAGATTGATTGAAGAAGATAGTACCGAGGCTTTGGATATACGCATTGTAGACATGATAGACACGTTGATGGCTATTGCTACCAATGAGGGCAAAGCAGAACAAGAACTGCTCGAATTGCTGCAGCAGCGTCGGGCGGAACTGGGCCGCCTAGATACTGGTTTCTATCTGGATGATCATGTGGCATGATCGGCTGGTGGGGCTGTTGTCTATAGGTATAGGGCTACGCCCAAGTCGTTGGGGCTACGCCCCAAACCCACTTTTGTGTTGCTGTTTGGCGGCTTCGCCGCCAAACAGCAACACAAAAGCTATGCGGGGGCGGCGAAGCCGCCCCCGCAGGTTATGCAGACCTTGACGAAATGGCACGCTAAGGCTACTATACTCGTTAACCCTGAGCGTGCAAATGAAGAGGCTGCGGCAGTGCTGCCCGCTCTCTGCTCGCTGGTGTTTGTCCCTGATCTGGTAGAAGCCTGCGTACCCACGGACACACCTATGCTTACCGAACGCAGCACCCTCGCGGTCGGCAATCCGCTTTTTGCGAGCTATCCGCTTGATGATGCTTTTGATGAGATGTTTGATGCGGCGGGTAAGGTGCGTCCGCACTACCGTCCGCTCTATCAGCGTCTCTTGGAGTTGAGTGCCGCCGACCTGGAGGAGCGTCAGCGTTTCGCTAATCTGACGTTTTTGAACCAAGGAATTACCTTTACGGTCTATGGGGATGATGAGGGTACCGAACGCATCTTCCCCTATGATCTGCTGCCCCGCATTATTACGGATCGCGAGTGGGCGGTGATTGAAGCGGGGTTGAAGCAGCGTATCCGTGCGCTCAATCTCTTTTTGCACGATATTTACCACGAGGCGCGTATTCTAGCCGATAAGGTGATTCCGCGTGAGTTGGTCTATACCTGCCACCATTATCGCCGCGAGATGCGCTGGGTGACGGTGCCGCAAAAGGTGTATACCTCGGTTGTGGGTACCGATTTGGTGCGTTTGCCTTCGGGCACCTTTGCGGTGCTTGAGGATAATCTGCGCGTGCCGAGCGGGGTGAGCTATATGCTTACCAATCGCGGGGTGATGAAGCGTGCCTTTCCGCGCCTCTTTGCGAATGTGGGTGTGCAGCCAATTGACCACTATGGCCAGGTGTTGCTGACGACGTTGCGCTCTTTAGCGCCACACCAAAGCCTTGAGCCGACGATTGTTGTGCTTACCCCCGGTGTCTTTAACTCGGCCTACTTTGAACACACCTTCTTGGCGCGCCAAATGGGGGTTGAGTTGGTTGAGGGGCGTGACCTGCTGGTACACGATAATGTGGTCTATATGCGTACTACGGCGGGGCTGCGCCGCGTGGATGTGATCTATCGCCGGGTGGATGATGATTTTATCGATCCACTCGCCTTCCGTAACGATTCGATCCTGGGTGTGCCTGGGCTCTTTAATGCCTACCGCGCCGGCAATGTGGTCTTTGCTAATGCTGTTGGCACTGGTGTTGCTGATGATAAGGCGGTCTATGCCTATGTGCCCCGGATTATCAAGTACTACCTTGATGAAGAGCCTATTCTGCCCAATGTCGAGACCTATCTCTGCGATGAGCCGGATCAGTTGCGCTTTGTGTTTGAGCGCCTCGATCAGCTTGTGGTGAAGGCGGTGGGCGAATCCGGCGGCTATGGGATGCTGATTGGCCCGCATAGCACTGCTGCTGAACGGGAGCGTTTCCGCGCACGCATTGCGGCCAATCCGCGCAACTATATCGCCCAGCCAACGCTGCAACTCTCGCGTGCCCCCTGCTTCATTGAGGGCCGCGTTGATCCGCGCCACGTTGATCTGCGGCCCTATGTCTTGACCAGTGGCGACCAGATTACCGTGGTGCCCGGCGGTTTGACCCGCGTGGCGCTGCGTCGTGGCTCGCTGGTGGTCAATTCTTCGCAGGGCGGTGGCAGTAAGGATACGTGGGTGCTCTTTGATTGATATGATGGGGCTACGCCCCTAAAACTTGTTGTTGGGGCTGCGCCCCCATACGCATTACGTTTAGGGCTGCTGCCCTAAAACCCGCGTTGGGGCTACGCCCCAAACCCCCGCCGGGGGTTTAACGTAATGCGTATGGGCTGCGCCCCAAAACCTGTTTTTCTTTCGTGTTGGCGGCGAAGCCGCCAACACGAAAGAAAAAGAACGCTTCGGGGAGGCTTCGCCTCCCCCGAAGCCCCAGCGGGAGGCTTTGCCTCATGCGTCTGGGGCGCAGTCCCATCCCCTTAATTTCATGGAAAAAACAATGATGAGCGATCGAGAGCAACGACGCCTCGATGCAATTGATGAGTTTCGGCGGGCCCGCCGCCGGGCGCTAATCGAGGATCTGTTGGCATGGTTGCGTGGTCAACCGGACGACCTACTTGATTTTGAAGAGGTACGCCAGCGCATTGGCGACTTGGGTTGGGCTTCGGCTGGTCTGCGCGAGATTCCGTTGAGTGAGATTGTCGGCAGTGTCGGGCGCTACCATGAGTTTACGCGCCACTTCCTGCCGCGCCAAGACTCCGATGAGGCGCGTTGGGCCAATGTGCGCGCCGCAATGGCCGAGAACCGCCAGTTGCCTCCGATTGAGGTCTATGAACTGGGCGGGCTCTACTTTGTCAAAGATGGCAACCACCGCGTCTCGGTGGCGCGTGAGTTGGGCTTTAGCCACCTGATGGCCCTCGTGACCGAGGTGCGTACCCGTGTCACCCTTGACCCTGATGCGACCCTTGATGATGTGATTATTGCTGGTGAGTATGCGACGCTCATGGAGGCAACGGGCCTCGATCAGGCCCGTCCCGACCTTGATCTGCGGGCTACTGCGCCGAGTGCCCACCAGGCTATTGGTGCCCTGATCGAACAGGAACGCCGGCGCCTTGAGCGCCGCCGTGGCCAGCCGGTTACGCTGCAAGATGCCGCGTGCGTCTGGTACGACGAGGTCTATGTCCCGGGGGTTGAGTTGATTCGTGCGCGTGGGCTGCTGCATGAGTTTCCTGAACGCACCGAGACCGACCTCTACGTCTGGGTGGCCCGGCGCCAAGCGGCGCTCGAAGCGAGCCTGGGTTGGCCGGTGGCTACGCATACCGCCGTGGCTGAACTGGCCCGCGAGGGGGGCAGTCGGCCTGGCCGCATCCTTGCGCGGGCCAGCGAACGGCTCTTTGATGCCTTCATTCCCGAGACGATGCGGGGCGGCCCCGAGCCGGGGGTCTGGCGGCGCGATCACCTGCCCACCCATGCCGACGAGCGCCACCAGGGGCTCTTCCGCACTATCCTGGTGCCGCTCGCGGGGACACCCGAGAGTTGGAATGCGCTCGATCAGGCGTTGGTGCTGGCCCAACGTGATGATAGCAGGCTCTGTGGGTTGCATGTGGTGGCGAGCGATAGTCCTGCCCCAGCAACGCCCGATGTGGCCGAACGCTTTGCCGAACGCTGTGCAGCGGCTGGCGTGAGTGGTCGTTTGGTCTATGAAGAGGGCAACATCGGCAGCCAGATCTGCGAACGGGCCCGCTGGGCCGATCTGGTGGTGGTGCATGTTGCCTATCCGCCGCCACCGCGCCCCCTAGCGCGCCTACGCTCCGGGTTGCGCGATCTGATCCAGCGCTGCCCGCAGCCCATCTTGGCCGTACCTGGGCCACCTGCGTCGCTCAAGCGCGCCCTTGTGGCCTACGATCACGGCCCGCGCTCGCACGAGGCGCTGATTCTTGCGGCCTACCTCGCGCTGCGCGACGACCTCTCGCTGGTGGTTGTCACTGCCGACGAGCATAACGAGCGGCTGAGTGAAAACCTGATCCGCGCCCACAACTACCTTGAGCAACAGGGCGTGGTGGCGGGCTACGTGCTAGACCGGCGGCCCACTGGCGAAGCGATCCTCGCTGCCGCCGCCGAGCATCGCTCCGACTTAATCATGATGGGTTGCTACGGTGCCCGTCCCGCCTTCGAGATTGTGCTAGGCAGTACACTCGACTATGTGCTGCGCGAGAGCCGCTTGCCAGTGTTGATCTGTCGGTGAGCAGAGGTGCAGAGAATTTTATCACTTTTTTCACCACAGAGGCACAGAGGGTAGGGGGCGAGCAGAAACGCAAACAAACAGCTAATTGCCTAGCGGTTTCACCCCGCCGCGCCGCGCAAGCCCAAAGCCAACGCGATAGAGGTCGGGCATATTGATCCGGCCATCATGCATCATCTCAAAGATGCCCAGGCGCGTTACATCATCACGCACACCGGCCCAACCAAGTTCGGCATGCTGCGGAGGGAGACGATTGCATGCGGCGGCGCCTGGCCCCTGCGGGAAGTGTTCAAGCCAGCGTGCTTCAATCATCTCGAAAGAGCACGGGACCGTCAAGCCATACAGAGGTGCCATGAGGGTCTTTACCCAGGGGTAGTCCTCAGCCAGTTCGCTCACGCGAATCTGTGAGGCGCTCTGTACGCCTCGCTTGATACTTTCATAATGCAGCGCGTAGGTGTGGTCAGGATACCGTTCAGTGGTGTCTTCAGCAGCAGCGCGAATGGCCTCTAGGAACGAGCGGGGCGATGTGCGCCCTCGGCCATCAGCCAGGTGACTCACCGACCAGACATAGGGAACGCCACGGCGACGGTCTTTGCCCATCCATGATCCGGCTAGTGCGGCAAAGAGGGCGCGTTGCTTTGCACTGTCGCGTTTTGCTTGCTCGGCGAGTTGCCAGACCCCATCTTCCTCTCGCGGCGGGGTGCCAATTGCGGCAGCATAGATTGATCGCAACAACGTTCCATAGCCATCCGGTGCGTTGCAGAGCATCTGCCAGAGCAACCCGTGGAGATCGTGCGGTGCCCAGGTCAACTCAGTCTTTGTTGCCAAGAGCTTTGAAGCATCGGGGAAAGCGGTAACCGTCCGATCAAACTGGTCTTCACGCAGAAAGACTTTGGCATGCAAGCGAGGGTAGGACTTGAGCCAGAGCACAACCCTCAGGAGCTCTCGGACAATGCTGTCCATAGTTTGCCACTCGGCACTTGTACGATCCAGCGCGTCAAAGACGATCAGCCCGTGGCGCTGTTCTGCCGTAAGCTGCTGATTGGCATGCTGAACGAGTCGCGCCAATGCTTCAGGGTTATGTTGCACCCACGCGACGGTGGCCGCCCAGCTTTCGCTCGGCACAAACTCAGTAGTCAGCGTGGCAAGCCAGCGTGCGATAACGGCACGCCATAGAGTATAGGGCGGTGTCCCCTGACTCATGAACAGCGCAAACACGTCGCTATCAGGAAAGGCTTCAATGTGCGGTGTGACGGCGAAACCGACATGGACAGTGGTGCGCTCCAAATCGCGCACAGTTTGGGCGAGCAGTCGCCGTAATGGCTCAGCCCTCAATGCTGCTGTCCAGAAGGATTTGCCTACGCCACGAGCGCCAACCACCAGGTTGCTTTCAAGACGTAACGCCTTCGTGTGCGCCGGTGGCACGTACATGAAGCGACGATCCGGATTTTCACCATAATGTGCCGTCGTTAACGGCAATGCCGCTACCAGCGCATGCCGGATGTCTTGAGGATTCTTCATGGATTGGGCGCTTCCTCGTTTGCAGCGACCGCACGTATGCCAGCAATAAGTGGGCCAAAAATCGTATCAATCTCGGTAGAATCAACACGTTCTATGCGCCCGTGGAGTGAGCGCACCGCAGCCCAGTTGCGATGCCAGCGTACCGCCCACGGAGCATGGGGCGCAGCCTCATCAGCCCTATCGAAACTCCACAGGTCTGCGGCAACTACGCCAGCAGGCACACCGTCATAGAGTTCCTCAGTAAAGGTATCCCACGCCTCTTCACGTAGCCTTTCGAGATATATCGTATGGTCAAGCTCAGGGATCATTGCGCCAACAAGTTGCAAGCGTTCGCGTATAGATCGGGTTACGCCAGCGTTGCGCCAATGGCGAAACAGAATACGGTATCCTGTCCAGGTCTGTTCAGCATGAATAGCAAACAGGAGTACCAGATTTGCCCCAAGATCAGTCACGCATGCTGAAGCAACTTCATCGATGCCAGCACGCGAGTCGATCAAGATGACATCTGGCTGCCAGCGTTGCTCCAGCGCATTCATCAGCCGTTGCAGACGCTGCGACCAGCCCTCACGGCGACCTTCGATGCTCACCTTTGGCATCCAGACACGTCCAAGTTTCGCAACATATTCACCCGGATCGCGTCCGTGGGCCGGTACGACATAGATTTCACCATCATGTGCGAGGGTGCTCGTCGCAACCATCTGCTCAAACACAGTATCACCATTGTCAACCAGATCCTCAACGAGCCAATCAGCGATACCGTAATCTAGGCGGCGCTCATTTGGCAGCAGCGCCGATGAGAGGCCCGGCGCTTCGAGATCAAGATCGAGTACGAGTACACGCTTCCCCTGTTGTGCCAGCGCCCAGGCAGAAGCTGCCAGTGCGGTCGAACGCCCAACGCCACCCTTAATTGAAAAGAAGACGATCCTGGACGCCCCGGTTGTCGGAGGAGCAATCGAAGCCCAGTTAGTTTCTGTCGCAAGCCGGTCAACGACGCGAATACCATCCAGACCATCAAGGGTGAAGCTCGGCAGCCCATCAAGCACAGATTCTAGCTGCTCCTCAAAGAGCAGCGTGCGATCTGGCGGAAAGGCGTGGGGGCCAAGCATCGCGGTCATCTGCTGCGTGAGCGTTGTAAGCAGCGCCATCGCCTCAGGGTCATCACGGATCGTCGTTTTGCCCACGATCAGCCGTACCCGACTGTTCAGATCACGATTGACGATCAGCGGGCCAAGCCGAGCCAGTGCATCACCATGGGACTGCAAAAGATTCCTGATGGTCGGCACAATCTGATCGAACGTTGTCATAACAGCCCCTCTAAGGCCGCCTTCTTCACAAGTGTACGCACAACATCCGCCCCAGTACGATGTGGCGTAACCCGCGCTTGCTCAAACTCGCTCTGATGAGCGTAGCGTTGGGATGCGTTCCAGTCATCGAATGGATTGTTTGGAGGTAACCCATACCTGAAGCCCGCAACATGGCCCGAGCGATAGGTCTCGTAGCGAACCCAAATCTGTTCAATGTGTTTACGATCATGCTGCTCTTGTGGCACCCCATGAACTCCGGTCTGCATACCAAATGCCAGCATCAATCGCTTTAACCCACATTCTGCCGTTATTCCATACAAATGGTCAGCATTCGCCCAGCGCGATGCACCGAAGAGACGCTCTGCGTCATCCCAGTGACGTTGATGGGCGTCATAGAAATCGGTTTGCATACTTGTTTTCCAAAAGGGTTACCGCATCAGTAACACGAATTTTCGAGGCTAGAACGAGCAATATGCTCCTTCAATGCTGCCCTATGTTGCTCAAGCTCTAAGGTGCGCCCGGGTGTAGGGCACCGCCCTAGAGATTTTGATCACACCCGTTTCATTAGGGCTGCAAATCTTGAGTTATCACTATTGAACTCTAATTCTAGTAGGTTCGACATCCTCGGCAAACCAAGTGTCATGATTTAACATGGGGTTTACGTATTGCCCCTCTATCTCGCTAGTACTACAACGAGAGAACATTCAAGCTACTTCGCAGTCTGGAGCGATAAAGTGCAGGTTAGTACGTTTGAGCGATAAAAGAGATATGGCATCCCAAAGCCTTGCTCAAACAGGTCTCGTTGTAGTGCTAAATATACGCATTCACATATACATAAAAAGATCATAATAATTGTCAAGAGGATTTTTCTCTTTGAATGTCAAACCAGAGTTTAAGCACTCGACGAATACATATAAGCTGAATTTCAAGATCCTGTGGCCCTAGTGAAGTACTCATTTTTTGTGCGGCAGCTTGACCATGGGCAAAATTATTGCCAATGGTACGAAGTACATGCAGATATTGTTTGGCCCATTCCGGCACATCGTACTTCGGTTTTTGAAGCTTTCTAATTTTTCCGTTCAGGTCTCCTTTCTGGTCTTCAAGATTAAGAAGATCATTCACAATGGCATCAGCGAGATCGCGCCCAGTGATACCAAATCCAAGCGGGGTAGCATTATCATTAAGAATAAGTTGTTGTAAATCATCAAGTACCTTTATCGGATTCATTTGCTGTAACATCCTAATTAACCCGTCAATATCGTACTTAATAGAGTCAACTAAATCACCTTTAGGAAGCAGTACTTTAACTCGTCCGAGATGCTCATCCATCGCTTCAGTTAACTGTTGCGCTTGGTGGGATTCATAAGCTACAAAGTGTATCTGTTGTGTCCCACTCGATCGCAATAGATGGGCGGTTGAGAGTTCCAGTAATATCTGCATTACGGCGTGTGGATTGTATTTTTGATTACCAGTTCCAAGCATCGGAATTACTAATTCTTTAACTGGCACACCACGAACTTCAAGGATCGAAAGCACTGCAAAAGCATCTTCGAGCGATTGACGAATTGCCCGTTCATGCACATCTACGTTAGGATCCAAGCGAGATCTAGGAGAAGTCTCTACACAAAGGATACGTTTACACAGATCAGTAGAAATAGGATTTGAAACCCAACAATGAAATTTATTACGCAAATCCAAATAACAATCTCTTGCCAAATCTTCAACATTAATTCCTTTCCTGAGAAGGCTTTCAATTACAGTTCCTCTTGTGGGTTTGTAAGATTTTTTTATATGAAGATATGAAAAAAATATCGATTTCATTTTTAATAAGTGTAATATCTCCACAGTAAAGAGTGAATGATTTATACCCCCAAACTGTTCGTATCTCTACTAAATTCACTTGTTCGAGAGATTTTTTCATTGTTGTGACAAACCTTTCATGGTCGAGACAACAGTTTAAGTATACGCGCTTAACACCATAAAGTCAATAATATCAGAGAGCAAAAACCATGTCTATCAGTACTATGCCAAATGACACAATAAGCAGGGGTGATTTTATCATCTTTGGCGGTTCATCACGTTGATTGCGCGTGACCAATGTCGCATCCGCTACCATATTCTTCATCCTGCTCACGCTGAATTTGGATTGCCTCACGTACTTCGGCAAAAAGTGGATTTGCTCTCAAGCGATCAGCATGTTCTAGCCATGGGTGCATTGTTGCAGGCAGTTCGATCTCAAGGGGGACGATGCGTGCCGCTTGGAGACGGTGAGCGACCAGTGTACGGAGTTTGGTGAGGGCTTCGTTCTCCGATTGGCCTTGAGCAGCCATCATGGGCATGCCAATCAGAGATGCGGTATAGATACCCTCAGCTTTTGGTTCAATTAATACGTACATTGTCATGGGTAGTTCATTAGGGGCTGTCTGAAAAGTCGGTCGCTACGCGGTGGAGTGCCGACTTTAGCCGGCTAAAGCCGGCACTCCACCGTGTGCCACGTAGCATGGTTAAGTGAGGATGTCAATGTAAAAATGTTCACACCTTCCGAAACAACACCTCAGAAGGCACCCAACCTTGTGCATGAATGTCCGCCATGCACAACCAAACCTTTATACGCTCACGAGGGTGGTATGTTGACCCCCAATATTCAACAAAAAGTGCATCTTCTAAGTAAAAAGCGACTCACCGCTTGCGCCAAATGCCAGGCCAGCACTGGGGGAACTGCGTTACCCACTTGGCGCTCGGTCTCACGTAGCTTTGCTTCAAAGATGAACTCATCAGGAAACGATTGGATGCGTGCTGCTTCGCGCATAGAGATACGCCG
>NZ_NQWI01000267.1 GCF_002532535.1 Candidatus Viridilinea mediisalina
TCGGCACTCCAACGCCAAACCATAGACTTTTCAGACAGCCTCTGAGGTCTTTGGCAGCGATGGGAAGCCGGCTAAAGCCGGCACTACCTACGGCCTCTCAGGGTGGCAACGCAACGGGGCAACCAACAACATCCGCTTCCCTCACGCCCATTGGAACGCCATGTTCGGCAATCTACAATCTACAATCTACAATCTACAATCTACAATCGTAAATGGTATAACGTCGGCACTACGACGGTAAAAAGGAGTCCCCATATGCTAGACCAAGCCCACGCGCTTGCCGACGAATTGATCCGTCTGCGGCGTGCTATTCATGCCTATCCCGAAGTGAGCTTTACCGAAGAGCGTACCGCTGCGCTGGTGGTTGATACGCTCAATGCCATTGGTGGCATCACGGTGCGGAGCGGTGTGGCCAAGACGGGGGTTGTGGGTGAGTTTGGCACCGACGAGGGGCCAACGATTGCCTTGCGTGCCGATATGGATGCGCTGCCGATCCTTGAGGCGACCGGGCTCAGTTTTGCTTCGACTCAGCCTGGCATGATGCACGCCTGTGGCCACGATGCCCATACCGCCATGCTTTTGGGCGCGACCCATCTGCTCCGTGAGTGCTTCGCGGCGGGCCTTTTGCGCGGACGTGTGCGCCTGCTCTTTCAGCCCTCCGAGGAGGCATGGGATGCCGAAGGCAAGAGTGGCGGTCTACGTATGGTTGAAGCGGGCTGCATGGAGGGGGTGGATGCCGTGATTGCGCTCCATGTTGATTCCACGCTGCCTTTGGGCAAGGTGACCATCCGCCCAGGCTGGACCTCTGCCGCCGTAGATGATTTCCGGGGCGAGGTGTTGGGCAGCGGTGGTCATGGCGCATCGCCCCACGAGGGCACCGACCCGATCTTTATGCTTATTCCGGTACTCACTGCACTCTACGGCATCCGGGCGCGCCGGATTGACCCGGTGGAGCCGAGTATCATTAGTGTCGGCGTGGTGCATGGTGGTCAGGCTACCAACGTTATTCCCAGCGCAGTACGCATCGAGGGAACCATGCGTAGCTATAGCACCCATGTGCGTGAGCAGTTGATCAATGAAGTGGAACGCGCTTTCGCCGTCAGCCGTGCCTACGGCGGTAACTATCGCCTCAAAATTGGGCGCGGCTATCCGGCGGGCTGGAACGATGAGCGCGTAGCGGGTTGGATGCAACAGGTGGCCCATGATCTGCTTGGTGCCAACGCCTTCGACCACTCGGCCCCCGGCCTTGGGGCAGAAGATTTTGCCTACATGACCCAAAAAGTGCCTGGGGCCATGCTGCTGCTCGGTGCGGCCCACGCCGACGGCGTGCTACGTGCCCACCACACGCCCATCTTCGATATTGATGAACGCTGCCTACCCCTTGGTGCCGCCCTGCTCGCCGAGACAGCCATGCGCTTCCTCCGGGGCGACGTGAAGCTCTACAACAAACGCAGCAACACATCCTCCGGCACCTGAAGACGCAATTCAGGGTAATGTTCAATAATCCGCGCAATAATTGTGATGGCTTTCCAGAAATCTAGGGCTTGCATGGTTGTCAATCCTATACGCCGGGTTTCTTGACGCAAAGGCGCAAGGGCGCAGAGTTTTTTGCATATGAGCGCCAAACCTTTGCGGCTTTGCGCGAGCT
>NZ_NQWI01000268.1 GCF_002532535.1 Candidatus Viridilinea mediisalina
GAAGCCAGCTTGTCGAAGCCAGCTTGTCGAAGCCAGCTTGTCGAAGCCAGCTTGTCGAAGCCAGCTTGTCGAAGCCAAGCGGCGCGGTGGGGCAGAAGTAACCCTACTTCTGCTCCACCGCGCCACGCTGATAGCGATTGGTGCGCTGGTAGCTCACCAGGTTGCCATCAGCATCAAGGCGCAGTTCGTAGGTGCCAAGCAGATCACAGCTATTGGGAATACGACGCATCTCAATCAGCTCAATACCCACAATCCAGCCATCGTCATCCTTCGTACAGCGCGAAACCGTATCGAAGGGTAGGCCAGTAATCTCATTGATCTGCTCGCGAGCGAGGCGGATCACGTCAATGCTACGCATGGTGGTATCGTTCCTCTAGACCCATGCGGAGTAGGCGGGCGAGTGCCTTCGCTGGGTCGCACAAATCCATCGTTGCTACAATCACCTATTCCGCATGCGGGCGCGCGCTTCGCGCAGGCGGTCAATCAGCACCTCTTCGGCTGCTTCGTAGGTCGCTTCATCAATCTGACCTAGATCAAGCGCAAGCTCCAATTCCGCCAATTTTTGGCGGATGCGCTCAGGGCTGTAGAGTTCATGTTCAGCCTGATCGAGAATCTTTTCGGCTACCCAAACTACGCTATCAATTGGCGCAGTGAGGGGCAAGGCAAGTAGGTTTAAGAGACCCATAGGGTATTGTTGCTCATCTTAGCGCAATGCAGCCGTGCGCTCACGACTACTCCAATCGGCCTTAATGGTGACAAAGTTGTAGGGCGGTACTGGCCCAACATATTTGAAGAGCAGGCGCTGGCCCATGGCTGCATCCAACTCACGGATAGCTTGATCAAAGGCCTCCTCACGGGCACGGTCAATCAAGAAGGCCGCATTGAGCACCATGCGATCGGTGAGGGGCGGATGGATGCGAACTTCATGGGCCAGTGGTTCTAGTTGCGCCAGAATGGTCGCACTATCCCGTTCGCGGCGCTGATTCACCTCAGCCTCAACCATTTCGCCCAACTTAATGCGTTGATAGTAGGTCTGCTCACTGGGCAACCCCGTAATCCGGTCGCGCAGTTCACGAATTTCTTCACTCTGCTCGGCAATTTCGCGGAAGATGTCATCGGCAATCCAGAAAGCCTTGAGGCCCAACTCGATGCGACACTCCATCTCTTTGAGTTGGGTTACCAATTGCTCATAGCCCTCACCCAAGAGCTGTTCGCGCACGGTGCGCGCATCGGGGGCTACAATCCCAAAGCAGACCGGCAGGATCGTAAATTCGCGCATGACCATTTCGAGGACGCGGGTATGGGCCAGCATATTGCGCCGGGTGCTGTCATACTCCTGAAGGGGTGAATCGCTCACCACGGCTGCAACCTGCTTGAAAGGGATGGTGTAGACCAACGATCCCACTTCGTGGATGCCGGGTGTCGTGAAGGAGCGTTCTTCACCACAATTGATAATGCCGTAGAGATATTTACCTGTGGCGCTAGTTGTGTCCACCATTGAGATTCCTTTCACTCATCACTATAGCCTTTCAGATAATGTTTCTGGAGCCTCTAGGATCGTGGGAGGGGTTTTCGGGGAGGGCTTCGCCCTCCCCGAACCCCTCCCTTTTACGATTCTTTATCTGAAGGACTATAGGGGCGGC
>NZ_NQWI01000065.1 GCF_002532535.1 Candidatus Viridilinea mediisalina
CTGTCTGAAAAGCTAGTGGGCACGCGTTGGAGTGCCGGCGTTAGCCGGCTGAAGCCGGCACTCCAACGCCAGTTCATAGACTTTTCAGCCAGCCACTCACCCCAACGAGCGCTTGTTGCTCAAGGCGCGCTGGTAAACGTGGAGATAGGCTTCGGCTTGGGTGGCCCATGAGAAGTCTTGGGCCATGGCTCTGCTGATCAGTTTACGCATGTGTTGAGGCCGGTCGTAGTAGGTACTCACGGCCCAACCAACCACATCATAGACGGCACGCTGGGTCGCTTGCCAGAACTTGAAGCCAGTGCCGTCGCCTGTGGCTTCATCGTACTGCTGCACGGTATCATCGAGGCCGCCGGTGGCGCGCACAATCGGCAGGGTGCCATACTTGAGCGCGTAGATCTGGTTGAGGCCACAGGGTTCAAAGTGGGAGGGCATGAGGAAGAAGTCGGCACCTGCGACGATCCAGTGGGCCAATGCTTCGTTATAGCCGATGTAGCTCCCGATGCGCCCCGGGTAGCGCCCTGGTAAGGGGCCAAAGTACCACTCTAGCCCCTTTTCGCCCGCGCCGAGCAGCGCAAACTGGACGCGCATGTCGCTGACGATGGCCTCAATGGAACCTGCCAGCAGATCAAGCCCCTTCTGATCAACAAAGCGGCTGACAACGCCAATCAGGGGCATATCGCGCGTTACTTCAAGTTGCATGCGCTTTTGTAGGGCTGCCTTGACGCGCCCCTTGCCCGCCATGCGCCGTGGCCCGAAATGGTGGGGGAGGTGGGGGTCGAGCGCCGGATTCCACTGAGTATAATCCACTCCGTTGACAATCCCAAGGTAATCTTCGCCGCGCCGTGCGAGATAGGGCGCAAAACCGTTGGAACCCATGGGGGTGCGCGTCTCGCGGGCGTAGGTCGGACTCACGGTGGTTACAAGATCGGCATAGTAGATGCCGCCCTTAAGCATGTTGATGCCACCAAATTCTTCAAACTTATCGCTGGTAAAATTGCCCCACTGCAAGCCGAGGTAGTCGTAATCGTCGGCATGGTAGCGCCCTTGGTGGGCCAGATTGTGAATTGTCAAGATACTCGCCGCATTACCGAGGTAGGCATCGTCCCAATGCCAAATTTTCAAATAGGCGGGGGCCAGCGCGGTCTGCCAATCGTGGGCATGGACAATATCGGGACTAAAGCCCATATCGCGGCAGAGCTGTAGAGCGGCGCGGCTAAAGAAACCAAAGCGCCGCACATTATCTTGATAGTCGTAGAATTCGGGATCATGGTAGAGTCCAGGGCGCCCAAAGTAGTGGTCGTGTTCAATGAAATAGACTGGCAGACCGTCATAGTCGGCGTGCTGAACCGCGCACCATTCTTGACTATTGCCCATCCAAACACCCAAGGGGCTCAGGAAGGGTTGAAGTTTGAAGCGTAGCCCATCAATTGCGGCATAGCGCGGTACGATGACGACCACCTCATGGCCAGCCTGATGGAGCGCCTTTGCGAGGCCGCCTACCACATCGGCCAACCCACCAACCTTCACAAACGGATAGCACTCCGACGCAATCAGTGCAATTTTGAGCCGAGTGATCACAAGGAGACTCCCCACTAAGCGTGTAGTTTAAGCCCACGGAAGGGTAAGGGTAAGGAGGTAGAAACGAGGAAATAGGAAATAGGTTTTTCTACAATCTGCAATGGGGTCACCACATATGCCCGCTAGAGTATAGCATGTGCTGGTTGCGCTTGTCGAAGTGGCAGGCTGCTACGACCGCCCGTCGTAGACATAATTCAACAAATGGCCCAATTCACACATGGTTTTATGTCGGAGTCGTGGCTGTATGTGCTACAATAATGAACAGCGGTGGCACGCGCTGATCGGCTTATGCCGATTATACCCGTTTCGCTCTTGCATGAACGCCTTGGCGCTATAAGAGGCGCACCAACTGGGACATGAGCAGCCTGTGTGTAGCGCCGAGGCTGCGTGGAGAGAACCTATGATGCAGGTGGTTTCACCACGACCGCCAACCGCTGCTGGTTTGGCCCTTCTGCCGCTCAAGTTAGTCTCCCCTGCACCACGCAGTGAAACGCTGTTGCGTCCCGATCTGCAAGCCCTCCTTGCTGAAGTGCGTCTACGCCCGGCGACGCTCGTGGTAGCCCCAGCAGGGTATGGCAAGACGACGCTCATGATTCAGTGGGTCGCTGATCTTGAACGCACCGGGGCCACGGTTGCATGGGTGAGCCTTGATGCGGACGATAGCGCCCCAGCGATGCTGTTGGCCTATCTGGTACGTGCCTTTCAGCGTCAACGGCCTGAAGTGGGCGAAGAGGCGTGGCGGATTTTGCACTCGGCGGCCCAGCTTGAGCGCGATTGGCCCTTGGTGGCCGGGGCCTTGATGAGTGACCTACAAACTGCGCTGGTTCAGCCAACGTTTCTCTGTATTGATGATTACCATCAGATTGCTGATGGGCCCATCACGGGGGCGCTGCTGACCTATATGTTGCGTGCGGCCCCCCCGAACCTGCATATTGTTGTTGCGTCGCGTCGCCCACTTGATCTGACTCCGCTCCACCGCATGCGTGCGGAAGGGTTGCTGTTGGAGGTGCAACGCAACGATCTCTCGCTGACCCGTGATGAGGCGGCGACGCTGTTGCGCCGGGCCAGGGTTGAATTGAATGCGGAAGACCTTGATCTGCTATTGCAGCATACCGAAGGCTGGGTGCTGAGTGTACAGCTTGCCGCTCGCGCCCTCGCGCAACAGCAACCCGAACAGCGCCGGGCTTACTTGCAGAGCATCTATAGTAGCCAGCGCAGCATCTTCGACTATCTAGCCTCCGAAGTCTTGGATGGGCTGTCGCGTGAACTGCTTGATGTCTTGGCCCAAACTGCTCTAGCTGATCAATTTGATGCCGAATTGCTCAGTGAGGTGCTTGGTTGTGCTGATTCCCAGGAATTGATTGATCGCATCCTGCAATTGGGCTTACCGATCTCGCAGGTCGAAACGGGCGATGCTGAGGTGCGTGCCTATCGCTTCCATCCCCTCTGGGGGCGCTTGCTGCACGAACGGGCCGAGCAGCACTTGGGGCGTACCCGCTTGGCACAGTTGCATCTGCGTTATGGTGCGGCCTTTGAGCGCCGCAGCATGCTTGAAGCAGCAATGAATCACTATACGGCGGCGGGCAACGATGAGGCGCTGGCTGGTGCTTTGCGTCGCCGCGCTTGGCCACTGATTGATACGCCGCAACGGGCGACGATTCGCGCATGGCTCGAACGGCTGCCCGAACACTATCGCCTCAATGATCCTGAGTTGCTGCACATGTGGGGCTGGAGTATGGCCGCTTCGGCCCGCGACCAGGCGCTCAATGCGATTAGCAAGGCGGCCAAGCTCTATCGGGAGCAGAGTAACCACCAGCGCGAGATGCGCGCCTTGAGCGATCTTGCGGCACTGGTCTTCTGGGAGGATTGCCCCGCTGAATTTGCCGACGTCTGCGTTCGGGCGGTCTATGCAGCCAACCATGTGCGCGATGCCTGGGCCCGTGGGGCGGCGCTCGCCTCTGCTGCTGCGCTGCTCTACAACCGTGGACGCTATGCCGCTGCACTACGGGTGGCCAACCATGCCAGTGCCCATCCGCGCAGCCCCTTCTGGCAATGGATGCTGGCCATGATTGTTGCGGCGATCCATAGCCAGCAAGGTTACCCCGAAGCCGCCGCCACCGCTGTGGCCCAAGCGCTTGAGATGCCCCAAGTGGAGCGCGATGATCGCCTGCATCAGAATTTGCTGCTCCTGAATGCGCTGGCGCTCTACCAGCAGGGTCGGCTCAATGATGCAGTGGCGATGGCGCTGCATGCCCATCGGCGGCTGAGTGCCTACTCGCAAGAGAGCGTAATTGGAGTGAGCGCAGCCTTCCTCGCGCTGCTATTGGTCGAGCAGGGGCGCTTTGAAGAGGCGCCTACCTACATCGCACGGGCGCGACGGGCCGCGAATGCGAGTGGTGCCGCTACGCTCTTGGCGCGCATTCAGGTGATTGATGCCTATAGTAATCTGCGGAGCGACCAAGGGAGTAGTGCAGTGGCCGCGCTCGATTTGGTGCGCTTGACCCGTGTGGTTGGTGGCGATGCCGATCCGCGTGGTACCACCCCCGGACCCCCCCCCCCCTGTCTTGGGCACGCACGACCTCTGGTTGCAACTCTACCTGTTGGTTGCCTTGGGCGAAGGCGGCGAACCCGACCGGGCTGCGGCGTTGGCCGAGGAGCTTACGGCTGAGATGGAGCGCCGTGGCGATGGGCTCTTCTTGGCGGCAGCGCAGATCTACCGCGCAGCCTTGGCCACCCGCCGTGGCGATGAAGCCTTGCGTCAACAGGCGCTGCGTCTGGGTTGGGATCTCTGTGAGCGGCATAGCTTCGGTTTTTTGCCCGCACTCCCCCAAGCGGTCGTTGAACATGCGGTTGCCGCCGCCCTTGAACTTGGCCTTGCGCCCCTCTCGGTTGGCCAGGTGTTACGCCAACAACTGATCGATGTTGCCCCCGATCTGCTGCTCG
The DNA here is from genome assembly GCF_002532535.1 of Candidatus Viridilinea mediisalina. GTDB lineage: Bacteria > Chloroflexota > Chloroflexia > Chloroflexales > Chloroflexaceae > Viridilinea > Viridilinea mediisalina. Next base: position 4,522 of record NZ_NQWI01000065.1, read on the forward strand.
ATCTGCTCAAGCGCACCCAAGCGTCGGGCATTCGCGCCCGGATTGCGCACCTGCTGGGAGATACCGGCTCGGCCAAAGCCTTTCCAACCTTGCGCAGCATGACGAGGGAACGCCACGCTGGTATTCGCAGTGCGGCTGAAAGCGCCATGGAGCGCTTGGTCTACCGCCCAGCCTACCGGCTGAAGGTGCGTACCCTTGGCTGTTTTCATGTCTACCGTGGCGATGTTGAAGTGCGCGACCGCGATTGGCGCAGCATCAAGGCGCGCCAATTGCTCCAGTTGCTTCTGATCGAACGGGGGCGCATGCTGCCCCGTGATCGCATTATGGATATGCTCTGGCCAGGGTTGGAGTCCGATTCGGCTTCCAATAACCTGCGCGTTACCCTCAGCCGCCTGACTAAAGCGATTGAGCCGGGACGACCTGAAGGTGCGCCAACCTACTACATTATGCAACAGGGTGACACCTATGGCTTCAATGTCGAGAGCGATCATGGCTATGATGCCCACGATTTTACGGTCGCGGTAGACAATGGGCGCATTGCGCTCTACAAAGGCCATGCCGAGCAAGCCATGAGCGCCTTTCGCCACGCCCTCGACATCTATGGCGGCACCTTCCTGCCCGATTGCCTCTACGAAGATTGGTCGGTGGTTGAACGCGAACGGCTAGGGCTGCTCTTTACTGAAGCTTCTTTGCGCTTAGGCAACCTGCTGATCGAGAATGATCAAACCCACGATGCGATTGGCTTGGCCTGGCGCGTCTTGGAGCATGATCAAGCCCAAGAGGAAGCCTACCAGTTGCTCATGCGCGCCTATGGCAGCTTAGGTGAACGTAGCACCGCCCTGCGCCTCTACAACCGCTGTCTCGCAGCGCTTGATCAAGAGTTGGGGGTTGACCCGCTGCCTGAGACGGTTGCGTTGTACGAGCGCATTCGTAGCGGCTAGGCGCTGTTGCTCTATCATGGCGATTGGGCTGGAGGCTGCTGGTCTAGTTCGAGGACAAACTCAGAAGGCGGCCCCAGATGAGCGCTGATAAAGGCAACTGCTTGGGCTAGTTCATCAATCTGCTGCTCGCTGCCACTGGCAATGTGCTGAATACGACCACGCCACCGCTCAGGTGTGAGGGCCTCGTCTCCGGGGACGACAATACGCAGGAGAAAGGACTCAACCCTACGAGCGCACATAGTAACCTCTTCACCGTGGTAATGCTTTCGTTGAGTACCACCATACGACAGCAGAGTAACCACGGTATTACCAATGGTTTGTTCGTGTCGTGGTGGCTTCGACAGGCTCAGCCACCGCGACACGAACATTTTTGTTAGCGCGAAAAAGTCCTGGGCCGCGCCGCTTGGCTTCGACAGGCTGGTTTCGACAGGCTCAACCACCGAGCCAGCGGCGCGGTGGCTGAACTTGTCGAAGCCACCGCTAGGCCACCTACCAACCCAAGGCTTTTTCGCGCTAACACATTTTTTTGGTGGGAGGCTTCAGCGGATGATCAAAGGCACAAAGATCTCGTACCCTTGCCTTGGCATAGCAATGCGCAAGGGACGATGCTGGGCGGCTACAATGCCCTGGGCGCCTTCGAGGGTAATGACGAGATCACGCACGGCAATGAGGCTCAGTTGGTTGAGCCTGACTTCGATGCGCTGCTGCGTTTCGCCTGCTGCAAGATTGATGGGTGCCATCGTGACAATCAGGTCGCCCTCGTCTGGTTGGCGCTCGCCAGTGATGCTGTAGTACGCCATGAGGTGCCCTTCACTGCCACCGCTCCGCACCACATCAAAGTTGAGCGTGATCCAACGCGGGTCACTGCTGATACTCGCATTGCCGAGGTTGAGTACCCCTGGCTGTAGGGCACGTAGGGTACTGCTCAACACAACGTTGCGTGGGCCTTCCGGTTCGTCGCTCATAATGGTAATCAGCCCTTGGTAGTTGCCGGGTTGGTTGCTACTGAGGCTCACGGTAATGGTGCAGGTGGCTGCTACGTCCAACTGAGCGGGCAGAGGGCCACATGCACCCGTATCTAGCTCGAAGGCTGCACCTTCCAACTCAATATCCGTCAGCAGAATGGGTACAAGCCCCACATTGCTGATCACCAGGGTTTGGCTCAAGTCTGCCGTCTGATCACTGCGCGCCACAAAGTCCAGCACATGCGGTTCCACCTGGAGGCTCATCGTAGGCGTCGTCGTGCCTACCCCACTGAGTTCCACGAGGCTGGGGCTGTCGGGCGCATTGGTGCTGATCTGCAAGAGCGCACGCTGACTGCCCGTCATAGTCGGGCTAAAGCGCAGATCGAGGGTACAGTCACTCCCCACTTCCAAGGTTGCAGGCAAGGCAGCCTCAGCAGGGCAACTGCCCCCCGTGCGCTCAAAGGCAGTGTGATCCAAGCGTAGCGCATCGATGCGGAGGGGCAATTCACCCGAACTGCTCAACCGCAAGGTCTGGGTCAAGCTTTGTTGATCCAACTCCTGCCCACCAAAATGGATCGCGGAAGGGGCTAGGGTGAGAGCTGATGCCAGACCGAGCCCACTGAGGGGCACACGGTAGGGGCCGTCGGGTATATCACTCATCACACGCAAGCTGCCCTCATGCGCCCCGCCGCTGCGTGGCCTGAAGCGTAGCCAGAGATCGCAACGTGCCAACGGTTCTAGTTGGGCTGGCAAAAAATCTGGACAACTGCCGCCCACGCGCTCAAAGTCACCATCAAGCTGTAGCTCCTCAATGGTCAAGGGGGCGCTACCTGGATTACGCAGCATCAGCACTTGGGCTGGGCTCGACGTTCCCACCCGTTGAGAGCCAAACGCAAGCCGCAAGGGCGCAAAACCCAGAGCCGGGGCACTGCCGCCGCCAAACAGCATCACAGCATCGGGCGGAAGCAGGGCGTTACTGTTGAGACTGAGGAGACCACGGGTGCGCGTAGCCGTGCTAGGCGCAAAACGTAGCTCAAGGCTGCACTGTTGGCCCGCAGCGAGGTTGGCCGGGAAGCTCGTGGGGCATGTGCCACCAGTGCGAACAAAGTCGCCCTCGATTACGATTTCAGTCAGTTCTAGGGGGGCCGTGCCTGAACTGGTGAGCATAAGCTGTTGCGGCTGACTCTGGGTGCCCACCTGTTGCAGGCCAAAACTGAGGATGTCGGGACTGAAGCTGGCCGCTGCGATCTGGCCGGTTCCACGGAGTGCAACCGTCACGGGGTTGTCTACACTATTGCTCGTGAGCAGTAACTCACCTTGGTGTCTGCCCTCACGCGTAGGGCTAAAGACAATGCCTAAGCTGCACTGCGCGTCCCGCTCTAGGCTAAAGGGCAGTTGACTAGGGCAACTCCCGCCGTGTCGTGAAAAGGTAGCAGGGAAGCTGAGATCACTCACTATCAGCGGCATCCATCCATCGTTCCGCAACGTCACCAGTTGCGCGGCACTCCTACTGCCCACCGCTTGCCCGCCAAAATCCAAACTGGAGGGTTCCAAGTTGGCGAGGGCAATCGTGCCATAGCGCCGCCACTCGGCTTCGCGCACCGCCGCCCGCGCATTGACAATCCCGGCCCCACAGATGTCCAAACAGCTACTGCCCAACGGGAATGGCGTCGCGGTCTGTTGCAAGATCTCCATGATCTCAGCAGTACGCAAATTTGGGTTGACTGAAAGCATTAAACTGACCACCCCTGCCACATGGGGTGCTGCCATACTAGTGCCCTGATAGGCGCCATAGCTATCGCTCGTTGGCACAGTGCGCCCGCTGTTGATGGTCGAAGCGATCAGTGTATCAACCGAACGATCGCCACCAGGAGCGGCAAGGGCTACGAAGTTGCCATAGTTACTATAACGCGCCCGCCAGCCAGTACGCGCTACAGCAGCCACGGTAATCGTACCGGCACAATTGGCTGGCTGGAAATTGTTCGCAGAGGTGTTTTCATTCCCCGCAGCGGCTACCACCACCGCACCACGGCGGTTGGCTTCATGAATCGCCTCCTGCAAAAAGCGGTTGCACCTCCCGCCCCCACCGAGGCTCATGTTGATCACACGCGCTGGATTGGGATTCAAGGGTAGACCATGGACGTTTACCCCTACCGCCCAGCGCACCCCATCGGCAATATCTGAAATATAGCCGCCACACTTGCCGAGGACACGCACATGCAGCAGCGGCGAACGTTGGTTGATCCCAGCAATGCCGATGCCATTATTGGCTGTTGCGCCAATGATCCCCGCAACATGCGCCCCATGCCAAGAGCTGTTACTCACTGCACAACCCGCCAGCGGCTGACCTGATTGCGTCTCCTCCGATGTCACAAAATCGCCCAGATCGCTTGGATCGGGATCGCGCCCACTGCCATCACCCGAACGCGCCGGATCGCTGATCAGATCGTAGCCCGGGTTGCTGGCCAAGTGGCGTCCGACCAGATCTTCGTGGGTCAGCAGCGCCCCCGTATCCACAATGGCAATGACGATAGATGGATCACCCTTGGTAACCTCCCACGCCCCCGCAAGCTCAATCCCGTAGCTCTCAGCTTCGACTGCCCAGAGCGGCCAACCAGCGCTGGCATAGAGCGGATCGTTCGGCTCAAAGGCGGGAAAGAGCAGCGTATCGGGTTCTGCCAGCAAAACCTCTGGTATCTCACGTAGGCGCTGTGCCAGCAGTTCAACTTCATCGTGAGGCCGTAGTTCATGCAACCCAAAGATGTGCGTATCCTCACTGAACGCCCGAATATAACTCAAATCAACCCCGGCCACCGCAGCCAGCGCCCCCGCCAACTGTGCCCCCCCGCCAGCATCCTCATGCCATTGCACAATCAAGCGATCGGTTACGCCATGCGCCACAGGTGTCTGCTCTGCCGGAGCGCCCTGCGCGGTCATGCTATGGAGCAACAACAAGGTAAATAAGCTCAACAGGAGCAGTGGTCGGAGTTGGTAGCGTATGGTTTGCATAATGCACCTTAGGGAGAACAGAGGGGCAGAGGGGCAGAGGAACAGAGGAACAGAAGGGCAGAGGAACAGAAGAACAGAAGAACAGAAGGGCAGAAGAACGGAGGAACAGAAGGGCAGAAGGGCAGAAGAACGGAGGAACAGAAGGGCAGAGGAACAGAAGAACAGAAGAACAGAAGGGCAGAAGAACGGAGGAACAGAAGGGCAGAGGAACAGAAGAACAGACTAGTTTAGGTATTGGTAGAGTTCCTCATTTGGTTAGAATAAAGTAAGGTTTCAGAAATACGCTTTCAGATCTACCGTCGTAGTGCCGACGTTAGTCGGCTCCCATCGCTGCCAAAGACCTCAGCCGACTAACGTCGGCACTACCGGCGGCGTAAACGGTAAAGTGGCTTGAGAAGCTGTCTGAAAAGCTAGTAGGCACGCGTTGGAGTGCCGGCTTTAGCCGGCTGAAGCCGGCACTCCAACGCCAGTTCATAGACTTTTCAGACAGCCTCTGAAACCATCCCAAATGAGCGAATGGTACATGGACTATCACAACATCCTACCACTATTAGCTAGGTGTGGTAGGATGTAATGCCGTTGCAGATTGTTGATTGCAGATTGTAGATTGTAGATTGTAGATTGTAGATTGTTGCGTTCCTTTTTACCGTTGGAGTGCCGACGTTAGTCGGCATCCGGGGGGTGTCGGCGACCTCAGCCGACTAAGGGAAGCGGATGTTGTTGATTGCCCCGTTGCGTTGCCACCCTGAGAGTCCGTAGGTAGTGCCGACGTTAGTCGGCTTCCCATCGCTGCCAAAGACCTCAGCCGACTAACGTCGGCACTACGATGACCGCTCATGGACTATTCAGCATGACAGGCTGCTGGGGTAATTAAAAATTTCTGCTTCCCTAACGTCGGCACTCCGTCGGAAGCCAAACGGTAAAGTATCCTGAAACCATCCCTTGGAAGCAAACCCTGTTCCTCTGTTCTCTGTTCTCTGTTCCTCTGTTCTCTGTTCTCTGTTCTCTGTTCTCTGTTCCTCTGTTCTCTGTTCTCTGTTCTCTGTTCTCTGTTCTCTGTTCCTCTGTTCTCTGTTCTCTGTTCCTCTGTTCCCCTGTTCTCCACTCCCCCCCATGCCAACCCTCTCCCAAATCACTGCGGCGCTTGCCGCTCATCCGGATCTAACTGATCTCGCGGCAACGTTGGGCTGTGCGGCTGGGCGTTGGCGCGTTGCGCCGCTCCCTGCTGCTGCCCGCCCGCCCATTGTGGCCGCGTTGGCCCAGTTGCTCGACGCACCGCTGCTCTACCTCTTGCCTAGCCCTGATGCTGCGCTGCGCGTGGCTGAGGATCTGGGCCAGTGGTGTGACGCAGAGCGCATTCTGCTCTATCCCGCTGCCGATGCGCTGCCCTATGAGCATATGTCGCCCGGCAATCAGGTGCTTGCTGCGCGCCTGCGTGTGCTCCATGCCCTGCATACGCTTGAGGCTGCGCCGAAACCCATTATTGTCGCCCCGGTAAAGGCGTTGCTGCAGCCTACCCTCACGCCCGCCGAGTTGGCTGAGGCAACCTTGCGCCTGCAACGGGGCCAGCAACTCAACCAAGATGCCCTGCTACGTGCCCTGGTGACGCTGGGCTACCGCAGTCATCCTACGGTTGAACAGCAGGGCGAGTTTGTGCGCCGTGGCGATATTGTTGATCTCTGGCCGCTCGCCGCCGAGTTGCCGTTGCGCCTTGAGTTCTTCGGCGATGAACTTGATAACCTGCGCTGCTTCGATCCCGAGACCCAACGTAGCGCGGCCCGCCTCGCAAGCGCACTGATCGGCCCACCCCACGAAATTCCGCTCTGGAAGCGTGAAACTGCCCTTGCGCGCCTCGCTGAACTCGATTGCAGCGCGTTGCGCCCCGAAGCCCTGGCCGAATGGCAAGAGAATATCGCCCGCATTGAACATGGCCTACGCTTTGAGGGCCGCGCCTTCTATGCCCCCTTCTTCCGTGCAGGCTCTGGCGCAACCCTACTCGCACATCTGCCCGCTAACGCCACCGTGCTGCTCTCTGAAGTTCAGTTTCTTGTCCAGCACGCCACTGCGCTCCACGACCACGCTGCCGACCAGCGTGCCCGCCAGATTGAGGCGGGCGAATTGCCTGCGGCCTTTCCGCGCCCCTACTTCCTCTGGGAAGAGGCCATGCCGCCCGCCACCCAACCAGCCTGTACCCTCGTAGATCTGAGCAACAATGCGCCCACGACGATGCTTGAAGATGGCTTTCGCCCCCTGAGTTTGGGCGAGCTCCAATTTATGCCGCCCGAACTCTTTGGGGGCCAATTCCGCCGCCTCGTCGAAGCCATTGTCACCCGCAGCACCAACGGCCAACATGTTGTCGCCGTGACCAACCAAGCCGCCCGCCTCCAAGAGTTGGTGGAACAGGCGTTGTCGGAGCGGGGATTAGAAGGTAGGAAGCAGGAAGTAGTAAGTAGAACTGATGCCTCGCGGGGGTTAGAAGGTAGGAAGCAGGAAGTAGTAAGTAGAACTGATGCCTCGCGGGGGTTAGAAGGTAGGAAGCAGGAAGTAGTAAGTAGAACTGATGCCTCCACATCTCGCGTCTCGCCTCACGCCTCACGCATCACGCATCACGCCTCACGCCTCACACATCCCTTCCAAGTCCATCACGCCACCATTGATGGCGGCTGGGAGTTGCCTGCGCTCAACCTTGTGCTCTACAGCGATGTTGAGATCTTCGGCTTGCGTCAGCGGCGACCCTTGGGCCAACGGCGCAAGCGTAGCGGCGAGGATCGCTCCGCCTTCCTGCGCGGGCTCAAAGTGGGCGACTATGTTGTCCATATCGAACACGGGATTGCCCGTTACAACGGCCTGATTCGGCGTACCGTTGGCGAAATTGAGCGCGAGTACCTTGTGCTGGCCTATGCGGCCAGCGATAAAATCTATGTTCCCGTAGACCAAGTTGACCGCGTGACGCGCTATATTGGTTCGGGTGATGGCGAGCCGACGCTTACCCGTTTGGGCACTCAGGACTGGGAGCGGGCCAAGCGCAAGGCCCGTGCCGCCGTAGAAGATATGGCTGAAGAGTTGCTCAAGCTCTACGCCCAGCGTCAACTCAAGCATGGACACGCCTTTGGCCCCGATGGCGAATGGCAGCATGAGTTGGAGGCTGCGTTTCCCTTCATTGAAACCGACGACCAACTGCGGGCGGTGGGTGATGTCAAAGCCGATATGGAGCAGCACATCCCGATGGATCGGCTCATCTGCGGCGATGTGGGCTTCGGCAAGACCGAAGTGGCTTTGCGGGCTGCCTTCAAAGCGGTGCAAGACGGCAAACAGGTTGCGGTGCTTGTGCCCACCACCGTATTGGCCCAACAACACTACGACACCTTCACCAAACGCTTGGCCGCCTTTCCGCTCAGAGTGCAGATGCTCTCGCGCTTCCGCTCAACCAAAGAGCAGGACGAGATCATTCGCGCTTTAGCTAAAGGGCAGGTGGATATTTTGATTGGCACCCACCGCTTACTCTCACGCGATGTGCAATTCCGCGACCTGGGCCTCGTGATCGTGGACGAAGAGCAGCGCTTTGGCGTGCGCCACAAAGAGCGGCTCAAACAACTGCGTACCGAAGTGGACGTACTCACCCTCACGGCCACGCCGATTCCGCGCACGCTGCATATGGCGATGGCTGGCATCCGCGATCTGAGCGTGATTGACACCCCACCAGAGGATCGCGTGCCAATCAAAACCTACGTGCTACCCTACAGTGATCAACTGATCCGCGAAGCGATTGAGCGCGAAATCGAACGCGAAGGCCAAGTCTACTTTGTACACAACCGTGTTCACAGCATCTACCACATTGCCAACCGGCTGCGCGGCCTCATTCCCGAAGCACGCATCGCCGTCGGCCATGGCCAAATGGCCGACAGCGAACTCGAACGGGTCATGCTCGCCTTCTTCGAGGGCCGTTACGACGTTCTGGTCTCGACGACCATCATTGAGAGTGGCCTAGATGTGCCCAACGCCAACACCATCATCATTGACGACGCGACCCACTATGGTCTTGCGCAACTCTACCAACTACGCGGGCGGGTGGGGCGCAGTTCCAACCGTGCGTATGCCTACCTGCTCTACAAACAAGACAAACCCATGACCCCGGAGGCCCAAGCGCGGCTCGAAGCCATCCAAGAGGCCACCGAACTGGGCGCAGGCTTTCGTGTTGCCATGCGCGACCTTGAAATTCGGGGCACCGGCAACCTGCTCGGCTCCGAGCAGAGCGGCCACATTGCCGCGATTGGCTTTGACCTCTACACCCGCCTGCTCGAACAGGCAGTGGGCCAACTGAAGCAGCAGGTAGACGCGCAGCGGAACACCGCCAAGGCGATCCAGCGCGAAGCACCAGCGCAACCAGCCAACGCAGAACTGCCAGAGCCAACCAAACCGTCCGGTCGCAGTGGTACCAAAGGCAGCGCCAAGCTCATCCTGAACGAAAAAATCCTCGTCAGCCCGCTCGTCACCCTCGACCTACCCCTGACCGCCTACCTACCCACGAGCTACATCAGCGACGACCAAGTGCGTCTTGCGGTCTACCAACGCATGGTTGAAGCGCAGACAAGCGCGGAAGTGCGGGCTCTCCGCAACGAGATCGAAGACCGTTTCGGACCACCGCCAGCCGAAGCGCTACACCTGCTCATTTGGCTACAGATCAAAGCCCTCGCCCTACAAGCGGGCGTCAGTTCAATCGTCGCCACCAACAACGAGTTCACCATCCGGCTACCCGTGCTAAGCGAAAGCACCCGCGAGCGGCTGCGGCGGAACTACCGGCGCGATAGCGCGATCAAAATTGGCCCCCAATTCCTCCGGCTCGACCGCTACCACCTTGGTGAGCGTTGGATCGAAAAGTTGATCAGCATCTTGGAGGTACTGAAGAGTTCGTAGGGGCAGTAATACCATTTACGATTGTAGATTGTAGATTGCAGATTGCAGATTGCCGAACATGGCCATAGGTAGTGCCGACGTTAGTCGGCTGAGGTCGTAGGTTGCCATTCGCGTCTTCGCGTCTTCGCATCTTCGCGTCTTCGCGTCTTCGCGTCTTCGCGTCTTCGCGTCTTCGCGTCTTCGCGTCTTCCTAGCTGCTATCTGGATGAACCGGCAGCCAAACATCGAAGGTCGTGCCCTCACCGGGGGTGCTGGTAACGCGCATGGCCCCACGGTATTCTGCGACAATACCGTGGACAGCGACGAGCCCCAAGCCGCGCCCGCGCAGGCGAGTGCTGAAGAAGGGCTTGAAGAGTTGCTGCATATGTTCAGGCGCGATGCCGCAGCCCGTATCGCTCACCGTGATCTGCACAAAATGGCCGGGTGTAGCGTGAGCGCCCAAGATCAGCGGCTGAAGCTCGGCTTGACTAAGCTGACCATGGGCGGTTGTGAGCGTAATGGTACCAAGGCCATTATCGAGCGCTTCGGCTGCATTGAAGAGCAGATTGAGGATAACTTGACGTGCTTGGGTTGGATTGAGGTTGATTAAAGGCAGGTCTTTCGCCAGATACACATAGATCTGACACTGGTAGCGCCGTAGTTTATGCATAAGTTCACTGATCGTTAAACTCACATCATTGAGGTTGATCAGCGCACTGGTAAATTTTTCGCGGCGGGTATAGGTCAGAATTTGGCTGGTAAGCTGAGCGGCTTGGTTGACAGCGGCACAGATCTGCACCAAATGCTCTTGGGTAAGATCGAATGTTTCGTCCTCCATACTCATCAGCGCGAGATCAGCATTACCCTGGATCCGGGTAAGCAGATTATTGAAATCATGGGCCAGATTGCGCACCAGCAGGCCAAGGCTCTCGATGCGCTGGAGTTCTTGTAGTTCATGATGCTCGATCAAGGCAAGAACACGCTGGTTGGCGGCTGCCTCTTGCTGCAACGGAGCGAGCATGGTCTCCAGTTCTACCTTAGGCAGATGGGCGCGCCGCTCGACGCTGCGGTAGAGCTGTTCGTTATTGGTGGGATCGTTGGGCTGGCTGGGCGGAAGGGAGGTAAGCACAAGTAGCGCGGCTACGGCACCACTGCCATCACGCAAGGGCAAGAGCTCTTGATCGAGCATGTGTACTGGAGCACCACTTGATCGCTGAGCATCTTGATCGCTCCAGCGCAGCGGCACTCTCATCTGAGCGATGTTGCCAGCCAGCGCTTGGGCATACGTAGTGGCATACGCATTGGTGCGTACCTGAGCATCATTGAGCAGATTGAAGCTACCAACGCCATGGTTCACATCTGGTAGCCCAAAGAGCGCACGGTGGCGCTCATTCATCCAGATCAGCGTACCCGCTTGATTATAGAGTTGAGCAGCAAGGGCCGAATGGGCAAACACCATTGTTGTTTGCGCGATTATCGTTGCTGAGTCAAGCCCACGAGTTCCAGTCTGGGGCGGCTGGATATCTCCTTGCAGGCTCGCCTCCCGGACAGAGTGGACATTGGGATTGGGTGCGAGCTGTGACATTATGTACTCCTAGAACAGAGAACAGAGAACAGAGAACAGAGAACAGAGAACAGAGAACAGAGAACAGAGGGCGTGAGATGCATGAAGTTACATTGGGTTTTATAGATCTTGCCATAGCATACACGAAATGCAATATTTATGCTATCCGTAAGATTACTGAAATTATATGTTAGCGCGAAAAAGTCTTGGGCCGCGACGATGGCTTCGACAGGCTCAGCCACCGCAACAGGCTCAGCCACCGCAACAGGCTCAGCCACCGCAACAGGCTCAGCCACCGCAACAGGCTCAGCCACCGCAACGTTGGCTGAGCCTGTCGAAGCCATCGCGACGCATCCCACGAATCCAAGGTTTTTTCGCGCTAACAAAAAATTTAAAAGGGTAAAAGTTGCACCACCCTAGTTGTCATGGACACAAAGCTTTGCTATACTGTGCTTGTGGCATCTGCCAACCTACAGGTAGATTTATGAACTCACCATTGGCTGCTGCGGCAGTTACTGCTGTTCTCAAGGGACAGGTGAGTAACTGGTTTGCCCAACATACGCTCGGTTCTCTCTTGGGAACTGACGTGTTAGTTACGGCACTGCCACCCGATTTGATTACAACTGGTGCGGACGAGCGTCCCCAGTTGAATATCTTTCTCTATGCGCTTGCGCCCAATACGGCCCTGCGCCGTCCCGCCGATCCTGCGGCAGCGCAGACGTGGTTGCGTAGTGCGTTTGCGCTCGATCTCCACTATCTGTTAAGCGTCTATGGGAGCGGCGAGTTCCAGATGGAGGCGCTGCTTGGTTTTGCCATTCAGGCGTTGCAGCGTGTGCCCCAACTGGATCGTGAAGGTTTACAGGCGGCGCTCTTGGGGGTGGGGGCGACGGGGGCGGAGTTGGGTACGCCGCTCTTGGGTGAGATCGCGGCACTCAAGCTGGTGGATCAGGTGGCGGAGTTGACAATTACGCCACAGTTTTTGGGCATTGAGGCGCTGACGCGCATCTGGTCGGCGTTGCAGGCGCGCTATCGGCCTGCGTTGACCTATAAGGTTTCGACGGTCTTTATTGGGGGGTGACGGGGGAACCATGTTCCCCCACGCCCCCTTGGAATCACGCGGGGGAACATGGTTCCCCCACGCCCCCTTGGAATCACGCGGGGGAACATGGTTCCCCCACACCCCCTTGGGAACACGCGGGGGAACATGGTTCCCCCACGCCCCCTTGGGGACACGCGGGGGAACCATGTTCCCCCACGCCCCCCTTGGGGCCACGCTTTAGGTGAGGGGTTGGGGGAACATGGTTCCCCCAAGAAAAATGTGGGTTTGGGGCGTAGCCCCTAGGAAAAGAAGAAAATCAATGGATGCTCCGCTCGCAGATGAGTGGTCGGCATTGAACCAAGGGTACCTTGCGGGCGAGCTGGAGCGCCTGCATGCCTTGTTGCAGCATAGGGTTGCGGTGGTGAATGATGCGCCGTTGCCTGAGTTGCCCGCTGTGGTTGCGGCGCCTGAGCATGATCCGCCGCCGGCCTTGGTTGCATTGAGTCGGGCCTTTGGTCTCTCATCCTTTGAGCGCGATCTGCTGCTGCTCTGTGCGGCGGTTGAGCTTGATGCCCGCTTTCCCCACCTCTGTGCTGCTGCCCAAGACAATCCAGAGTGTACCTATCCGACGTTGCGTTTGGCCTTGGCTGCCTTGCCAGAGGCCGATTGGCACGCCCTGACGCCGACGGGGGTGTTGCGCCGCTGGGGGTTGATTGAGCTGAATGAAGGACATCTGCTCACGACGCGCCCGCTGCGGGCGAGTGAGCAGGTACTGCACTATCTGATGGGGCAGCGGGCGCTTGATGAGCAACTGCTGCCCTTTGTTGATCCGCTGGCCCCACCTGAGCAGTTGGTTGGTTCGCAGCAGCAGCAGGCGGTGGCGCTGGCGCTGGCGTGGGAACAAGCCGAGGGCTGGCCCTTGCCGCTGGTGCAACTCTGCGGTGAAGCGGTGGAGGATAAGCGCATGGTGGCCGCTTTTGCCGCCGCATGTGTGGGGCTGCGCCTCTTTGTGCTACGGAGCGAAGCTCTGCCTATCAATTGGCGTGAATTGGTGGAGTATTGGAGCCTCTGGTGCCGCGATGCGGCGCTGTTGCGGGCTGCGCTGCTGATTGAGGTGGACGACACGCTGCCGCTGGAGCGTGAGCAGGTGCGGAGCCTGCACTATCTGCTTGAGCAGCGCGGGCCGCCGTTGCTGCTGGCGGTGCGTGAGCGGCGCGTGGTGCAGCGCCACAGCCTCAGCTTTGAGATCGGACGCCCGCTACCCGCCGAGCAGCGCAAGCTCTGGCATGACCTCTTGGCACCCTATGCGGCCCACCTCAATGGCGCGGTAGAGCAGGTGGCTAACCAGTTTAACCTCTCGGAAGGGGCGATCCAGGCGGCTGTGCAGGAATTTGGCCAGCGCTCACATCCGGTAGCGCCCAACGATCTGAGGTAGCACCCTTTGGCATGTCTGTCGCGTGCGTTCGCGGTCGCGCCTTGACGATCTCGCGCAACGGATTGAACCCTTCGCCGCGTGGGACGACCTGGTCTTGAGTGAGGGGCAGCAGCTCGTACTCCAGAGCATGGCGGCGCAAGTGCGCCAGCGGGCCAAGGTCTATGAGCAGTGGGGCTTTGCCAGCAAGGGGCGGCGCGGCTTGGGGCTGAGTGCGCTCTTTGCCGGGCCGAGTGGCACGGGCAAGACGACGGCGGCTGAGGTGTTGGCCGCTACGTTGCAACTCGATCTCTACAAGATCGATCTGAGCGCCATCGTCAATAAGTATGTCGGCGAGACGGAGAAGAACCTGCGGCGCATCTTCGATGCGGCGGAGGCGGGGGGGGCGGTTCTGCTCTTCGATGAGGCGGATGCGCTCTTTGGCAAACGTTCAGAGGTGAAGGATAGCCATGATCGCTACGCCAACATTGAGGTGAGCTACCTGTTGCAGCGCATGGAGGCCTATCTGGGCTTGGCGATCTTGACCACCAACATGAAGCATGCGCTGGATCAAGCCTTTTTGCGCCGCATCCGTTTTGTGGTGCAGTTTCCCTTCCCCGATGTGGCCCAACGACTGGCGCTCTGGCAGCGCGCTTTTCCAAAAGCGACCCCTACGGAGGGGTTGAATTTCCATGCCTTGGCCCAACTCAATACAACGGGCGGCAATATTCGCAATATTGCGCTCAATGCGGCCTTTTTGGCTGCCGATGCTGGTGAGCCGGTTCGCATGCAGCATATCCTGCATGCAACCCGGATCGAGTATGCCAAACAGGAGAAGACCCTGGCGCAGAGCGAGATAGCTGGGTGGGTGTGAGTCCATGTTCAGCAATCTGCAATCGTAAATAGTCATTGGTATTATTGACCAACAAAGGGGTGTGCCATGCCTATGTTGAAGTTGAGGCCCACTATTGCGAAGAGAGTGTTGAGCAAAGGTCCTGCAAAGAAGGGGCCTGGGCTGAAGAGGTTCGTCAAAAACCCTCTGCCCTCGCCACGGATCAACAAGACCGCCTTGCCTAAGGGGAAAGCGCCTGAGGAAGAGACAAAAACAGACCCGAAAACGGATGGTGCAACCGAAAAGGCGGATGCCAAGCAGCCATCCGGTGGATTTTTTGCGAAAGTTGGGGGTTACTTGAAGGATATCGCCTCACACGCGGTTGATAAAGTGCTTGAGAAGGTAGACAAGGGACTTGGTGGTGAAGAGGAGGGGGCCGACCCCAAGACTAAGGGGCAGAGAGTCACGTCCATCTCCAAGAAGGCAATTACGATGTTGGTTGACAAAATAGCATCTTCCGTTAGCAAGAAGGTTGGGACACCTGCAAGTGGCATTATTGCCGATGCTGGTGAGAAGGCCAAAGAGGGGGGATCGAAGGAGGACGCAAAGGGGCCTGAAGAGGACGCAAAGGATTCTGAAGAGGACACGAAGGGGCCTGAAGAGGACGCAAAGGATTCTGAAGGGGACGCCGAAGAAGACCCGGCCAAGGAAGAAGAGACGACGCCGGCAGAGGGACTAGCCAAGAAAGAAGAAACGACACCGGAGGAAGAACCGGCCAAGAAAGAAGCACCGACGCCGAAGGGAAAACTGGCCAAGAAAGAGGAGCCGGCGGCGAAGGAGGACGAGGGCGAGGGTGAGGAGGATGCGAGCATGCCCATGCCTAAGGCGATTGATGGCGATACGGTCAAGCGCTTTCGGACGATGAAGTGGGAAGATCTCGAGAAGACCTATAAGGCGACGATGATCCCTGACGACTCGATCAAGCAGGCGCAGAACTACTTCTCGATCATCAAGGCCCAGATTAACATTATGGATAGTAGTAAGAAGAAGAAATAGCTGTGATGCCTTCCGGCGGGGTTTTGGGGAGGCTTTGCCTCTCCAAAGAACACGCTATTTGCTCCGTGTTGGCGGCGAAGCCGCCAACACGGAGCAACAAACGGGGGATGGGGCGTAGCCCCAGACCCAATGCCAACATCGAGACAGCTTGAGGCATGCATGATGATAGCCGAACTGCACAGTGTTCTACGTCGCTTGGTCTATGAGCGCGGGCAGATTGCGCCTGATGAGGTCGCGCTCACTTTTGAGCGCCCCTCGCGCGTTTGGTACGACACCCTGACGCGGCCTACGCTCAACTTCTTCCTCTATGGGATCGAAGAGAATAGCGATTTTCGCAATGCCCGCGGTCAGGTGACGCGCACAGGCAAGACGGCTACCGTCTCAGGGCCAACCTACCGTATCGATGTCAACTACATGATCTCCGCCTTTTCGACGATTGCGGCGGATGAGCATGCCCTGATTTGGCGCACCCTCGCGCTGCTCTTGCGCCATCCGGCGCTACCGCAGGAGCTCTTGAGTGAGCGGTTACGCGCCTTTGAGTTGAGTATCTTGACACGCTTACCCCGTCTGGATGATGACTTTGATTTTTGGAAAGCCGTGGAGCTTGAACCGCGCCCCTGTTTACGCTACACGGTGGTTTTGCCGCTTGATCCGCATCAGGTTCTTGATGTGCCACTGGTGCTGACGCGCACGACGCGCATGGTGCGCCCGACACCAGAGGATGAAGCGGCGGGCAAGGGGATGCAACGCGGTCATGGGATCGAGCTTGCCGCCAGCCTGCGGATTGGTGGCCAGGTGTTGGATCAGCAGGGGCGACCCGTGGTAGGGGCGCAGCTCACCATCGAGGGGCGCGCGCTCGCGCCCGTCCACACCAATGAAGAGGGCCGTTTTACTTTGGGTCCGCTGCAGCCCGGTCAACTGACGCTCAGGGTAACCCTACCCGATGCCGAAGAGCGACTGGTGCCGCTGATTATACCGTCGGAGCGTTACGATATCGTCATTGATTGACGCTGCTGAAAGGGAACCGCCATGCCGGAGTATCTGTCGCCAGGTATCTACATCGAGGAAGTTAACTCAGGGCCACGTCCGATTGAGTCGGTGGGAACCGCCTGTGCCGCCTTTGTGGGCTTCGCCCCTGCCGGGCCAGTCAATAAGCCCATGCTGGTGACCAACTGGTCGCAGTATGTGAATACATTCGGCAGCCTAGACGAGAGTGGGCGCAAGGTGCCCCACATGCCGGGGGCGTTTCTTTCGCACGCGGTCTTTGGCTATTTCCTCAATGGTGGGGGGCGCTGCTACGTGACGCGCGTGGCTCCGACGAATGGCGCGGCAAAGGGTGAAGAGAAGAGTGCCCAACTGCAGTTGCCGAGCAAATCATCCAAAGCGGTGCCGTCGCTCACCTTTACGCCCAAGGGCACGCCCGCTGCCGATATTACCATTGAGGTGCAGCCGCCCACCGGCGAGGCGCCGCCGGAGGGTTCGTTCACGCTGAACATTAGCATGGGCGAGGTGCGCGAGAGCTACGAGAATGTCAACCTGGGCAAGAAGGGCCGCCCAGTGGTGGATACGGTCAACCAAGGCAGCAAATTGGTGACGGTGGCCGAAGTGGCCGGGCCGGGTTCACTGGCCGACCGTGCCCCTGAAGTGGGCAACTATATCGTCAAAGCCCCCACCCCGGTCGCGCCGCCCAAACTGAAGGCCAACGACCTGATGGGCAGCGTCGTGGAGCGTTCGGGTATTGAGGGCCTCGAGATTGCCGAAGATGTGACCATGGTCTGCTGCCCCGACCTGATGAGCGCCTACCAGTCGGGCATGATTGACCGCACGGGGGTCAAGGCGGTGCAGACGGCCATGATCAACCACTGCGAGCGCATGGCTGATCGCATGGCGATTATTGACCCCTTGCCCGATCTGACGCCGCAAGAGGTAAAGAAGTGGCGCGAGGCGGAGACCAACTACGACTCGATGTTTGCCACGCTCTACTACCCGTGGATCTCGGTGATGGGGCCGGAGGGCCAGCCAATGAGCATGCCGCCCTGCGGCCACATTGCGGGCGTCTGGGCGCGCAGCGACGGCGAGCGCGGCGTACACAAAGCGCCAGCCAACGAGATTGTACGCGGCGCACTCGGCCCGGCCAGCGACATCACCAAAGGCGAGCAGGACACGCTCAACCCGATTGGCGTCAACTGCATCCGCAGCTTCACCGGGCGCGGCATCCGCGTCTGGGGGGCACGCACCCTAAGCAGCGACCCAGCGTGGCGCTACATCAACGTGCGGCGGCTCTTCAACATGGTCGAGAAGTCGATCGAGAACGGCACGCAGTGGATCGTCTTCGAGCCCAACGATCCCGGGCTCTGGTCGCGGGTGCGCCGCGACGTAGGTGCTTACCTCTCGACCGTCTGGCGTTCGGGGGCGCTCTTTGGGGCGACAACCGGCGAGGCCTTTTATGTTAAGTGTGATGCGGAGTTAAACCCGCCCGAAATCCGCGATCAGGGCAAGTTGATCATCGAAGTGGGCATGGCCCCAGTCAAGCCGGCTGAGTTTGTGATCTTCCGCTTCAGCCAGTTCAGTGGTGGTGGTGCATAGATTCTTTGGGGCTACGCCCCACTCCCCTGTCGGGGGGGGCGGGGGCGCAGCCCCAAAGCGCATACATAATAGGAAACGAGGATAGGATATGACGACCGATCCTTTTCGTTCGCAGACCTTCTATCTTGAGATCGAGCCCCACTTTAGTGGTGCCGTCCTTAAAGTGACGGGCTTGAGCTATGAGTTGGAGACGAAGAAGGTACAGCAGGCGATCCCCAGCGGGATGATCATCATCAATCAACTGCCGGGTAAATACAAACCAGGGGTATTGACGATCCACAAGGCGGTAACAGCCAGCAAGGGCTTCTGGGATTGGCGCAAGCAGGTCTTGGAGGTTACCGACATGAGCGAAGTACGTGCCAATGGTTCGATCACCGCCTACGACTACGCCAATGGTGGGGCGACGCTGACGTGGAATATCATCAATGCGTGGCCTTCACGGATCAAGGGGCCGGTGCTGAACATTGCGGCTGATATTGCGATCGAGGAGATTGATCTCTGTTACGAACAGCTCGAGCAGGCTGCGGGGGGGTAGCACATCCGCCTTAGAGCCGCTCTTCGCCACCAGAGTGGCGAAGAGCGTGGTTCTGAA
Source organism: Candidatus Viridilinea mediisalina (assembly GCF_002532535.1). GTDB lineage: Bacteria > Chloroflexota > Chloroflexia > Chloroflexales > Chloroflexaceae > Viridilinea > Viridilinea mediisalina. Next base: position 23,410 of record NZ_NQWI01000065.1, read on the forward strand.
GGAGTAACAGCACCACCGAAAGGTGAAATCTAAGGAGCGTATCTATGGCTACGACCATGTCGGCGCAACGGGAGGAAGATCCCCTACAGGCTCATCGTTGCACGGTTGAATTCGGTAATCAGATCGAGGGGCTGATCATCTCGTTTGATGGCTTAGAGAGTAAGAATGAGATCTGCGAGGCCGACGGAATGGGGTCAGGTGGCGTAGATCGCCCAACCAGTCGAACCCCCGGCGTCTTGAGTGTCGATCCGATCGACATTCAACTCTTCGTCTTGAAGGACGACACCTTTTTTGAGGATTGGTTCGCCGAGATTAATCAGGGTAAGATCACTGAGGGTACGCGCAACGGTGCGATTACCCTGTACGATTCCTTGGATGAAGCGGTGGCCCAATGGGAAATCCAAGGTGCCTGGCCGAGCAAATTGGCCTATACCGATCTTGATTCGCAGTCGAATGATGCGATGAAGGTTACCGTTACATTGGTGTACGAGAGTTTTGAACGATTATCGTAAATCTTATGTTGGAATAGAGTGCGCGAAGGGACTAGGTTTCTTCGCACATTCTACTCAACAAGCGAAGTAGATTTCATGCTCCAGACCGAGTTTGAATTTACACTACCTTGTGGCCTCGTGGATAGCCAAGGCAATCTGCACCGTGTCGGCACGATGCGGCGCGCCACCGCGCTCGATGAACTTGAATCTTTAGAGCATCCCCAAACCCGTAGCCATAACTCCTATATCAGCCTCCTGCTGCTTAGTCGCGTGATTGTACGGCTAGGCAATTTCTCGCAGATTTCACCCGAAATGGTTGGTTCGCTTTTTGCTACCGATTTTCTCTTTTTACAAGACCTCTATTTACAGATCAATAGCCATGAACCCGAACTGGTTGAAACCCGCTGCCCGCAGTGTGGTACGCACTTTATGCTTGATGTGAGGCGTTAGTAGTTCGCTGTTGGGGTTGCGCCCCAAACCCACCTTTTTCTTTCGTGTTGGCGGCTTCGCCGCCAACACGAAAGAAAAAAGTTCTGCGGGGGCGGCAAAGCCGCCCCCGAACCCCCACCGGATGGTGAATTCTACGATGCAAAACCCAACAAAACCCAACCCAACCCCCCAGAACAACGGGATTGACCTCGATCTACTGACCGAAAAGGTACTTCGGCTCCTCTTGGAAGATCTGCGGCGCGAGCAGGCACGGGGGGCGAAAGAGCTACGCGGGAGGTTGCCATGAGCAGCAGTGATGATGATGTCCAGACAGTTCACCGCTTCTATCTACAGATTGACGGCGTTAATCTGGCTGTCTTTCTAGAGATCAATGGTCTGCAAGTCGAGACCGATATTTTTGAGTATGAAGAGGGGGGGAACAATGGCTTTGTGCATAAACTGCCCAGCCAGACGCGGGTGGGCAACCTGACCTGTCGGCGCGGTTTGGCCTCCTCCAATGAACTCTTTACTTGGTACATGAAGGTAGCCAGCGGACAGATTGAACGGCGTAACCTCTCGGTGATCATCTACACCTACGGCGGTGACGAGATGCGCCGCTGGAACTTCTTCTCCGCCTACCCGGTGCGCTGGGTTGGCCCGACGCTCAATGCGAACGCGACCGATTATGCGGTCGAGAGCATTGAGCTTGCCCATGCGGGGATGCAGTTGGGGTAGGTGTGTTTTTATTTTGTAAGGGCGGTTGGGGCACAGCCCCTAAACAAGGAACACGTCCATGGCTCAGCGCAACACCATTCTCAAGCGCCTAGTGCGCCACCGCACGTTTGCCCAGCGCATCTTGTTGCGCCACGGCATAGCTGAGGCTGCGCCAGACGATGTTGCGCCTGACTATCCTTCGATGGAGTACAACTGGGCTTGGTCAGAGGCGCGCCAGGTTGCGCCCCCTTCAAGCGCTCCGGGGCAGCCGTGGGCGACACCCATGCCCCGGCTTGTTACGCCGCAGCATGAAGAGCAAGTACAACCCGAAGGGTTGCCTCATCCCTCTGCTGATGCGCGTGGTACGCCCGATGCTTCCCCCCAAGAATTGCGCGTTGCGCCAGCACCGCAAGACCCAGCCCGCTACGCGGTGCCGCCGCCATACACCGCAGCAACAGCGCAAGCCACTGCCGAGCCCGCGCCGCAGGCGGTAGCGGATGCTCTAGCCCCAGAAGCCCAGGCTGCCGCAGCGCCAGCCAGTGATCCCGCCCCAACCCCACCACGCCAGCCACGCCCTCGTCCGCGCACCCCGGATCAACTGCGCGAGGCATTGCTCGAAATGCGTGAAGCACGGGCGCAGGGCAAATTGAGCAGCGAGGCGCGGCCCAAAGCCCCTGAGCCTCGCCCAGCGGTGAAGCGCCCACGCCAGCCTATGGGCCAGCGTGTGGTGCATCTGCCGGGGTTTAGAGCAGCGGGGGGGCAGGGAATAGGGAATAGGGAACAAAGAACAGAGAACAGAGAACAGGGAACCGAGAACAGAGAACAGGGAACCGAGAACGGGGAACAGGGAACCGAGAACCGAGAACAGGGAACCGAGAACGGGGAACAGGGAACCGAGAACAGAGAACAGAGAACAGGGAACCGAGAACCAGGGGGCGAAAATCCGATAGCCGAGAGCCCGAGAGCCAAAAGCCCGAGATCTGACAGTCCGATAGCCGACAGTCCGATAGCCGACAATCCGATAGCCGAACCCGAAGGAACACCCGCAGACCATGAGACCTTCGCCCCTCTCCCACAACGTGGGAGAGGCGGTGCCCGGTTGGTGAGCCTGTCGAACCAGAGCTTGCCGAAGGGGGTAGGGGGTGAGGGCCATCTTGAGATAGCCGACAGTCCGATAGGCGAAAGCCCAATAGCCGAACATGGCACAACCGAAGAAGCCAGCGCTGCCATCCCCCCCTCTCCCACCACGTGGGAGAGGGGGACGGGGGGTGAGGGCCACCCGGGGATAGCCGAAAATCCGATAGGCGAAAATCCGAGAGCCGAACCC
>NZ_NQWI01000066.1:0-8941 GCF_002532535.1 Candidatus Viridilinea mediisalina
TTGCCGATTGCCGATTGCCGATTGCCGATTGCCGATTGCCGATTGCCGATTGCCGATTGCCGATTGCCGATTGCCGAATGCAGATTGCCGAACATGGCGTCCCAATGGGCTTTCGCGTTCTTGATAATGCGGCATGTTCAAGGGTAATTGGTATAAGCTGACGTTGACGATTGTGAGGAACGCAATAAAATGGCGGTGCCTGCGCCCCTCTCCCACAACGTGGGAGAGGCGGTGCCCTGCCCTTCGACAAGCTTAGGGATCGCTTGCCGAAGGGGGGAGGGGGTGAGGGCCATCCATGGCATCCCAAAGCCCTATCCATGTATGTTTGTGCGAGCTTGAGCGGAGATCACCACCCGAAAACCTCGAGAATTGACCCTGAAACTGGGATGGAGTCTGCCGCGTGCCCCACAACGGACACTTGTGCTATCATTCCAACATGAGCCTCCTCGAATAGGTACATCGAATTTGTCAGGGGTGAAATCTTGTTCCAGGGTAGCCGAGCCTTCGGGGTACGTCTTATAGCTATTGCTCATCCATTCCCAGACATTGCCAGCCAGATCCATTGCCCCACAAGCGGCCATGCCCGCAGGGCAGAGTCCCACCGGCGCGGGGGTGTTGCGTTGCCAAGCGTCATAGACCGCGTGCTCTGGGGTGGGTACTGCTGACCCCCAGGGATATTCCCGACGCTCTTCCGGCCCGGCAAACGCCGCCGCAGCTTCCCATTCTGCTTCACTGGGCAGACGCAGCGTGTGGCCCGTAGGCAAGGCCGTAGCCACTTGGCTGCCCAGCCACGCACAGAAGGCGGTGGCTTCATACCATGTCACGAACACCACCGGATGGTTTACGGTGCTGAAGTGTGGATTGCCCCATTCATACGGCGCAGTATACTTGCCACGCCACCCTAGTCCGTTGGTTGTCCAGTAGCTATCGTCGCGGTAGCCCTCGGTTACGAAGCGGGCGAATTGAGCTACGGTGATGGGCAAGCGGGCGATCCAGAAGGGGGGCAGGGTGTGTTCGGTTGTTGCCCCCTTCCCATCCCAGCCCCCGATACGGTAGGTTCCAGCAGGCACATAGCGCCAGTAGTGTTCGCCTTGGTCGGTCAATACGGTCGAGGGATGCATGAGGCTCTTGCGCCACGCATCCTCGCTTACGGGGTAGCGTGGGTCGCCAAGTTCGCCTAAGATGCGCCCGGCCATCAGGCGGTCGGCAGCGGGAACCATAGCGTCGCGGGTGGTGAAGAGGGCGCAGAGGGCGCGGCGGAGCGGGCGCTCAATCTCGGCTTCCAGATCGAGTTCGTCACTCACCGCAAAGGCTGCACGTCCGCCCATACCCTGATAGGTCAGGGCTGCCAGGCGTGCATCTTGGGAGCGTTGCGCCGGTGATTTCACCCGTTTCACATCACTCCAGAGCCGCTTGAGCCAGAGGAAGCCTTGGTCTCTCGCCTTATCTTGGGCGGTCAGCCGTCCTGCAAGGAGTACCAACACCTTGCGCCAACGTTCACGGTCGTCGCTCTGCCACGCGGCATGGGCAAGATCGCGCATCTTTGGATCTGCGGCCAGGTAGCAGGCCGCGAGGTACTCCTGGAACGAAAGGTGAGGAAAGGCAAAGGTTTCATCGCCACGCGCAATGAGCAGCCCGGCCTCTTCCGCCAGAATGCGCGTGAAGGTCTTGTAGGCACCAAGCGGATCGGGCAGGCTCATACGGTCGAAGAACTTCACCAAACGGGCATGGAGCATATCGTCGCTGATTACGCCCCGTCCCTCTTCGCCACGTGCGTCGCGGTGGGCCTCATAGGCCAGTTGGTGGAGAGGGTTGCGCAGCAGGGGCAGGGTGAGCCCCGGAGGATTTCCCAGCCGTTCGATCAGGCCCGGACGCTTGAGGCCCGGCTGACGCACCGGCTCCCAGCGTTCTAGCAACAGCAGGACACACTGTTCGTACAGATCCACCTCTTGCTCTGGCACCCGGTCGTTGTTGTGCAGTAGTGTGAGCATGGTGAGCAGCAGCGGCGAGGCGATCAGGGGCTGAAGGGCAGGACGGGCTACGAGTTGCTCGATCAGAGCATCGGCGGTCTGCTTGGCTCTCTGAATGGTCAGATCGGGGTCGAAGTCGGCCAGCGCACGAAACCATGACCGCACAAAGGTCTTGACTTGCCCAAAGGCGAGGGGGGTGAGGGTACGTACTTGCCAGCCCTCATCTTGCGGTAATTGCCAACTTCCCGCGCTCTGGTAGGGCAAGACGCGACTGGTGATGACGATGCGTACGGGGGTGCGTGCCACCAGGCGCTGCAAGGCATGTGAGATCACGCTTCGCGGACTTGCTTCGCCTCCCTCGGCTGAGAGTTCATCTAGCCCGTCGCAGAGCAGGATGACGCCTCCACGGTGCATGGCCTCACGCAGAGACTCAAGCAGCCCCACACTTGCCCCCTGCGGCCCATTTAGGATGTTGCCTAGCGTTTGCCACAGTGCCACGTCGGGGTCATGGGTTTTGCCGAGTTGTTCAGCGACCTGGGCCAATGGGATAAGGATTGGGATTGGGGTTGCATCATCGGGCCAGCCCGGCAGCACAAGGTGAGCGCCACAGGCACGACGGGCTAGGAGGTGGCCAAGGTAGCGCAGGACGGTGCTCTTGCCCGAGCCTGGATCGCCCAACAGCACGAGCCAACGCTGTAAGGCAATCGCCTCAATTGCCAATTCGGGGCGTTGGAGTTCCACGATGAGCAGTGTGGCATCGTCTATCCCAGTGAGTTCAGCATGCTCCAGCATCGTGGCGGATAGGGCTTCGGGAGGCCCTGAATGGCTCTCACCCCCTACACCCTTCGGCAAGCGGTCCCTGAGCTTGTCGAAGGGCAGGGCATCGCCTTGCCCATGCTGTCGCAGAGGAGCGAGGGCACCGCCGTGTTGTTGCGTTCCTTTACGTTCTTTTGCGGCAAGTGACGCAAATCCAACCATAATCACCTGCTCTGGGCGCACATCATCCGGCCCGCGCTTAATCTTCTCCAAGCGCTTCAGGAAACGGCGTACCCGGCCCGCTGTGGTGGATGTTCGCAAACGTACCACTCGTGGGCCATTGGTGGTGAGGCTGGTATAGACTGCTTGGAGGCGCAACTCAGGCACCGCACTTTGATCGACATCCTGTTGCCCTTTGACGGGATTCGCGATGCGCTGAAGGCGTAAATGGTTGCACTCAGCGGCGAAGTAGGCCAAATAGTTACTCAGTAGCCTCGCTGCGTTCGTCGGCGGCTGATCGCCGTAGTAGATGTGGATCGTTTGCTGGGTAGCCACAAAGGCATCGCGGCCCGCTCCAATCGTATCAACCCGCTGCTCAAGCTTATCACGGGCGACTGCGTCACCAATGTGCGTCGGCCCTTGGAGGGTGTTATTGACCCCCATGTTGACCCCGCCTGCTTGGTTAGACTGATTGATCGCGCTGCCACTTGTGGGTAGCATCTGTTGCAAACGTGCCAACTCCGCTGCTTTCGCATCACGCTGTTGCTGCAAGAGGGCCTGGGCCGCAGGCATACCGGCTAACGTCACGAGAGCTTGATCAAGTTGTGCAAGTTCGGCGCGTAGGCGTTGGATGCTTGGTTCGGGCATAGGGCCTCCTTCCGTAAAACCCCGCGTTTGCACGTTTTCACAATGGTTGTGTAGACATCCACCCACATATGCTACCTCATTACGGATACATCAACATTGCTTCGTTGGTGTATGCTGCTCAATATAGCACTGTATTGCCACAAGTGCATGCTCATTACGCACAATTCGAATCGTAGGAGGTACAAGGACAAACCAACCGAAGTTGACACCCATGAGCCGATCCGCTATACTCCAAACGGTTCTTAACGTGAACTTAATGGTAGGTGGGTGGCTCAGGCCGAACCGACCTACGCGCTACAGCAACGCAGCTACCTGGGGAGTGTACCCTCGCTTCTGCGTATGCCATCCTTCGCGCCGTTGGCAGACCAATGCTGCCTACGGCGCTGTTTTTTGTCTCTGGCCCGTTACAGATGCTTGGAGGACGTGACCATGCGACGACCACCCGTTCACCTGTTGGTGCTCTTGCTGCTCATTGTCGGCCTGTTGGCCGCCTGTGGTTCGGCACCAGCAGCCCCCGTGGCAGCGCCCACGGAGGCCCCCGTCGTTGAGGAGCCTACTGAGGCTACTGAAGAATCCACGGAGGCCGAGGAGCCTACTGAGGCCACCGAAGAGCCCACCGAGGCTACCGAAGAGCCCGCCGAGGCCACCGACGAAGAGCCCACCGAGGCACCGGCTGTCAGCGAAGACGATGAGTATGTCTTTGGGATGGTGCTGGTCGGGCCGATCAACGACGGCGGTTGGAACCAGGCCCACTTTGAGGGCGGTGAGTATGTTGAAGCCAACCTGCCCGGCACCCGCTTCATCTACATTGATAAGGTCAACCCTGCCGACCGGCCCAATGTGACGGTTGAGCAGGCGGTGGAGGAGTTGGTGGGCCAAGGGGCGCGCTTCATTATCACCAATAGCGCCGAGTTTGCCGATGGAACCAACACCGCTGCTGCGGCCCATCCCGACATCTACTTCCTGCACGCTTCGGGTGATGGTGTGCTGACAGGTGAGGCTCCAGAGAATGTGACCAACCTCATGGGCCGTATGGAGTATGGCAAAATGATTGCGGGCTGCGCTGCCGCGCTCCAGAGTGAGAATGGCCGCCTTGCCTACCTTGGCCCCCTGATTGACCCCGAAACGCGCCGTTTGGTCAATGCCACCTTCTTGGGCGCTCAGTATTGCTGGGAGACCTACCGCGAGCGTCCGGTTGAGGAGTTGGAATTCAAGGTCACCTGGATCGGTTTCTGGTTCAATATCCCCGGCGTGACCCTCGATCCGACGCGGGTGGCAACCGATTTCATCAGCGAGGGCTATGATGTGATCATTTCGGGCATTGATACCACCGAAGGGCTGGTGGAGGCCAACAAAGCGGCCCAGGCGGGCCAGAATGTTTGGGCCGTGCCCTACGACTACATTGATGCCTGTGCCCAGGGCGAAGAGATCTGCCTGGGTGTGCCCTACTTCAACTGGGGGCCGCGCTACATCGAGATTATTGACGAAGCGCGTGCGGGCAACTTCATGGCCCGCTGGGAGTGGCTTGGCCCCGATTGGAGCGACATCAATAACCTTGAGACCAGCATGATTGGCTTTATCAAGGGGGCTGGCCTGACCGAGGAGAATGGCGCGATCATTGATGAGTTCATTGCCAAACTGGCTGAGGGCGACCTGCAACTCTTCAGTGGCCCGCTCTTCTTCCAAGACGGTAGCGAGTTCGTTGCTGAGGGTGCGGTCGCAACCGACGAGGAGATCTGGAATACCCCTCAGTTGCTCCAGGGCATTGAGGGCCAGAGTGCGCCGTAGTCTTAATTTAGGGTAGGGTATGCGAGGGAACCAGGTTCCCTCGCATACCTTTTATTGCATGCAGATCGCCATCCACAACCTAACCAAATGCTTCGGGAGCCTGCGTGCCAACGATGGGTTGAGTTTGAGTTTTGCGGGTGGGCAGATCCATGGGGTGTTGGGCGAAAATGGGGCCGGCAAGAGTACCATGATGAAGCTCATCTCGGGCTATTTGCGTCCCGATGGCGGCGAGATTCGCCTTGATGACCAGGTGGTTCACCTGCGTAGCCCCGGTGATGCCCTGCGGGCTGGGGTGGGGATGGTACACCAAGAGCCGCTTGATGTGCCCGCGTTTAGTGTGTTGGAAAATTTGCTCTGTGCCGCGCCGCGCCAGGCGCTACCAAGCCGCGCCGCAGCGCGGACAAAACTGCTGGATTTGGCTCGGCAACTGCATTTTAGCCTTGAGCCTGATGCGCCCGTCAACCAGTTGACCGTGGGCCAGCGCCAGCAGCTTGAGTTGGTGCGCCTCTTGCTCTGCGGGGCGCGCACGCTGATTCTTGATGAGCCGACCACCGGGATCACTGCTGCCCAAGCGCGTGCCCTCTTCGCCGCCCTGCGTCAATTGGCCAACAGCGGCAGCACGGTGCTTTTTGTTTCGCATAAGCTCAATGAAGTGGCCGAACTCTGCGATACCGTCAGTGTGCTGCGTAGCGGTCAGGCGGTGGGTCGCCAATTGAACATGCCGCAACCCCAAGAGCAGCTACTCCAATTGATGTTTGGGGCCGCATGGAACGCTGAAGTGCGCCCACCACAAGGCCGTGAGCAAGCAAACGGGCATGCTGTTGGAACTCAGCCTGTGCCCACATGGCAGCTTGAGGCGGTACGGGCGCGTGAGGGCAACCTGACGCTCGCCAATGTGAACCTAGAACTGCCCGCTGGACGTGTCATCGGCTTGGCCGGACTTGACGGCAGTGGCCAACAGATCCTGCTGCGTCTGCTGGCCGGACGCATGCGCCCCGAAGCTGGGCGGATACGGGTGCATGGCCAAGATCTGAGCGGAGCCAGCGCCAGTGCCTATCGCCAGGCGGGGATTGAGTATCTGCCTGCCGACCGTATGCTCGATGGCGTTATTGGCGCATTGAGTCTCACCGAACACTTTGCGCTACTGCAGGGCAAGGGCCAACTGGTTGATTGGCGTGCCGCCGAGCGTGAAGCGCGTGAAGCGATTGCCGCCTATGGGATCAAGGCAACGCCCGTCAGTCGCATCAACAGCCTCTCCGGGGGCAATCAGCAGCGCGCCATGCTGGCCCTTGTACCCCAGGCGTGTCGCGGTATCGCCTGCGAACAGCCCACTCGTGGCCTCGATGTTGCTTCAGCACGAGCGATCTGGCAGCGCCTCTTGGCCCGCCGCGACGCTGGCTGCACGATTGTCTTTGCCTCACCCGATCTCGACGAACTGATGAACTATAGTGACCAGATTATGGTCTTCTTCGCCGGAGCATGTTCGCCCCTCATGGCGCGTAACGAACTGAGCAGCACACGTCTGGCTGAATTGATTGGTGGTGTTGGCTTTACCCCAGTTATGAGTGACCAGTGACGAGTGCCTATTTCCTATTTACTCGTTTCTATTTCCTTCCCTAAGGGCTTGAAGGCATGAACAAAATCGGATCGCTGCTCTCGCCGCCCCCCTGGACGCCGCGCCTCTGGCAGATCATGCTGCTGCCCTCGCCCTTTATCCTTGCACTGCTGGGGGCGCTCGGCATTACTACCCTGGTGATGCTCATTGCTGGCGTCTCGCCCTTAGCGGTCTACCAAATTCTCTTCTTTGGTGCTTTCAGTACGCCTGTGCGCTTCGGCGATATGGTGATGCTGGCAACGCCCCTGATTCTCTGTGCCAGTGGCCTAACCCTCACCTTCGCAGCGGGGCTCTACAACCTCGGCGTAGAGGGGCAAGTGGTCTTGGGGGCGATTGCCGCCATGATCCCCTTGCGGCTCTTTCCCGAACTGCCCACGCCACTCCTCTGGACACTCAGCCTCAGTTGCGCGGCATGTGGCGGTGCCTGCTGGGCATTGCTTGCGGCAAGCCTACGTCTAGGGGCGCGTGTAAGCGAAATCTTTGCGGGGCTAGGGCTCAACTTCCTCGCCAGTGGCTTGGCGCTCTACCTGATCTTGGGGCCGTGGCGTCGCAGCGGGGCAGCCGCAGCATCAGGCACCGCCCTGCTACCGCGTGACATCTGGCTGCCCACCCTCGAAGGCTTGCGCCTAGCCCCCCTGGCCCCGATCATCGCGCTCCTCGGCCTGGGCCTCGTCTGGTGGGTACTCAGTCGTACCCGCTGGGGGCTGGAGGTGCGCGCCGTCGGCATCAACCCCAACGCCGCCGACCGGCTCGGCGTCGCGGCGACGTGGCGCATCGCGCAGGCCATGGCGGGCTGCGGGGCATTAGCCGGGATCGCGGGCGGCTTGCAGATCATTGCCGTCTTCCACCAACTCATCCCCAACATCTCCAGCGGCGTCGGGCTATTGGGCCTACTTGTCGTCCTCCTAGTCCTCGCCCGCCCCGTCTGGGTCTTGCCGGTGAGCATTATTTTTGCCAGCTTCACCGTGGGTAGCGTACAATTACCCTTGGCATTAGGGGTGGACAGCAGTATCGCGGGGGTCTTGCAGGGGGCCTTGGTGCTATCGGCACTGTTGGCTCGCGGGGTGAGGAGGGAGAGGGCGCAGAGAATTTGAACCACAGAGGCACAGAGGACACAGAGGTTTTTTGTTTTTGAGGGAGGGAGAGGGCGCAGAGAATTTGAACCACAGAGGCACAGAGGACACAGAGGTTTTTTGTTTTTGAGGTTTTGAGATTATTCTGTTAGTATCATTTCGGATTGATGTTGTAGTCTGAAAGCATTTGTTAGCGCGAAGAAGCCTTGGGCCGCGACGCTGGCTGAGCCTGTCGAAGCCAAGCGGCGCGGCCCAGGACTTTTTCGCGCTAACAAGCATTTCTGCTCCCCGCTCCCCGCTCCCCGCTCCCCGCTCAGATAATAAGACGCTTAATGCCTTCTTTCAGGACTGGTACATAGAAATTGATCAACAAGCCGGTCTTCCAGTTGCCGAGACGCATGTAGGTTAAGGCTTGTGCTTCGTGAATGGGCAGTATGCTCTGTACTGCTTTGAGTTCTACGAGAACTCGATCATTGACAACAAAATCAACACGGTAGTTGCTATGTAGTTCATGTCCCTTGTAGTACACGGGCAATTCCAGTTGACGCTGGAAACTGAGGTCACGTTGTGTGAGTTCAAAGTTGAGACACTCCTCATAGGCGCTTTCGAGTAATCCGGGGCCTAAGCAGCGGTGAACTTCGATGGCTGCACCGATGATGGTACGTGTGAGTTGATCCTGTTTCATCTGTTACCTCTTGAGTTATGCTAGTCCTACATGATATACCGCTGCAACGTGGGAAAAGTTACGCTTTTGGGGGGGAGGGAGGGAGAGGGAGGGAGAGGGCACAGAGAATTTGAACCACAGAGGCACAGAGGACACAGAGAGTGAGAGGGATTAAGGTTGTTTTTTTAATAAATAATGGAAGGTTGAG
>NZ_NQWI01000066.1:9080-25987 GCF_002532535.1 Candidatus Viridilinea mediisalina
TGCCTCTGTGGTTCAAATTTCTGTGTTCTCTAAATTTTGAACCACAGAGGCACAGAGGACACAGAGAGTGAGAGGGATTGAGGTTGTTTTTTTAATAAATAATGAAGGTTGATTAAGATTTTTATTTTTAAACCATTAATTGGGCAATAAAAAAACCGAAATCCGATCAATAAAAAATAAATACATGTAAATCTTGAAAAAACAAGAAATAAACAGCAAAAACCTAAAAACAAAAACCTCTGTGCTCTCTGTGCCTCTGTGGTTCAAACCTCTGTGTTCTCTCTTCTCATCTCTCCTCTAGATCCCTCTCTACCTCTATGGATCAACTCACACGCGACCTCGCCTCAGTCCTTGCTGCCGCCGCGCCGCTGATCTTCGCCACAATGGGCGCGTTGATCTGCGAGCGTGCCGGGGTGATTAACCTGTCGCTCGATGGCACGATCCTGATGGGGGCTATGGCGGGCTTTAGTCTGGCCCTAGCAGTCAATAGTGTGCCCCTGGGTTTTGTGACCGCTGCCTTGGTGGGAGCCTGTTTTGCGCTGGTACTCTGCTTCCTCAGCCTGAGTTTGGGGCAGTCGCAGACGGCAGTGGGTTTTGTGTTGGCACTCTTGGGTACCGAACTCTCATCATTCTTGGGTGCGCCAGTGGTGCGTGTACCTGGCCCTTCTGTGCCCTTTATGCCGATTCCGATTCTGAGTGAAATCCCGATCATTGGGGTTATGCTGTTTCGGCACGACCTACTGATCTATGCGAGCTTTCTGCTTGTACCGCTTACCTGGTGGTTCCTCTTTCGTACCCGTAGCGGTCTGACGCTCCGCGCCCTCGGTGAACGGCCCGAGGCGGCCTTTGCGCGCGGGATCAATGTTACCCGCTGGCGTTACATGGCCTGCATTGTCGGCGGCATGCTGGTGGGCATTGCCGGAGCAGCCTATTCACTCGACCTGAAACAAGGCTGGTCGTACCGCCACACCTTTGGCATGGGCTGGATCGCCTTAGCCATCGTCATCTTCGGCGGCTGGCGTCCGTGGCGCGTCGCCCTGGGCTGTTACCTCTTCGCCGCACTCGAAATCCTGGCGCTCCGCTCACAAGGCACCCTGCGGACCATTCCAACCCAGGTCTTTCAGGTAGCCCCGTTTGTGCTTATGATCCTCGTGCTGGCTCTCGTCAACCTGATAGCCAGCCCGACAATGCGGCGGCGCATTGCAAGCCTGCCCAAGCCGCTGCAAAGCCCGGTTGCCGCAATCGTCAACCGCATCGCCGCCCCAGCCCCCGCAGCCTTGGGCAAGCCCTTCGAGCGCCCGTAGTAGAGATTGAGCTTGGATCAATTACTGTTGAACGTTTCGCATGATCAATAACGCTAAAGCTCATTGGGACGTCATGTTCGGCAATCGGCAATCGGCAATCTGCAATCGTAAATGGTATTACTGTTGAACGTTTCGCATGATCAATAACGCTAAAGCTCATTGGGACGTCATGTTCGGCAATCTGCCATCAATAATCTACAATCTGAAATGGTATTATGAACCTGCACGTTCGTCCCTTGAGCCGTGCGGCTGCTCTGGAGATCATCCGTTGGCGCTACCCACCACCATACGATGTCTACAATCTCGTTGATGGCGCAGTGATCGCCGCCTTTCTGAAAAGTCAACAAGGGAGCAATTGCTTCCAGATCGAAACTGAATCTGGCAACGTGGTTGCCTTCTGTTGCTTTGGCGAAGATGCTCAAGTGCCGGGGCCATACTATCCCAGTCCGTGGTTGGATGTGGGCTTAGGTGTGCGCCCCGATCTGACAGGGCAGGGGCAAGGTATGCACTACTTTAGTGCGATCCTTGCGTTTGCTCACGCCCATTTTGCTACCTCGTTGTTGCGCCTCACCGTTGCAGCCTGGAATCGGCGCGCCCAACGGCTCTACGAACGCGCTGGTTTTACCACCATAGAGCGTGTGCGTAGTCCGTTTAGTGATGAGGAGTTTTTGGTTATGGTACTAGATTGAATGATGTAGTTACCTTTGCGCTGCTGCCCTATTTCTTACTTTCCTCTACCCTATTTTCTTTCATATAAGCTTATGCACAATCTTAGTCCACCTGTACGGCGTATTCTAGCCCATAGTATCCTGTTTGGACTTGCTTTCAGCATTGCCGATCTGCTCTTCAATTTCTACCTTGTGAGTTTGGGCTATGGAGCCGATACGGCTGGCTTGATGTCTACGATTAGCCGTGGGGCGGGGATGCTGCTGGGGGTTCCCTTAGGTTTTGTGATTGACCGCATTGGGCCCCAACGGGCGCTGGTCGTGGCCCTCGTGAGCTACTGTATTGGCTGGGGCTTTATGCTCCGCGCCTATGATCTCTGGGCTCTCGCGGCAGCCCAATTTGTGATCGGGGCTTCGTTTCTGATGACCATGTCTGCGGTGGTTCCTTTGCTGGCCGGGGTGACCAACGACCGCGATCGTGCCCATGTCTTTGGCCTCAATGCCTCAGTCACGCTGATGATCGGCTTGGTTGGCAGCGCTCTCGGTGGTATTCTGCCGAGCTTGGCTGCTATGCTGCTCGATGTGGATCCGCAAGATACCGCAGCTTACCGTATGGCCTTGGGCATTGTGATCCTCTTCTCGCTCTGCGCGGCCCTGCCGATCCTGCGCTCGTTGCCTGTAGTTCGTAGCGAGACGCCGCGTAGCAGCGAAGACGAAAGGGACACAGGACAGCCCAATGAAACGCCCATACCGCTGTCGCGCCTTTTGCGCTTTGCGCTCGCTGGGCTGCTGCTCGGCATGGGCGGCGGGGCGATTCTGCCGTTTCAGAATCTCTTCTTTCGCAATGTCTTCGATCTGAGCGATAGTATCGTCGGCCTGATCCTGGCTGTGACCGCCCTCGGCATGGGCCTCGGAGCGCTCATGGGCTCGCCGGTGACCGCACGGATCGGGCTGCGCCGGGCTGCCGCGCTGCTGCGTATGGGCACTGTGGTGGGCCTCATGCTTATGCTCATCCCGGCGCTCACACCAGCGGTCATCGGCTTCTTCCTGCGCGGCATGTTTGTCTCGGCCAGCTTTCCTATGAACGATGCCCTCGTGATGCGCCATACGCCCACACGCCAGCGCGGCATGGCGATGAGCCTCATGAGTGTACTCTGGGCGGGCGGCTGGGCAATTGCCGCCGTCAGCAGTGGCTACATCCAGATCCGCTGGGGCTTCAACCCGATCATTATCTTTGCCGCCGTGGCCTATACCCTCTCGGCATTGGCGATTATTACCCTAAAGTTGCCGGATGAAACGTAGGCAAGGGGTGGTGGGGGTGTGGGGGCGGCGAAGCCCCAACAACATTGACGTAGCCCTCATAATCACAAACAACTCTAGTATTTCTTGATCATATCTGCTATACTGTTCACAAAGAATAGCCCAGCAAGCATAGCGCGTTGGGCCTACTACCAGCAAAACTATGACTGAAGAGGAGAGGCACTATGGCGACGATGGAGCAGAACCTGACTGAGCTGACGCCTGCTGGTCCGATGTTGACGGTCAGTGACCTGGCCGCGAATCGTCTGTTGGCCATGATGCAAGAGAAACAGCTCGACGGGTATGCCCTACGGGTGTTTGTGCAGGGT
Source organism: Candidatus Viridilinea mediisalina (assembly GCF_002532535.1). Classification (GTDB taxonomy): domain Bacteria; phylum Chloroflexota; class Chloroflexia; order Chloroflexales; family Chloroflexaceae; genus Viridilinea; species Viridilinea mediisalina. The sequence continues at coordinate 12,678 of NZ_NQWI01000066.1, forward strand.
GGTGGTTGCTCGGGTTTGCAGTACGGGATGATCTTTGATGATGAGACCCGCGAGGGCGACAACGAGTTTAACACAGCGGGGCTGCGTGTCCTTGTTGATCGCGTCAGCGCCAACTACCTGGCAGGTGCCTCAATTGACTACTTTGATGACATGATGAACAGTGGCTTCAAGATCGAGAACCCCAACGCTGTTTCGAGCTGTGGCTGTGGTCACTCCTTCCGCACCGATGAGCAAGAGGGTGGAGGAGCCAGTGGCAGTGCTGGCGGTTGCGGCGGCGGGGCTTGTAGCCAGTAGTACGGAAGTGAAGAACGGAAGAACGGAAGAACAGAGGAACAGAACGTTCCTCTGTTCTTCTTTTTTTGTTCCCTAGGGAATCCCCCCTTACCTTAAAAAACCGTTAATTGCATGTTGCATGTTGGCTATACAAGGATGTTATCATATGAGGTATACCCACGAGGAGAAAGGTAGCGCTGTGACGGCCAAAATTCTCGTTGTTGATGACGATCCTGGAATTATCGATCTGCTCGTGCGTATCCTCACTCGTGATGGGTATACGCCTCTGATTGCACGCAACGGTGTTGAGGCATTGGCTCAGGTTGAACGGGAGCCACCCGACCTCATTTTGCTTGATGTGACCATGCCGTTACTTGATGGTTTTGCTGTCTGTAAGCGTCTGAAGGATAATGAGGCTACCGCACTTATTCCAGTAACGATGCTTACCGGGCTGGATGATCGTGATAATCGGCAACGTGGCTTGGAAGTTGGTACCGACGATTTTCTGACCAAGCCGTTCGATACGAGTCTGTTACGCGCACGGATCATTTCGCAACTACGGCTCAAACGCATGACCGACCAGCTTGAACGAACCGAGCAGGTTGTGTTTATGTTGGCACTTGCGGTTGAGGCTAAAGATTCCTACACCGAAGGGCACTTGCGCCGCTTGGCCAGTTATAGTGAACAGTTGGCCATTGCTGCCCATGTGCCTGCTGCCCAACTCAAAGCTATCCGCTTCGGTGGGCTGCTGCATGATATTGGCAAAATTGGGGTAGAGGATGCGATTCTGCGTAAACCTGAGCCATTGACTCCCGAAGAGTATGAGCAGATCAAATTGCACCCTGAACATGGGGCGCGCATTATTCAACCGATGCGCTTTGCTGCCGACGTTATGCCCATTATCCGTCACCATCATGAGCGCTGGGATGGCCAAGGCTACCCGGCTGGGATCTGTGGCGAACAGATTCCCCTGGGGGCGCGCATTGTGTCAGTTGTAGACGCCTATGATGCCATGATGACCGACCGGCCCTATCGGCGCAGTCTCGGCCTCAAAGAGGCTCTGCAACGTCTCCACGCTGGACGAGGTATTCAGTGGGATCCCCAGCTCGTTGATCTCTTCATCACGATGGTCAAAGAGGGGCAGCTGAAGGAGCCCTCAATGGCTCATGGTTTGCTTGAAGCCCAGGTGTGAGGCAAGGCAGCGAGGCAGCGAGGCAGCGAGGAGGCGAAGCCCTTCAAAGGGTTTCACCTGTTCTGGGAAGGGCTTCCCAATGCGGTAAAACGCCTCATGGGTGCGTGCCAACACGTAAACTGCATTGGAACGGGCCAAACCGGGGCTGCGAACCGCAAAAAGCGGCAGTTTACCCCCATTTGGTGAAACCCTTTGAAGGCGAAGCCCCGCGCCCCCGCGCCCCCGCGCCCCCGCGCCCCCGCGTCCCCGCGTCCCCGCGTCTTCGCGCCTCCGCGCCCCCGCGTCCTCGCGTCCTCGCGTCCTCGCTGCCTCGCGTCTTCGCCTCCTCGCCTCTTCCAACCTAACGCATCCCAAAGCCCAACTGCTGCAACGCATCCCGCAGCTTATCGCGCCCTGAGAGGTTCTGCGGGCCTGCCACACGCTTGGTTGAATGGTCGGTCCAATCGCCCTCAACGCGCATCTGCTGTTCGGCGTAGAAGTTGCGCATCGCCGTGTTGTACTGCGCCACCGCCGCTGCTTCATTGGCACTGCTGTAGGTCTCGCGGTGCAGCACCGCCGCCTGGGGCAGGCGCGGCTTCACGGCGGTGGGCTTGTCGGGATCGGGCCAGCCCACACAGAGGCCAAAGACCGCCACGGCCCGCGTTGGCAGGTGCAGTTCCGCTGCAACTTCCAAGGGGTGGTTGCGAATCGCCCCCACATAGACCGTACCCAAGCCCAGCGATTCAGCGGCAATCACCGCATTCTGGGCGGCGAGCGTGGCATCAATAATGCCGACCACCAACAACTCGGTATAATCCAGCCCCTCGTGATCAAGGCCACGCTGGGCCGCGATGCGGGCGAGGCGCGAGAGATCTGCGATCCAGAGCAAAAAGAGCGGAGCGCGCCGAATGAACCCCTGCCCCCCGGCCAACTCCGCAAGACGCTCCTTACGCGCCTGCTCTTCAACCGCAACCACACTCCAAGCCTGAAGGTTAGAAGAACTTGCGGGCGACTGTGCGGCGGCAATCATGGTCTCAAGCGTCCCTGTCGGCAGCGGCTCATCTCGATAGGCCCGCACCGAGCGATGGCTCAACAGCAACTCAAGCGTCCCATTCCAAATAATCGCCCCTGGCTGATCGGCAGCACCATAACGCTGGCGCAGAGCGGTCTCTATTGACGACACAGGCGGTATCTCCTTTATACTGTAGCGTATGCCCTCATAGCTGTATGATACCGCAAGCCCGCAAGCACCATGTTTGACGCACGACTCACGCCTAGCTATAATGCCTTCGTTACGCTTTGTGGCGTTGGTTGCGGGGCGGCAAGGCCGCCCCGCAACCAACGCCAGTGAGAATGACGGGGGAACCTAGTTCCCCCGCATGCCCCCACCGAGCTTTGAGAGGCTGGTCTTAAGCTGTGCCCCAAACTCTCTTTTTTCGTTGCATTTTGGCGGCGAAGCCGCCAAAATGCAAGATAAAGATACTAGACGTGAAGGTGGCACACGCCACCACAAGGAGAACATAGCCTAATGAGTGAAGATCAAGCTCGCCGAGGGCGTAAAGTCGCCGCCAAGCAGCGCAACCCGCTCTTGCCGTTCTATCTGGGCGTTGGGGCGCTGCTCGTGGTTGGCATTGCTTTCTTGGTTACCTTTGCCATCCGTGGTGGCTTTGGCGGTGGTGTCGCTGATCAGGTCAATGCTCCCGTTGGTCAGACAGCCGATGGCTTCTGGTACAAGGGCGATCCCGATGCTCCCGTAACGGTGATTAAATATAGTGATTTTCAGTGTCCTTCGTGTGCTTTTTACTATCGTAATTTAGGTAAAATCATTGAACGTGATTATATCGAAACAGGGAAAGTTCACTTTATCTACCACGAATTCCCGCTTGAAGGTTTTCAGAATGCGCTGCCTGCTGGTGAGGCGTCGCGCTGTGCCGGTGAGCAGGGGGCCTATTGGGGCATGCATTCGTTGCTGATGCAAAACCAAGATACATGGGCACCGTTGAGTAATGCGCGGAATGTCTTTTCGGGCTATGCGGGCCAGTTGGGGATCAATCGCGCCGCGTTTGATGAGTGCCTTAGTTCGGGTAGGCACCGCGAGACGCTCTTGGCGGCGGCGCAGTCGGCAATTGCCGCCGGTATTACTGGCACCCCAACCTTTGAAGTCAATGGCCAAGTGGTCAATACGAGTGGTCTGCCGGGCGCAATTGAAGCAGCCCTGCGTGCTGCTGGTCAGTAATCGCACATAACAGTTTGCGAGGACGTGAGGATGCGAAGTTCTCAGCTCTTCGCCTCACGTATCCTCGCAAGAAGGTAAAGCAACCTTCGGTTTTCTGAAACCTTGTCTAACGCTGAAACTCGTTGAGATACCATGTTCGGCAATCTACAATCTACAATCTACAATCTACAATCAGGAAGGACCCTTTGTGCGTAGTCGTGAGCTTACCTCGCTCGTCTTGATCATTTTGGTGACAGGATTGGCGATCTGGATCAACTGGAGCCCCAACGAGAACTTTTTCGGGCGTGATGTGCGTATCCGCCTCGGTCTTGATCTGCAAGGGGGCATTCAGGTTTTGCTGCGTACCGCCGAGACTGATTTCTCCCGTGATGAACTGGAGACGGCCCGTGGCGTGATTGAACGCCGCGTGAATGCCTTGGGCGTTGGGGAGACGGTGGTGCAGTTGGCTGGAGGCGACCGGATTATTGTTGAGTTGCCGGGGGTGGATAATCCTGAACAGGCGGTTGAGACGCTGCGTGGTACCGGACGCCTCGAATTCATTGATTCACAGGGTCAGTATCTGCCGACTGGCATGCTGGTGCGAACCAGTAGTAGCCCCAATCCGCTCTTGACTGAGCTTGAACCTGTGGAGAGGGTCGAGGAGCTTGGCCCGGTCTTCCAGAGTATCACCGATGGGGCCGATCTGGATACTGGTGCGGTGCAGCCCGCCTTTTCTCAGGGGGCGATTGGCGGGAGCCGTCCGGCGGTCTCTTTCGCCTTCCGGGGCGAATCGGCCCGCAGCCTCGCTAGTTTCACCGCCCGTAGCGTCGGTCAGCCGATGTGCATTGTGCTCGATAACCGGATTGTGAGCTGCCCGCAGATCAATGCGGCGCTCACCGATGGCTCTGGGATTATTGAGGTCAATAGTGAAATTGACCGCGATAATATCCTCAATCAGCTCAAGTATGGTGCGCTGCCCGTGCCCCTGGTGATCGAGACGAGCCGTAGTGTGACGGCAACCCTTGGTCAGGAGTCGGTGGCCACGAGTGTGGTGGCCGGGATTGTGGGCTTGACGATTGTGGCCATCTTTATGGTTATCTTCTATCGCTTGCCCGGCTTGCTGGCCACGGTGGCTCTGCTCATCTATACATTGATCAGCTTTGCGATCTATCGCTATATTCCCATTACCCTCACGCTCCCAGGGATTGCGGGCTTTATCCTTTCGATTGGCCTTGCGGTAGACGCGAATATTCTCATCTTCTCCCGTCTGCGCGAAGAGTACCGCCGTGGGCGTGAGATCCGCAATGCGCTAGAGCGTGGATTTCAGGAATCGTGGTCGGCCATCCGTGATTCGAGCGTCTCGACCTTGATCACCTGTATTGTACTCTTCCTCTTTGGCACGAGTTTTGGCGTGAGTATTATTCAGGGCTTTGCGCTCACCCTGGGCTTGGGGGTGATTGTGAGCCTCTTTACGGCGATTGTCATCACCCGAACCTTCTTGCGGCTTATGGCGCCGTTCTTCAGCGAGGAGCGTAGTTGGATCTTTGGGCTTGAGCGCAGACCTGCGCCTGTCGCCGCAACGGCTTCGTCATAGATAATAAAGGCGTACTATTCCTATGCTTGAACAGCTTGTCAATCGCCGCTATTGGTGGTTTCGGCTCTCGTTTCTCCTGATTGTTCCGGGGCTCTATTTTCTGCTGCTGCACCCGCTGATTACCACCGGGCGCTTTGAGTTGGGTCTGCGGGCAAGTATTGACTTTAGTGGCGGCGCTCTCTGGGAGGTGCGTTTTGCCGATAAGGCCCCCGATGAGGTTACCTCGGCTGAGGTCTTTCAGGCGTTTAGTAGTGCTGGCTTCGAGAACCCGATTGTGCAGATGAGCCAAATTGAGGTTGACGGCATGCTCCAAGCCGATGCCTTGGTGCGTACCCGTGCGCTGCTACCCGATGCGCTGCTGCAAGAGCGCCAAGCGGTTGAGGCTGCGGTCAATGAACAGATTGGCCCCCATACCATCGAGCGGCTCGAAAGCGTTGGCCCTACGGTCAGCCGCGAGAGTACGATCAATGCCTTTATCGCCGTAATCGGGGCGCTCTTGGCGATCCTGCTCTACCTCTGGTGGGCCTTTCGTGAAGCCCCGCATCCCTTCCGCTATGGCATGTGCGCGGTCATCTCGATTGTCCACGATGTGCTGATTGTGATTGGCTTTGCCGCTATCTTTAGCGCCCTCAATCCCCGCTTTGAGGTTGATGCGCTCTTCCTCACCGCACTGCTCACCACGCTCAGCTTCTCGGTTCACGATACGATTGTGGTCTTTGACCGTGTCCGTGAGAATCTACTCGACCAGCAGCCCGGCGAGAGTTTTGGCGACATCGTGAACCATAGTCTGGTGCAGACCCTGCCCCGCTCGATCAACACCCAGTTCACGACGCTCTTTACGCTCACTGCCCTGATCCTCTTTGGCGGTGAGACGCTGCGTAATTTTGTGATTGTGCTGCTGATTGGCCTGATCTCGGGTACCTATTCGTCCATCTTCAACGCAGCCCAACTGCTGGTTGTTTGGGAATACCGTGAGTGGCGCACCTGGTTTGGGCGGGGCCGGGGCGAATCGGGCGAGACCCCCGCTCCCACCGCAGGCTAGCCTCAGTACCTTTCAAAGAAGCTCGCGCAAAGGCGCAAAGCCGCAAAGGTTTGGCGCTCATAAGCCAAAAACCTTGCGCCTTTGCGCCTTTGCGTCAAGAAACCCACCGTATTTGAAACGAATGAAGGCTAGCCTCAAGCTGACTGGAGAGCATCTGTGGCAACACCAGACCATGATGATCAGGTCACTACCCTTGAACAACGGATCGTGGAGTTGGAAGAACAGTTGGGTGCGGCCAACGAGCGCCTCAAACAGGCAGAAGTGGCGCACCAACGCAACTATGATACCCTCTTGCACGGGCCCTTTGTCATCTTTCGTTGGACAGCTACCGAGCAGCCGCCCTTTCCCGTTGAATATGTCTCGCCCAATGTGGTTGAGGTCTTAGGCTATGAGCGCGAAGCCTTTCTGAGTGGCCAGGTCGCCTTTGCTGATCTGGTTGCGCCTGATGATCTCGAACGCATTACCCAAGAGGTGACCCACTACAGTGCGACTGGCATTGACCATTTTGATCAAGAGTATCGCATCCAGCACAAAGATGGTACCATGCATTGGATCTATGATTTTACCGCCGTCATTCGTGACGAACAGGGTAAGATCATCAGCTACTACGGCTATGTACTTGACATAAATAAACGTAAACAGATCGAAGAGCAGCAGTTGCGCCTGCAGGAAGAGATCATTGCGGCTCAAGATGCCAACTTGCAGGAACTCTCGACCCCGCTGTTGCCCATTACCGAGAATGCGGTGGTGATGCCGCTGGTGGGTTCGATTGACACCCAGCGCGCCCATCATGTCATTGAGGGTCTGCTTGCCGGGATCGAACAGCATCAGGCCAGCATTGCTATTCTCGACATCACCGGCGTCCATGTGGTAGACACCCAGGTGGCGCGGGTTCTGATTCATGCCGCTCAGGCTGCCAGCCTCTTAGGTACCCAAGTGGTCATTACCGGCATGCGCCCCGAAGTGGCCCAAACCCTGGTGCAGCTTGGGGTCGAATTGCAGGGCATCAAGACGATGAATAGCCTGCGGAGTGGGGTAAGCTATGCCGTGCAGGTCGCGCTGCGTCGTGCTAGGTAGGGTTATACCATTAGAGATGGTTTCAGGACATTTTACAGTTTGCGCCATAGGTAGTGCCGACTTATGGTCTTCCAGTAAATAATCCGCTAACCAGACCTCGCAGATCTGGCATATCTATCAGGTCTAGTCCGTGCCGCGACACCGGATTAATTTCTGGAAGACCATAAGTCGGCACTACGACGGTAAAGCTGAAAGCGCGTTTCTGACACCACCCCCTACCAAAGAATCGCAAAGCCCTGCTCATTGCCGCTCGGCTCCTCCCAGCGTACTTCGACCTTCTCGACCGCTGCGAGGGCGGGGCCACTGTAGCACCAACTGACCATGCGTTGCACAGCGGGGCGGGTGCCCTCAAAGATGGCTTCGACGCTCCCATCGCTGAGATTGCGAATCCAGCCCTCGACTCCCGCTGCCCGAGCGCGATCACGGGCATAGGCCCGGAAGCTGACCCCTTGCACGCGCCCGGTAATGACAACATGTGCGCGAACACGCTCCATAGCTTTCCCAACTCCTCTGTTGCGCCCAAAGCATCATCACGAGTATACCCTAGCCCTGCAGTTGATGCAATATATACGTATACCATTTCCGATTGTAGATTGCAGATTGCAGATTGCCGAACATGGCGTCTCAATGGACTTAGCGTGCTTGATGATGCGGCATGCTCAAGGGTAATTGGTATTATGCTATCATAGACGCCGGAGCCTTGACGATGGAGCAAGACGATGGAAACCCCTTTTCCCGGCATGGACCCCTATCTCGAAGCGCCCAACTTGTGGCCTGATGTGCATCACCATTTGATCGTGACCATCCGCGATCAGCTTCAGGCTCAACTCACTCCGCAGTATCAGGCTGTGATTACCCCCTACACTGCGCTGGAGAATATCACGACTGCGGCTAATCGTCGTACCCAAGCTGAAGCGGCCATTCTGGAAAATGAACCACCTGAGGTGTTGCCAGCACCCTTGACGATCCCCGCCATGATGGTTGTGCCGATTGAGTATGCCCGGATCGAAATCCTCACCGTCCGTAACCATGCTCTGGTGACCGTGATTGAACTGCTCTCCCCGGCGCATAAGCGCCCCGGCTTTGATGGTGCCCATGTCTATGAGCAGAAACGCCAGGAGATCTTCTGTAGCACCGCCAATCTCTTAGAGCTTGATCTGCTGCGGGCCGGTCAACGGCTCCAGACGGCTGAACCACTGCCTGATGCGCCCTATTTTATCTTTTTGAGCCGCATGCAGCGCCGCCCCCATCTGGAGATTTGGCCTTTGCAGTTGCGTGAACCGATTGCACTGATTCCGGTACCGCTGCGCTTTCCCGATGCGCCGATTGTGCTTGATCTGAGCAAAGCGATCCATAAAGCCTACGCCCAAGCCCACTACGACCTTGATATTAACTATGCCGATCCGCCGCCCGCCCCCGCCTTTAGCCCCGAAGATGCAGCATGGATTGATGAATGCCTGCAGACGAGTGGCTTGCGAGGGGGGTAATACCAAAGCCGATAGCCGATAGCTGAAAGCCGAGCATGGCATCTCAATGCGCTAGATTGTCATTGGGCATGCGGCATGCTCAATGGTAGTTGGTGTAATACGATTGTAGATTGCAGTACATGATTCGCATGCATCGTAGTGCCGACGTTAGTCGGCTGAGGTCTTTGGAAGCCATGGGAAGCCGACTAAGGGAAGCGGAAATTGTTACGTATCCCAGCAGCCTGTCATGCTGAATAGTCCATGGGCGAGCATCGTAGTGCCGACTTTAGTCGGCTGAGGTCTTTGCCAGCGATGGGAAGCCGACTAATGGTCTTCCAGTAAATAATCCGCTAACCAGACCTCGCAAATCTGGCATATCTATCAGGTCTAGCCCGTGCCGCGACACCGGATTAATTTCTGGAACACCATAAGTCGGCACTACCTACGGCGCAAACAGGAACATTCCTACGAACCTTCGCTTAGGGTGGCCAAGCAAACGGGGCAATCAACAACATCCGCTTCCCTAAAGTCGGCACTACCTACGGCCTCTCAGGGTGACAAAACAATAAGGGTATCATTTGGTTTCTATGCAGTCTCTGCGCCGTCCGGGGTTGCTCGTTGGCCTCGCCTATGTCGCCTTTATCAGCTTGGGTTTGCCGGAGGGCCTCACGGGTGTCGCGTGGCCCTCTATTCGTGCGACCTTCGACCTGCCCCTTGGTGCCCTTGGTGCGCTGATTAGCACGATTACCATTGGCTACCTGATTGCCAGTTTCAGTGCCGCACGGCTGATGCAGCGCCTTGGTGTTGGTTGGCTGCTAACCCTGAGCTCTTTGATTACGGCACTCAGTTTGCTGGCCTATGGCATCTTGCCAAGTTGGGCGCTCATGGTTGGGTTTGGGGTGCTGGTTGGCGTAGGGGCCGGTGCGATTGATGTTGGCCTCAATACCTACGCTGCCGCGCATTTTAGCCCGCGTACCATGAATTGGCTGCACGCCGCCTTTGGCCTTGGGGCAACCATTGGCCCGCTGGTGATGAGCGCTGTGATTAGCTCCGGAGGCTCTTGGCGGCTGGGCTTTCTGCTTGTTGGCGGTGTATCTGCGCCTTGAGCGGAGATGATTTGTTAGGGATGGGGTTTGTGGCGGCTTTAACGTTTGCGAGGACGCGAGGACGCGAGGACGCGAGGATGCGAAGCCCTCGCGTCCTCGCCTCACGCATCCTCGCAAGATTGTACAGCAACCTTCGACTTTTCTGAAACCATCCCTAACAAAAAGAAACCTAGCGCAGTCGTCTGATCAACCCATACCTCGGCGCAAAGACGAAGACAAGGCTAAAAACTACCCCCACCATGGTGGCCATAGCCCCCGCAATGGTTGTGTTGAGCAGGCGTGCCAGCCAGTAGCCGGTAATTGCACTGATGATGCCGATGCCAACACTCAGGATCAGCATGAGCGAGAGGCGGTCGGTAAGCAGATAGGCCGCAGCGGGTGGCCCTACAATCAGCGCAACCACAAGAATGACGCCTACCGCATCAAAGGCCCCTACCGCCGTGAGCGAGACGAGGGTCATGAGGGCGTAGTGCAGTAGCACCGGGCTGAAGCCAAGTGCGGCGGCTAACTGGGGATCAAAGGTGCTCAGTTTGAGCTCTTTGTAGAAGAGGCCGATGAAGAGCAGGTTGAGTAGCAAGATGCCGCTGTTGATCCAGATAGCGCGGGGCAGGTCGAGGCCAAAGAAAGTGAGACGATCAAAGGGCGCAAAGACCAGTTCGCCCAAGAGGACCGAGTGTTCATCAAGGTGCATGTTGCCACCCGCCAAGCCAGAGAGCATGATCACGGCGAGGCTAAAGAGCAGCGGGAAGACGAGGCCAATCGCGGTATCCTCCTTGACGCGCTGGCTGCGTGTGAGCAACTCAACCAGCCAGACGGTCAGCACGCCGGTGAGCGTGGCTCCAACCAGCAACCAAGGCGAAGCTAGGTCGCGCACAATGATGAAGCCAACCACGATGCCAAAGAGGATCGTGTGGCTGATGGCGTCACTGATCATGGCCATGCGCCGCAAGACCAAGAAGACGCCTGGGAGGGCGCAGGTGGCGGCAACTAGTGCGGCGATGATCTGAATTTCTAGTTGCATGCTCATCTAGGGCTGCCTTGTGCTAAAGCGGCGGCGGTTGCGCCATTGGCGCACCCAGGCCCAGATAAGGCCGCGTTCGGGCGCAAACAGCAGTGAGACGAGTACCACTAGGCTGATCACCACCACAATCACCGGGCCCGTCGAGAGCCCGCGTGCGTTGGTGCTGATCAGTGCGCCTACCACACCCGCAATGGCCCCAAGCGTCCCCGCGAGCAGCGCCATCGTACTGAGCCGGTTGGTCCACTGGCGCGCCGCTGCCGCCGGGGCGACGAGGAGCGCACTCATGAGCACGACGCCCACGAGTTGCAGGCCAAGCACAATCGCGACGACAATCAATGAGGTGAGCAGAATATCGAGGCGGCGCACGGGATAGCCTTGGCTCGCGGCAAACTCGGGGTCAAAACTGAGCAGCTTAAACTCTTTCCAGAAGAGGAGCACCAAGCTCAACAGCAGCGCCCCGAGGCTGGCAATCATCACCACATCACTCATGACCATGGCGGCGGCTTGGCCAAAGAGGTACTTGTCGAGCCCGGCTTGGCCAGCACTACCACTGCGCTGCACAAAGGTCAGTAGTACCATACCCAGCCCAAAGAAGACCGAGAGCACCAAGCCAAAGGCGGCATCCTCTTTGATACGACTCAGGCGCACAATCGCGAGTACGGCCAATGCGCCCAACCAGCCCGCAATAGCCGCGCCAAGCACCAGGATCAGAGGGGCCCGCGAACCAGTGAGCATAAAGGCCAAAACAACCCCCGGCAGCGCGGCGTGGGCCATCGCATCGCCAAGCAGCGCCTGGCGACGCAAGACCGCAAAGCAACCCAAGACCCCACTGGTCAAGCCAAGCAGCACGGCGCCCAGCGCGATGGTCCGTAGGGTATAATCGGTGAAGAGATCGATAAACATGAGGTAAACCTCTCCTACTCCCCCGCCAGCGCCGCAACAATCGTATCAGTATTGTGCCGCATCATGCCAATGTAGGTGCCTTCAGGCGTGCCTGGTTCACCCAGATCATCGGCAAAGAGCTCGCCGCCGATCCGCACCGCTTGGCCCCCGGCGTTGGCTGCGGCCATCACCGCCTCAATTGTTCGCGGCGAGACGGTGGTCTCGACAAAGATCGCGGGGATTTGGCGTTCGATAAGGATTGCGGCTACTGCCTGAATATCGGCAGCACTCGCCTCAGCTTCGGTGCTAATACCCTGTACCGCCTCGACCTCTAGCCCATAGGCGCGCCCATAGTAGCTGAAGGCATCATGGGCCGTCACGAGTACCCGCAGTTCTGGGGGGATGCGCTCTATCTGGGTGAGAATATCCTGATGCAGTTGCTCAAGCTCGGCTACAAAGGCGTTTGCATTTGCCTCGTAGGTGGCGGCATTGGCCGGATCACGCTCCATGAGCGTTGTGCGGATCACCTCGGTTGCCGCGATCCAGAGCTGCACATCCTTCCAGATATGGGGATCGTAGCCCTCCTCTTCTTCCCAGAGCAAGAGCCGTTCTGCAGGCAGTGCTTCGGCCACCGCTACCACCTGCGTGGCTTGGCGCTGCTCCATTTGTGTGAAGACGCGCCCCATTTGTGCCTCCAGCAATAGGCCATTGTAGAAGATGAGATCGGCGTTTTGTAGAATTTGCAAATCCCCTTCCGTTGGTATATAGGTATGGGGATCAATCCCAGGGCCAAAGAGGACGGTCAGTTCTACCCGATCTTGGGCCAGATTGGCCACCGTATCGCCCAAGTGCTGGGTGGTTACGACCACATTGAGCGGGCTGGCCTCCGCTGTGGCGTTGCGTGGTTCGTCGGCTACCGTGGCCGTTTGCCCACAGGCAGCCAGCAGCACCATGAGGAGGAAGAGGAGTGCGATAGCCGATAGCCGACAACTGAAAGCCGGACATGGCGTCTCAATGCGCTTGAATGTCATTTGCATAGAGCTGTTCCCTTTGCTGTTTTGGCGAAAGTATAATTGAGGTATGCCTAAAAATGATTTTAGTGCTTGTGATGGATTTTGTCAAGCGGTACGTGTTCTGCGGCTGTCTGAAAAGCCCATGGGCTGGCGTTGGAGTGCCGGCTTTAGCCGGCTAAAGCCGGCACTCCAACGTGTGCCATATGGTATGGCACTAACACCCTTTTCAGACAGCCTCTCAGAGTAACATGTTGGGAGCGCGGGCCGGAGGCCCGCACACCCAGGACAGGTGCAAATACTTACGTTAAGCAAAGGCTTGTACCTATGGTATGGTAAAATATTAAGACATAGTTTTAGACTACGTTACAGTTTGACAATCTGCAATCTGCAATCTGCAATCTGCAATCTGCAATCTGCAATCTGCAATCTGCAATCTGCAATCTGCAATCT
>NZ_NQWI01000067.1 GCF_002532535.1 Candidatus Viridilinea mediisalina
TGGTAACCAAATTTCGAGATGCTTCGCTTTGTTCAGCATGACAGGCTGCTGGGACACTTAAAAATTTCTGCTTCCCTTGACCATAGACCGTAGGGGCACGGCAGCGCCGTGCCATCCCCGTGGTCGCCGTAGCCCCCAGGGGCACGGCAGCGCCGTGCCATCCCCGTGGTCGCCGTAGCCCCCAGGGGCACGGCAGCGCCGTGCCCCTACACAGCGTTCCTTTTGCGCTACTGCGGTAATTGGTATTACCACGGCGCCCGGGGCGCTACGCGCAGGCTGTATTCCGGGTGGTAACTGACCAGGCCGGGGGGACCGTCGGGGCGCTTGCGTACCTTTGCGCGACGGCAGATGTCAATCTCGACGGCGGCTTCGCTGCGCCCTTGGCTGAAGTAGGCTGCGAGGCCCGCCGCTGCCACAAGGGTTGCCTCTGGTGGTTCGCGCCCATCGCAACGAATGATGACGTGTGCCCCCGTCAAGCCGCGCGCATGCAGCCAGAGGTCGTCGGGCCGCCCAATGCGGAAGGTGACCTCTTCGTTTTGCCGCGCACTGCGTCCAACGACGATGAGCCAGCCGTCAGGTGAGGTCAATTGGAGCGGTTTGGCGCGGTTGGGGCGCCGTTTGCGCTGGGCGGTGAGTGGGTCGGGGTGTTCGTGCAGGTAGCCGAGTTCTTCGGCCTCTTGGGCTAAAAGCTCGATCTGGGCGTAGTCGTCGCTGATGGCGAGGAGGCCAAGGAGTTCAGCTAGGCCATCGAGGCGCGCTTCGTTTGCGGCGAGGCGTTCGGGCAGCCCCGCACGGGCGCTCTTTGCCTTCTCGTAGCGCCGAAAGCGCGCTTGGGCCTGCTCGACCGGCGAACTGTGGGCTTCAAGGGTGATCGTCTGCCCTTCAACGATCAGCGTGGTTTGCCCAGGGCTGAGGGTGTGCAAAAAGGCGAAGATCATCTCGCCCTCCCAGCGCAGTTGCTCCAAGGCATCCGCCTTGGCCAACTCAGCACGCAATTGCTCCTGCTGGCGTACCAGCCGCTCGCGCCCCACATTCAACTGCTGGCTGAGGGCCGTGCGGCGCTGCGTATGGTCGGTGTGTTGTTCAAACGCAGCATAGTAGGCTTCCAAGGCAGCACTGATACTCGCCACAGGCGTAGCGGGGGCCAAGTGGTTCAGCAGGTAGGGCGCATAGGCCGTTGGTGTGGCCGGGGGGCCAACCAAACTGGGCGCTGCGGGTGCGCTAAAGACTTCACGCAGCCGCGCAGCAATGGTATAGTAGGGTAACTCCTCGGCCCCTTGGGTTGAGGTAGCGCCAAGGGCGCGAAAGAGAACCTCGCGTGCCACCTGGGGCGAAACACCCCGGTAGTTTGCCACCAGTGCCCGCGCGAGATCAGGTGGCCCCGCTGCAACAAGCGCCGCAATGCCCGCCGCCGTCGCCTGGGTGGGGTCGCGCTTGGCGGGGGGCGGCGGCAGCTCATAGGCATGGCGCGGCAGCACCACGCGGCGGCTCATGCGCGGCGTAACGCGCTTGATGCTCTCAAGAATCAGATTATCATCGCTCACAAGCATAATATTGCTGCGCCGATCTTGCGGCTCAATAATCAACTCAGAACGCAGCAAGGTAGCATCAGCCACAGGCTCAACCTCAGGCTCATGTTCAAGCTCAAGCGTATCTGGATCGCTCGTTGGTGCAACATGATCGTCCGCAGCAGACGAATCAATGTTGCGTATATTGGAGGCTTTGACTATACTGATCAGGAGAAGCCGCTCAAACGCGGGCTGCTCAATGGCCACAATCCGTCCACCCAAGACATACTTCCGCAGCAAGAGCAGCAGCGGAGTAGCGTGCGCCACACCGCGCGTCAGGCGTCCCCGCACCAGATGAACGCGGGCGACCTGTGGGTGGGCCGAAGCCAGTAGTTGCCAGCGCTGCCGCTGGGCATAGATCTCAAGGCCAATACTGAGCGGCCCAGTTAGAACAACACGCTGAATACGTCCGCCAAGGATGGTCGCCCGCAACTCATCGCTCACGGCGGCCAAGGTAAGAGCATCAAAGTACATGGTCAATAATTTCTACGAGCAACGCCTATGACGAGGCCGCCCCACAATCCATTGCTTGACGGCAAGGCAGCCCCACCGCTGCTGGTTGTCCTTTCGGGCCCATCGGGAGTGGGGAAGGATTCGGTACTCAATCGCATGCGCGATCTCAACTTTCCTTTCCACTTTGTCGTGACTGCCACAAACCGTACCATTCGCCCAGGCGAAATTGACGGCTTCGACTACCATTTTGTTACGACTGAGCGCTTCGAGACTATGATCGAAAGCCATGAACTGCTCGAATGGGCGCTCGTGTACGGTCAGTATAAAGGTATTCCCAAATTTGAGGTACGTCAAGCCATGGCCACTGGGCGCGACGTGATGTTACGCATCAACGTAGACGGTGCGGCAACGGTGCGCCAGATCGCGCCCGAAGCGGTCTTTATCTTCCTTGCCCCCTCTTCCACTGATGAACTACGTCAGCGTCTCAGCGTGCGCCGCACCGAAAACACCAATGAAATCGAGGCACGCCTCGCCGTCGCTGCCACTGAACTCAAGCAGGTCGAACACTTCGATTATGTCGTCATCAACCGCGAAGGCCACCTCGACGAGGCGGTCAACCAAATTCGCGCTATTATTGCCGCTGAAAAGCAACGTGTCTTTCCGCGTATGGTCAGTTTGTAACGATCTACGCCCCCGCTGGGGGCGTGGTGGAGGCGAAGCCTCCACCAAGAAAACGTTTTCTGTTGCGTTTTGGCGGCTTCGCCGCCAAAACGCAACAGAAAACGGGCTTTGGGGCTTGCCCTACGCATGTAACCACCCTCAGAAGGGGGTGTGGGGGAACATGGTTCCCCCACCAAACTCACACCGCTAGACAGAAATAGTATCATGGAAACGATAAGCGAACGGCTAACGTCTGATCTCAAAGCAGCCATGCGCGCAGGCGCAAAGGATCGCGTTGAGGTGATCCGGAATGCGCGGGCGGCGCTGCAGAATGCCCAGTTGGAGGCGGCCAAGCAACAGTATGATGCGGCGGCCCGTGCGGTTGAAGCGCAGTATGCTGATGACCCCGCCGGGCGCGATGCGGCCTTGGCTGCCATTAGCGCCGCTGCCCATGCGCCCTTGGCGGCTGAGGCCCAGGTGGCGGTCATTGCCAAAGAGTTGAAGCGGCGTCAAGATGCGGCTGAACTCTATCGCAAGGGTGGACGTGAAGACTTGGCCGCACAAGAGGAAGCTGAGGCAGCGGTGTTGCAACACTACATGCCCCAGATGTTGTCGCCCGAAGAGCTACGCCCCGAAGTCGCAGCGATCATTGCTGAACTCGGACTCACTGGCCCCGCCGCCATGGGCAAGCTCATGCCGGTCTTACTTGAGCGTTTGAAAGGGCGCGCCGATGGGCGTACCCTCAGTCAGGTGGCACGTGAATTGCTCACAAGTGGGTAGCGTTGCGTGCATCCCTGAGTATGTGTCTTTTTAGCACAGATGCCTGCCTCACCGTGACGCCTCGGTGCTAAAAAAACAGACAACCTCGCTATGAATACAACCCGACGACGTTGGCTGTCTGGGATGCCCCATTTTCGCCCGATCCATCCGGTTGAGATTCTTTCGCAACGGTTGCGGCTCACCCTCTTCCTTGAGTGGCTGCTGCTCATGGTGGGGATTTGGGCCGCCTTGACCCTGAGCCTGCCGGGGCAGTATGGTCACCTCGAAGTGGGCATGCCTAGTCCGATTAGTATCTGGGCACCCGTTGAGGTGGCCTATACGAGTGAGGTGCTTACGGCTGAACGCCAAGCCCAGGCCGAGAATAGCTCCGATAATTTAGTCTATGTCTATGATCCGCAGTTGCCCATGCAGCAGCGCCAGTATCTCGTCATTCTGCTCGATACGATCAGTAGTGTGCGTGATGACCCGTCGCTCTCGCGGGCCGGGCGGCTGGCGGTGCTGGCCGCACTGCCCAATGCCTCACTGCAACTGAGTGAGGCCCAGGCGGATCTTATTCTGACCCTCGATGATGCGAGTTGGGAACAACTGCGCTCCCAAACGGTGGGGCTCTACGACCGTGCGATTGAACGCTACGACTATGCCCTTGATGAGCGGGCTCTCGTTCAGTTGCGCGAACGCTGGTTGACCTACTGGCTGGCGACGACGAGCCTTTCGCCCAATCAGCGCGAGTTGGCGAAGTTTTTTACCGATGCCTTCCTGCGCGTCAACCGGGCTCTCGATGAAGAGGCGACCGCGCAACGCCGCCAAGAGGCGCGCAATAACGTTGCCCCTCAGTCGGCACGTGTCCTGGCTGGTGAGCGTATCGTTAGCGCGGGCGAAATTATTACCCCTGTGATTATCGAGAAGCTTCAGCGTACCGGGGCGATGCCCAGTGCAATGGGTTGGACCGATATTGCTGGCCGGGGCATGTTGGCTGGGTTGCTGGCGCTGGGCTTTGTGGCCTATATGCTCATCTTTGAACCGCAGGTGGCGCTGCGCCCTCGCTCGTTCATCGTGATGATTATCATCATTGATGCCACCCTGCTGATTGCCCGCGTCACCCTGCCCCAGGTGGATGTCTGGTCACACTTCTTCCCCTTGGCTACGGTGGCGATCATCTTTGCGGTGGTCTTCAATGGCCGCCTGAGCATGAGCGCCATGGCGCTGATCTGTGTAGCCATTGGCGTGATGGTGAATATGTCACTGGCCGTCGCGGTGATTCTCTTTGCCACATGTGTGGTGGCAATTCTGATTGCCCGTAACGCCGATCGGATTTTCACCTTTGCCCTCGCTGGCATGGGGGTGGCGGTGGTGGCCGCACTGGCTCAACTCGCCTTCTGGTTTATGGATGCGCCTTCGGTGACCATGACCGATCTGCGGGCGATTATGCTGCCGCTACTCTTCTACGCCGGGCTCAATGGGGCGCTTTCGATGATCCTTTCGCTAGGCGTCTTCAACCTAGTTAGCCGTGCTGCAGGCCAAGTTACGCCTCTGCAACTCATGGAGTTGGCCCACCCCTCACGCCCGCTGCTGCGCAAGCTGATCCGCGAGGCACCAGGCACCTACTACCATAGTGTCGCCGTGGGCAATTTGGCCGAGGCTGCCGCCGAGGCGGTTGGGGGCGATGCGCTGCTGTTGCGCGTGGCGGCCTACTACCACGATATTGGCAAGACGGTGCGCCCCTATTTCTTCACCGATAACCAGACTGGACGCGAGAATGTTCACAACGACCTCGATCCGGTCACGAGCGCCCAGATCATTATTGACCATGTGCGCGAGGGGGTGAAGATGGCGCGTGCCGCCGGGCTTCCGCCCCAAATTGTTGATTTTATTGCCACCCACCACGGTACCGGCCTGATCCGCCACTTCTACCAGCAGGCGCTCCAGTTGGAAGATAGTGTGCGCGAAGCGGATTTCCGCTACCCTGGGCCGCGTCCGCAGACCCGTGAGCAGGCTATTCTCATGCTGGCCGACTCGGTCGAAGCGACGGTGCGCTCCAAGGCGCAGCATGGCAAACTTGCGCCAGCCCGCAGCGCCCACGGCGCGGTCAATGGCCTGCCCCCTGGCGTGATGAGCCTCGATGACCTTGTGCAGTCAATTATCGAAACGCGGGTGCGTGAGGGCGAATTGGATCAAGCCCCGCTTACGATGCACGAACTCTCGTTGATCAAGCAGGCGTTTGTGGTCAGTTTGCAGTCCATTTACCACCCACGCGTGGACTATGCACCCTCGTTGGTGACGCGCTAGGCGGGTGCTGAAGATGAAGCTGTTGCGTCCACTGGCTCGCATCTGGCTCGGTTGCTTGGCCATGGCGATCGTGGCACTGGCGTTGCTCTTTGCCGTGCGCGCCTTGGCCCCCTTTGTGCCTTGGAATCGCCCGCCCAGCCTTGTGGCTAGTGATCCCGCGCCGCATACTGCGGCCCTGCCCCCCCGCTCGTCGCTCAGCCTCAGCTTCGATGCGCCGATGAACCGGGCCAGTGTTGAGGCCGCCCTGCGGATCGATCCGCCCACCCCCGGCCAGATCGTCTGGTCGGATGATGGCACGACGCTCACGTTTCGCCCTGATCCGGCGCTGCTGCCCGCGAGTGCCTATAGCCTCCGCCTTGAGGCGACTGCGACCAACCGTTGGTGGCAACCCCTGGCGGCACCAATGACGCTCTCTTTCACCACTGCCGCCCAGCCCACTGTCGTCGCGGCCCTGCCCGCTGGCCCCGCAACCCCCGTAGACAGCCCGCTGGCCCTGGTCTTTAGTCAACCCATGGTTGAGCCAAGCGCCCTTGGCCAAGCGGTCAGCCTGCCTGAGTTGCGCGCCTATCCGCCCCTTGAGCTTGAGGGGCAATGGCTCGATCAGCAGACGCTGCTGCTTACGACTACGACGCCCCTTGCGCCGGTGACGCGCTATACCCTCGACCTCGCGGCGCAACTGCGTGATCTGCGGGGGGTGGAGTTGGCGGCGAGCCTGCGTTGGAGCTTTAGTACCGCGTGGCCGCCCCTGCTCGCCGTTACGCCAGCCGACCAAGCCCGTTGGGTTAGCCCGCAGCAACCGTTGCAACTCCGCTTTGCTGCGCCGGTTGATCTCGCGCTACTACGTGAAACGCTCCAGATTACGCCAACCAAGTCGGGAGTCTTTAGCGCCGCGCTGGACGGTGACGAGCAGGTGGTGAGCTTTCAGCCCCATGCTGGTTGGGAGTATGGCGTAACCTACCGCGTCGCGTTGGTTGCGCCGCCCGATGATGAACGCAAGCCGCCGCCGCTCGAACCCTGGCATTTTACGGTTGAACCCGAACCACGCCTGGTGGCCTTCTTCCCCGGTCAAGGCCAACAACTTGCGCCCGACGAACCGATCCGCCTCATCTTTAGCACCCCGATGGAGGAGGCGAGCCTGCGGAGTGGCTTGCGCTTTGAGCCGCCGGTGCCCAGGTTTGACCTAAGCCTCAACGAGACGGAAGTGCGAATTGAGGCTAACCTCCAGCCCTCGACGCTCTATACCATCACGTTGGCTGCGGAGGTGCGCGACCGCGCCGGTGAGCCGTTGGGGGCTGAGGCCCAGATGCAACTGCGGACCGCCCCGGCGCGCCCTGCGCTCACTGTGCCTGCGGCCTTCGCTGGGCTGCTGCGCCTGGCCCCCAATGCCCCGGCTCAGCTTACGCTCGAAGTGACCAACCTCTCGGCGCTGGATCTGAGCCTCTACCCGCTGGATGAGGCGACATTGCTCCGCATCCTGGCGCTGCGCCCCGAGGCGTGGCCCAGCTTCAACCCTGAACGCTACGGCCAAAGCCTGGCCCGCCAGTGGCGTACCATTCCGGGAACGCCGCTCAATAGCACGACCCAACTCGATCTTGCGCTCAGTGCGAGTGCAGAGGCAACCCTGCCTGCGGGTGCTTACTACCTGCGGGTGACGAGTCCCGAAGGCCCGCGCAGCGACCTTGTGCTGCTCGTTACTGATCTGCGCCTCGCTTTGCAACACAATGCGAACCACGCGCTGCTGTGGGCCACCGATGGCGCTGGGCAACCGCAGGCCAATCTGCCCGTTGCGCTCTACCAAGCCGGGACGCTGCTCGGCAGTGGCCAGACCGACGCCAATGGGCTGTGGGGCTTACCCTTGAGCGGCGCAGCCCCCGCATCCGACCTGCTGGCGCTCGCGGAAGGCCCGGCGCTTGCCCATAGCGCCTGGCTTGTCGCCACGCCGCCCGTTGC
Organism: Candidatus Viridilinea mediisalina; assembly: GCF_002532535.1. Classification (GTDB taxonomy): domain Bacteria; phylum Chloroflexota; class Chloroflexia; order Chloroflexales; family Chloroflexaceae; genus Viridilinea; species Viridilinea mediisalina. The sequence continues at coordinate 7,698 of NZ_NQWI01000067.1, forward strand.
GCCGCCGCGTACCTTGGCGCTCCTGCTGGCCGATCAGCTCCACTATGCTCCCGGCGAGCGCGTGCAAATCCATGGCCTGGTGCGTCAGCGCAACCCCGATGGCAACCTTGCGCTACCCGCTGCCAGCAGCAGTTGCCGCCTGCAACTCCGCACCCTCAGTGATACCCTGCTGGGCCCCTCGGCGACCTGCCGCATCAATCCCAACAATGGCACCCTGAGTGGCAGCCTCAGCCTTGCCGCCCGCCTCGATCCTGCACGCTACCAGATTTTTGCCCAGATTGACGATGCAACCTTCAGCATCCCGCTCAAGCTCGTTGAACCCAACACGACTCCCTTCAAGCTTGAGGTGCGTACCAGCACCGCTACAAGCCTCGATCTGCTGATCACCCAAGAGCATGTGCCCATTGCTGATCTGCCCCTTTCATGGCACATTCAGGTGCAAAAGATGCCCCCTCCCGTGCTTCCCCCCGCGTTTGAGCGCGATCAGGCAGCACCTGCGCCTGTGCTAAACATTGAGGGTAGCGGCCTGAGCGACGAAGCTGGCAGCCTACGCATTGAGCTACCAGCGAGCAGCGACGGGGCGGCCCGCCGCTACCACTTGGTTGTGAACACCCCCGCAGGCCCAATCAGCACCGAGGGGCTGCTGAGTGCAGGAGCACCCCACGTCGCCATTGGCCCAACGAGTCGCATCGTGGCCAGCGACGAACGCCACAGTCTGCAACTGCTCGTGCGCGACGGGCTAGGCCAAGCTTTGCCCAACCGCCTGATCAATCTTGAAGTCTACCGTGTAGGTAGCAGCGGCCCGGCCCTGGTCAACCGGCGCACCCGCAGCGACAGCAACGGGCAAGCGCAGGTCGAAATGGTGCAACTCAGCCCCGGCGCATACGAACTGGTCGCCAGTGCCGACGGCCCCGCCACCCGTGTGGGCCTCTGGGTCTATGAAGCGGGTTTTAACGCCTGGCCCTCCAGTGGTGCCGGTAGTCTCACCATTGTGAGCGACCGCGATCACTATGCGCCCGGCGACGAAGCGCTGCTGCTGCTTGCCAGCCCGCTGCAGAGCGGCACGCTGTTGTTGACGATTAGCAGCAACGGGACACCGAGTAGCCAAGTGCGCTCCTTTGCCCCAGGGCAACCGATCCGCATCCCGATCAGCGCCGCAATGGCCCCCGGGCTGGCGATCAACGCCATGCTACACAGCGGCGACCAGATGTATAGTGGGGCCACGACGCTGCATGTACACCCCGAAGCGCCCCCGCCAACCCTGAGCATCACGAGTGCCGAGCGCGACCTGCTGCCCGGCGCAACCACGAGCATCACCCTGAGCAGTAGCAGTGCGGCGCAACCGCGCTCGACGACAACCCTGCTGGCACTTGCGCCCAGCAGCGCCCCGCCCGACAGCTTGATGGCCTATGTACAACCAAGCCCCCCCGCGCCCGCGTGGGTCGCGGCATTGCCCCCTGCGGGCGGCAGCAGCGCCCCCAGCCCCACGGCGGCACCAGTCATACCCCAGCCCCACGGCGCACACCGCAGCCTCAGCCAGAGCAGCGGCGCACCCGGCTTGCGGATCGGCAAGCTGCAACTGCCGAACACTGCGGAGACATGGCGGCTCAGTGCCTACAGCCTGACACCCCAATTTGCCAGTGCTGCAACCCACCTCAGCACCAGTCAAGCATTGAGCTACCAACTCGATCTCCCCGCCTACCTCGCACCCAACGACCACGCCACTCTCAGATTGACGCTTGAGAACACTAGCGCTACCACCCGCGAAGTCGCCGTCATGCTCAACGCCACTGGGCTACATCTGCAACCCACAGCAGGCAATTCCACCACGCTCACCCTCGCGCCGAGCAGCGTGCAGCAACTCACATGGGAAGCCAACGTGCGCCCACGCGCCAGCGTAGGCCAACTGCGCCTCAGCCTCACAGGTGCCGACCTGAGCGAACAACAGAGCTATAGTATCCCGATTAGCAGCCCAAGTACCGCCGGGAGTGCCAGCACCACCACGAGTGGCAGCGGAGCGCTCAGCCTCAGCCTGCCGCCAAGTAGTGACCCCAGCACCCCCTTGCGGATCGCCCTGGCACCGGGAGTAGAGGCGGCCCTCGCCGACCAAGCCGAGCGACTGGCGGCCCACAGCGCAGCCTCGGTCGAAGCAGATGCTGCGCTCGCCATCATTGCGACCCGGCTTGCCAACAGCAGCAGCGGTGACACACAGGCCACCTGGGAAGCGGTAGCACAGCGGAGCCTCAGCGCCCTCGACGCCGCGCAAGGCAGCGATGGCGGCTGGGGCTGGTGGCCCCACAGCCCCTCAGAGCCCTTCGTCACCGCCTTTGTGCTTGAAGCCCAAATAACAGCCCGTGCCATCCTCAACGATCCACGTCCGGCCAGTTTGCGCGCCATCGCCTACGTAGGCCGCGTCGCCGCCAGCAGCGACCTAGAGACCCAAGCGTACATTGCCTACGTCCGCAGCCTCGCGGGCCACGGCGATCCTGGGGCGGCGGCACTGGACACAAGCGAACTCGAAGCCGACGGGTTGGCCTTCCTTGCTATGAGCCTGCCTGGCAACCAAGGGCTGGCGCTGCGTGAGCAACTGCTCGCTACGGCCACCCCGGTGGATGGCGGGCTACAATGGCAGAGCACCACAGCGAGCCTGATGCCGCGCACCAGTACCAGCCTCAGTGCTGCTGCCATGCAAGCGCTACGCAACCATGCCCCAGCAGCGTCGCACCTGCCCGCTATCGAAGCCAGTCTACGCAACGCCTGGGGGCCAGACGGCTGGCCCAGCGCCTACGAAGCGGCCCGCGTAGCCTTAGCCTTGCCACTGCGTAGCCCCAGTGCAAACAGCGGCCCCACAAGGCTCCAGCTTGGCAGCACCACGCTGCTTGACAGCGCAACACCAATCACCAGCACCCAACACTTCCTGCTCCCCGCTGCCGAAGTAGCCAAAACAGCCCAACTCCAGAGCAACGCGCGTGGCAGTGCCACCTACATGCTCAGTGCCAGCTACCCAAGCATGCCAACCCCAGCGCCGGGCCAATTCGCGTTGACCCAAAGCCTGATTGATCCCAACAGCGGCAGCCCCCTCAACCCCACAAACATCCGCCTAGGCCAAACCATCGGCCTACGCACCACCATCATCGTTGCCCACCCCACCCCACGGGCCAGCCTAACCCTCAACCTACCTGCTGGGCTCAGCCCCCTGCCTACCAGTGTGGCCGCACCATTTCACATGCTCACATCCAGCCAAGTGGGTCAACTCAAGCTTGGTCTCGCCCCTCTGCCCCCTGGCATCTACAGCCACACCATCATCGCACGGGCCAACGCCACGGGCCACTTCAACGCGCCCCCAAGTCTGCTCAACATTCCCTACAGCCAATTACCCGCCAGCGCCAGCCCGACGGGATTGCAAATCGTGATTAGTGAGTAAGGTTACGGCAAAGTTAGTTCCGGTGGAGGGGGTGGGGGCGGCTTCGCCGCCCCCGCAAACCTTTTTGTGTTGCTGTTTGGCGGCTTCGCCGCCAAACAGCAACACAAAAACGGGTTTGGGACGAAGCCCCAACAACTTTGACATAGCCCTCGTTAGCAAGAAAAAGCATTGACGCAACCCCATGGCCGTGCTACAATCAATTGACCTTTAACGCAGTCCTGCGAGGCTGTGAAGGAGCAGCATGTCAATTCGTTTCATCTCAGCGTTACGCTGCCAGCAGCGTCCGCGCCCCCAAACTCTGGGGGCTGCCGGGCGCTTTTTGTCTTTTCTCTACCTAGTGGAACGCCCATGAGTGAGCGCAAACAGATTCTCACCGCCGATGATATTCGGCGTGCGTTGGTACGTATTGCCCACGAAATTGACGAGCGCAATGGCGGTCTGCAAGATGTCATTCTGATTGGGATTCGTCAGCGCGGAGCGCCGTTGGCCGAACGGATTGCGGCGGCAATTGCTGACTTTGAGGGCGTGCGTGTGCCGGTTGGTCAACTGGATATTACGCTCTACCGCGATGATCTGCGGCTGCGTGGCCCCGCACCAATGGTGCGTAAAACCTTGATCCAACACGATGTCACCGATAAGGTGGTCGTTCTGGTTGATGATGTCCTCTATACGGGGCGTACCGTGCGGGCTGCCCTTGATGCTATCGCTGACTTGGGGCGTCCGGCACGGATTCAACTTGCGGTCTTGGTCGATCGCGGCCATCGTGAGTTGCCCATTCGTGCCGATTTTGTTGGCAAGAATGTCCCAACGGCACGCAGCGAACGGGTTGAAGTCCATCTACGTGAGAGCGATGATGTTGATCAGGTCGTGATCTCACGTTCAGTATAGGTAGGATTGTGCCGCAACGGGGTTCCTCCCAAGGAGCAAGGGTTATGATTAGTGCGACGGCTCAACGGCGTCATGCCATTGACCTCGATGACTTCACGGCTGAAGAGATTGAGGAGATTCTTGAGACCACCGGCAGTATGAAGGAGGTTCTCTCGCGTGAGATTAAGCAGGTGCCCACACTACGCGGGCGTACTGTGGTGAATATGTTTTATGAGGAGAGTACCCGGACGCGGATTAGTTTTGAACTGGCCGCACGGGCACTCTCGGCCAATATTGTCAATTTTACTGCGCGGGGCAGTAGTGTTGAAAAGGGCGAATCGCTGATTGATACGGTGCGTACGCTGCAAGCATTGGGGGCCGAAATTGTGGTGATCCGCCATAGCCAGTCGGGCGCCCCCTACCTTGTGGCGCGCCACTTCAATGGCGCAGTGATCAATGCGGGCGACGGGCGGCACGCCCATCCCACCCAAGCGCTGCTCGATCTCTTTACCATTCATGAGCGCCTGGGGCAGATCCGCGATCTGAAAGTGGTGATTGTGGGTGACATCCTGCATAGCCGGGTGGCACGCTCGAATCTCTGGGGGCTCACCCGCATGGGTGCGCAGGTGACGCTCTGTGCGCCGCCAACGTTGCTTGGCCCGGCCACCTACTGGACTACGACGTGGCCTGAGGTGACGATTAGCTATCGGGTAGATGAAGCACTGCAAGGGGCCGATGTGGTGATGGCGTTGCGCATTCAGAAGGAACGTATGCAGGCGGGGCTGCTACCCTCACTACGCGAGTATAGTCGCGCCTATGCCCTCACCCCTGAGCGCCTTGCAGGCTTGAGCGAAAAGACCCTGATTATGCACCCTGGCCCGATGAACGAAGGGGTCGAAATTTGGCCCGAAGTTGTCACCGCACCAAACGCCGTGATCGAAGAACAGGTCACCAATGGTGTTGCGGTGCGGATGGCTTTGTTGTACCGTTTAGCTGGCTAGTATGAGGAGCAAAGGAACAGAAGAGCAAAGGAACAGGTGAACAGAGAACAGAGGAACAGTCTGTTCACCTGTTCTCTGTTCACCTGTTCTTTGTTCACCTGTTCTCTGTTCACCTGTTCTCTGTTCACCTGTTCTCTGTTCACCTGTTCTCTGTTCACCTGTTCTCTGTTCACCTGTTCTCTGTTCACCTGTTCTTTGTTCACCTGTTCTCTGTTCTTCCATAGGAAACCTATGCGCTATCTCATCCGTAATGGCAGCATTATTGACCCGGCTCAGCGGGTAGCAACGGTTGGAGATGTCTTGATCTCCGATGGCCTAGTTGAGCAATTGGTGGATCTGACCGATCTCCATGCCATGCCTGAGCCAGTGGGTGATGATGTTGAGATCATTAATGCGCGGGGCTGTGTGATTGCCCCCGGTTTTACCGACCTCCATGTCCACTTGCGTGAGCCCGGCGATGAACATAAGGAGACGCTGGCGAGTGGTACGCTGGCGGCGGCAGTAGGGGGCTTTACCACTATCTGTGCCATGCCCTCAACCCGCCCGATTACCGATACTGCGGCAGTGGTAAGCCATGTGCAGGGCATTGCGGCGCGTGATGCCCATGTGAATGTGGAGATCATTGGGGCGCTTACCAAGGGGCGTGAGGGTACGGCGCTGGCTGAGTTGATTGAGTTGGCCGAGGCTGGCTGTATCGCCTTTAGTGATGGGGGCCGCCCAATTGCCGATACGGCACTTATGGCTAATGCCTTAACCTATGCGGCAGTCTTGGGCTTGCCAGTCATGACCTGCTGCGAGGATCGCCGGCTCACTGCTGGTTGGGCCATGCACGAGGGGGTGGTGAGTACCCGCTTGGGCCTAGCCGGTTTTCCGGTTGCCGCCGAAGAAGCGCTGATTGCCCGCGATATTGCCCTGGCAGAAGCTGCTGGCGCCCACCTCCACATCTGCCAGGTGAGTACCGCCGGAGGCGTGGCCCTCATCAGGGCCGCCAAGGCCCGTGGTGTCCATGTCACCGCTGAGGTGACGCCCCACCATTTGACTCTGACTGACCGTTGGGTGATGGGCAACTTGGTGCCTCACGATACGACCGCAATTACCAAACCGCAACGACGGGGGCGGCGCAAGGCCCATCCTGAGTTGGGGATCAATTCGTGGCTTGATCCTAGTTTGCTGCCACCCTACGATCCAAGTACGCGAGTCAGCCCGCCTCTGCGGAGCGAAGAGGATATTGATGCACTCATTGAAGGGTTGCGCGATGGAACGATTGATGCCATCGCCACTGGCCACGCGCCCCATGCGCTCGTAGACAAGGAGTGCGAATACGCTCTCGCTGCACCTGGGATTAGTGGCCTTGAAACCGCCCTGGCGCTGGTCTTAACCCTCGTGCATCGCGGTGAAATGGATCTGGTCAATATGATCGCCAAGCTCACCGAAGGGCCAGCGCAGGTATTGGGCCGTTCGCCCTCCACGCTGCACCCTGGCACCAGTGCCGATCTGGTCATCTTCAACCCCGATGAACTCTGGACCGTAGACACCGGCCAGTTTATCTCGAAGGGCCACAACAACCCCCTGCACGGCCAGCGGCTCAAAGGCCAGGTGATGCTCACCATGGTGGCGGGCAAGATTGTCTACCGGCGCGAAGACTTTGGGCAAGGCATTACCCAAAGCCACCCGACCGCTTCGCGTTTGGAGGGAATTCTGCCCAGTGATAGCTGAGGGGTATAGGTGTGTTTACCACAGTGGCACAGAGTTGTGATTATCTCTAAATCATCTCTGTGTTCTCTGTGCCTCTGTGGTGCATTACTCTGTACCTCTATCTACCTGCTGCAAAAATGCTCGAAACTCACTCAGATCGTGTTGCAGCGCCGTGTAGCAACCCCGTAGACCGACCGTGAGTTCCTGCAAGCGGGTTGGGCGCAGGTTGAAGGTGTAGATGTTGCGAACAACGTGGCGAAAACCACGGTATTCATCAAGGCAGAAGCGGCTCGTGCGGCTAATGGCCGCAGGACGTAGCCCTACCACAGGCGCAGACATTTGCAAGATTAGGCTACGATGCCAGTCTGATCCACTGGGGGCGCTCGTGTCGATGGTGCGGGCGATCTCCTCGAAGATGCGCTCAATACCCGCATAGAAGCCATGCAGATTGAGCGCCACACCATCCAGAAAGCCATCGTCGCCACTCTGCTCGTATTTGGCCCAGAGGCTTTCGGCACGAGTAACGACCCGTTCGAGGTCGGCTAGTTCCTCTTCAATCCGCGCTGCCACAACCACATAGTGGCTCACAACTCTACTCCCTCGGCTGCAATCCTGCGCTGCAAACGCTCACTCAACTCTTCGCCACGCAAGAGATCGATAGCAATTGAAGTGTCAAGATCGAGGAGTTGCGCGACCACCCGGTAGTGTAGGTGTTCCGGCAAGCCCCATGCCACGAGATCTACATCTGAGTGGGGAAAGCAGCTCTCGTTACGGGCGAGGGAGCCAAAGAGAACCACTCGTTCCACCCCATAGGTTGCTTTGAGCAGGGTTGTGGCCGCCTTGGCGACCGCCCAGGCCCGTTCGCGGTACGCAACCAATGCCTGCTCGCGCTCTTTTGCGTGGCGACGGGCAGTGGCGCGGTAGTGCGCTAACGCTTCTGGGGCAATAGTTGGCATAGGAAGAACATGTGTAGCTAGGGTGTGCGAGGGAACCTGGTTCCCTCGCGTTCCCCCTCCGTAAAACACTCCTTAGAAGCCAAAATCACTCACATCGGTGAAGTACCAGACATTATCAATCTTGATCAGATCGATCAAGCGATCGTCATCTTCTTCACCAAAGAATTCACTGATTGACGACTCTTGGTTGATCATCTGAGCAAACTCACCCATCTGCTCCGCATCAGCACCAGCGAGCCGAGTGGAAATGGTGCCTTCAAGCACCTCGACTTTAGCGCGGTCGGCGCTCTCTTCAACCAAGCGGGTTTCGGTGACGGTGAAGCGAACTTCGAGGCGAATATCAAGGTCCTCTTCGCCAATCATGGAACCAAAGTCGGCAGCAGCATACTCGGCGAGGGCTTGCTGCAGATCACTCCGCACCTGTGCCTGCTCCGAGGGTTCGACATAGTTGGCAAGACGGTCGGACAGCTCGGTGCGCCGCGCTTCGTCGCTCAGATTGGGGTCATTGAACGCCTCAGAGAGGGTGGCAAAAAAGCCCTTCACCCGATCTTCGGGGCCTTCACTTGCTGCTGGGGCTTGACCGGCGGGCGGTGCGGTTTCGGTGGTTGCACCACCACAAGCACTGAGCAGGAGCGCCACGAGCAGGGCCATTACGAGCATGGAGAGCGGTCGTCGCTGATTCTTTCGCATGAACTCGGTTTCCTTTCGGCTAAACGTGCATCTGAGAGGCTGTCTGAGAAGTCTATGAACTGGCGTTGGAGTGCCGACTTTAGCCGGCTAAAGCCGGCACTCCAACACATCCCCACTAGCTTTTCAGACAGCTTCTGAGATTGGGGAAGCTACGGAAGATCTCCCCGATCTGTACGGGGAACAATACCCTAATCCAAGGGTTTTGTAAACCTTCCCCGCGCCTGTTCCACAACATAGGCGGCACGTAGGAGCAAAGCTTCGTGCCATGGTGCGGCAATCAGGTGTGCTGCAAGAGGCATGCCATCACTACCGAGATCAACGGGAAGCGTAAGTGCAGGCCAGCCCAAACAGTTGATCGGGATGGCCAAGCCGTTGTTGGCGGGTACCCCCAGCGCAGGGACTGGGCCAGGGTGGATGGGGCCAATCAGGATGTCCACCTGTGCAAATATCGTTGCGGCGTCGCGGCGCAAAGCGGCACGGGCCTGTTGGGCGCGGATGAAGGCTCCAGGGCCGTAGGCGCATGCTGCGAGTAGACGTTGGCGCATAAAGGGGCCATAGTCGTGCAGGCGCGTCTGCATCCAGGGCTGATGGAAGGCTGCTGCCTCTAGGCCCGCGATGGCAGCACCAATCACGCGCAGGCTGTCGAGTTGGGGCATGGGCAGTTCCAGCACCTCGGCCCCGGCGCTGGCTAGGGCCGCAGCGGCTTGGCGTGCCGCCCCCAGTTGTGCTGCATCAGCCATAGGTTTGCCAGAGCCATCGTCGTTCAGCAGGCCAACCCGCAGCCCCCGTACACCCCCCGCGAGCTCGCCGGGCATAAAGGGCGGCACAGCACGCAGCGTGCGCCCATCACGCTGATCCGGGCCAGCCAACAGCGCAAGCATCAGCGCCGCATCGGCCACACTCCGCACCAACGCCCCGCCGTGATCCAGCGACCACGCGAGCGGCACCGCCCCGGCAAGGCTCGTGCGGCCCCAGGTAGCCTTGAGGCCCACAATCCCGCAGAAGGCAGCAGGAATGCGGATCGAGCAACCGGTATCGGTGCCCAACGCGGTGTAGGCTATGCCAGTGGCCACGGCTGCCGCCGAACCGCTACTAGAACCACCCGCGTCGCGCGTCTGATCATAGGGGTTTGCGACCGGGCCATAGTGAGGGTTGTTTGAACCAGGCGAATAGGCAAACTCTGATAAGCGGGTCTTGCCAATGATCACCGCACCCGCCTCGCGCAAGCGGGCCACCAGGGTTGCATCGTCATGCGCAATGTTATCGGCGCACATCGGCGAACCCGCCGTCGTCGGCAGGCCCGTCATGTCAAAGAGATCCTTGACCGCAACGGGCACCCCGTGCAGCGGCCCACGCTGCTGGCCCGCCGCCAACTCAGCAGTAGCCCGCCGAGCGTCAGCGAGCGCCTGTTCAGCGAGTACCAACTGGAAGGCATTGAGTTGAGGGTCTAAGTTGGCAAGGCGCTGCAATGCAGCCTCAGTCAACTCAATGGGACTCAACGCCCCTGCGTGCAATTGGGCCGCCACACCAAGCAACGTATCCGCCGGCGGATCGCTTGGCCAGACTGTTGCTGTTGTTTCGGGCGGGGCAACGGGCAGACTTGCCGCATCGAGGTAATCGGGCGGCATTGCATGGGGCATGGTGGCGGTAATGCGCTCAAAATCGGCCAAACGACTGAGGAAGCCAAGGGCTTCAATCCCAGCAACATCCTCATCACTGATCGTAATGCCCAAAGGGCGCAGATTGGCGCACAGGCGGTCGGCGAGGCTCATGGGGGCTCCTACTTGCGAAGATGCGTGAGGCGAAGAGGCAAAGGCTTCGCGTCCTCGCGTCCTCGCGTCCTCACGTCCTCGCCAACTGTAACGTTGCTACAAACCATCCCTATATTGGCGGCAAGCCTACAACTCCACCTTGCCCAACTCAGCCTCAAGGCGTTGCACCACCGTGCGTAGCACCTTAATGCGGGCGAAGTGCTTATGTTCCGCCTCGACAACCGTCCAAGGGGCAGCAGGCGTCGAGCAGCGCAGCAGCATCTCGTCTACCGCCTCTTCGTATTGGGGCCACTTCTCACGATTACGCCAATCCTCATCCGTCAGCTTCCAGGCTTTGAAGGGAACATTCTTACGCTGCTGAAAGCGTCGCAATTGCTCATCAGGGCTGAAATGCAGCCAAAATTTACAGATGATCGTCCCAAAATCTACAAGTTGCCGTTCAAACTCATTGATCTCGCTATAGGCCCGTTGCCACTCAGCGGGTTGGGCAAAGCCCTCAATGCGCTCAACCAGCACCCGCCCGTACCACGAGCGATCAAAGATGGCAAATTGCCCGCGGGGCGGCAAGCGCCGCCAGAAGCGGTAGAGGTAGTGGCGCAGCTTATCTTCGCCCGCAGGGGCTGCAATCGTATGCACCGTATAGCTACGCGGATCAATCTCAGCGGTCAGACGCTGGATCGCACCGCCCTTGCCAGCAGCATCCCAACCCTCAAAGACTAAAACAGCCGGGCGGCGCTGATGGTAGAGCGCGAGGCCCAACAGGTACAACTGGGCTTGCAGTTGACGCCGTTGTTGCGTATACTCATTGGCATCGAGGCGCATACTCAGATCAACCCGGCGCAAAATATGGGCCACCTCAGCCCGTACAGGCCTATGCACCGGCTCCTTGATCGCCGCAGGCGAGGGGGCCGCTGGAGTAAAGGCAGCCATTTGATCAAGAAACCGGCGTCGGAAGGCCGCGCCGGCCACATCCAAACCCGTACTGGCATACTTCGGATCAACCGTATCGGCCTGAAAGTCAACCTGCTCCTCTAGGGCCGCAAGCACCGTACTGATCACCGCCACCCGCGCATGGTACTTATTGGTCGCAGGAATCACATGCCACGGCGCTCGCTGTGTCCCCGTGCGGGCGATCAGATCCTCCAGGGCTGCCGCATACTCGCTATAATTGCGCTGCTGCTGGCGATCCTCATCCGTAACCTGATGGGCCGTCAATTTATTCTTGAGCAACGCCTTAAAACGCTTGCGTTGCTCTTTGCGGCTGATATGCAGCCAAAATTTAATAATAATCGCTCCATCATCGGCCAATTGGCGTTCAAAGGTGACCGCATCTTCACAACGTTGCCGCCAGAGCTGAATATCGGCACTACGCATCCGCTCCGCCAGCATCTCACGGTACCATGAGCGATCAAAGATTGCCATTTGCCCATAGCTCGGCAATTTGAGCCAAAAGCGGTAGAGCCAAGGATACTGCAACTCATAGGTACGCGGTGGCGTGATCGAATGAACACGGATACCACGCGGATCGAGGCGGCGCACCATCACCCCAATGGTACGCGCCTTCGCCGTCCCGGCCCAACCCTCAAACAGAATCAACACGGGCCGACGGGCTTCAATCAACGCTTGCTCCATATGAAAGAGCCGCGTCTGAAGCTCGCTAATCTGCTCGGTATAGGCGCGCTTCGTGAGCCTAAGGTCGAGATCAATCTGTTCTAGCATAGGCTCTATTGTAGCATATGGGCTGTTGAGACTGTTGTCTATTCCTTTGCTGCTGTTTGGCGGCTTCGCGGCCAAACAGCAACACAGAAGAGGTGCGGGGGCGGCTTCGTCGCCCCGCACCTCCACCGGGGGTAACGTTGACGTAGCGCTCCCCTAGCTGTTTCATCAGAGACAAAACCGTGTATTATATGTATGGACAAGGATAGCTATACTAAAGGAGAACCCTGTGGAACGAGAACAACAGAAAGTGGCCGTTGGCACTGTGCTGGCGCTACGCTACACCTTTGGAGCCTTCTTTCTCTATGGTGCCTATCACAAGATTACGCAGGGCTGGCTCTCTAGCCCGGTTATGCGTGAACACTTTGTGCAACGCCTCTCCGAGATCGATCCTGAGAGCTTCTCGGCGGCATACCTGCGCCACTTTGCCATCCCCTACTACCGCCCGGTCGCGTGGGTACTTACGATAGGCCAAGTGATTGTCGCTGTCAGCATGCTACTTGGCATCGCTGTGCGCCCCAGTGCCCTGATTGCGCTCTTCCTGCTCAGTAATATCACTGCGGGCTCGTTTACCAACGCAACCATGCCACCCTTCTTTGTGGTTTCGTTCCTGCTCTTGGCTACGCCCTCCGGCCACTGGCTTGGCCTCGATAAGCATCTGCACGAGCGCTATCCTGAGTTGGTCTGGTTTAAGTAGGTAGTAATACCATTTACGATTGTAGATTGCAGATTGTAGATTGTAGATTGCCGAACATGGCGTTCCAATGGGCGTTTGCGTTCTTAGTAATGCGGCATGTTCAAGGGTCATTGGTATAACACGTTTACCGTTTGTGAGGAGGCGAGGAGGCGAGGATGCGTGAGGCGTGAGGCGGAGCCCTCGCCGCTTCGTCTCACGCATCCTCGCAAGTCTACAATCTACAATCGTAAAAGATGGTTTCAGAGTACTTTACAGTCTTGAAGCATCCAAGGCATTCTGAAGACTCAGCCCTATTTCCTATTTCCTGTTTTCTGTATCCTTCCCTAAAATGGTACAAGATCGGACATCCCATGCCACCTCTTCCCTCTTTGGCCAATCAGCGCGACGAGTTGCTGGCCCTTGCGCGTACCTTGGTGGAGTGCGAAAGCCCAAGCCGCGATAAGGTGCGCTGTGATGCACTCGCTGATCTGCTCGGTAGCCTGCTTGCGCCCTTGGGTAAGCTCGAGCGCTTTGCCAACCCTCTGGGTGGTGATCACCTCTGCCTGCGACTACCCGCCCCCCACGCACCCACCGACGCCCGCCCGGCCCTGTTGCTCTGCCACTATGATACTGTCTGGCCCGCTGGCATACTCACAACACGCCCGCTCCGCATTGAGGGCGATACCGTCTTTGGGCCTGGAATCTACGATATGAAGGCCAGCATCGCCATGGCCATCCTCGCCTTACGGGCCGTGCATAACCTGGAGCTCCAACTGCCCCGCCCGATTCACCTGCTGATCACCTCGGACGAAGAGATTGGTAGCCTCACTTCACGCGATCTGATTGAGGCAGAAGCGCGCCAAGCCGCCCATGTTTTGGTGCTTGAGCCACCGATTGAGGAGGGACATCTGCTCAAGACCGCCCGCAAAGGCGTTGGCATCTATACCCTCAGCATCAGCGGACGAGCCGCCCATGCCGGGGTCGAGCCAGAGAAGGGGATCAATGCGCTGATCGAGTTGGCCCATCAGATGCTGGCCATCAGTAGCCTAGCCGATCCAAGCCAAGGCACCAGTGTGAGTGTCAGCTATGGCACCGGGGGCAGTAATAGCTTCAATATTATCCCGGACAGTGCCAACTGTGTCGTGGATGTGCGGGTCTGGAGCGCAAGCGAAGCGGCCCGGCTCGAAGCGGCCTTTGCCAACGTGCAACCAGTCTTACCTGGAGCCACCCTGAGCGTTGGTGGTGGTTTCAACCGCCCGCCCATGGAAGCCATCCCCGCTTCACGCGAACTCTGCGCCCGCGCCCAAGCCCTTGGATCCGAATTGGGCCTCAGCCTCGGCGCAGGTGCCACCGGCGGAGCAAGTGATGGCAACTTCACCGCCGCCATGGGCATTGCCACCCTCGATGGCCTCGGTGCGCCCGGCCTCGGTGCCCACGCCCTCCACGAGCAGATTGATCTGCCAGCAACTATGGTGCGTGCAGATCTGCTCTTGGCGCTGATCAGCCGGATTTGATGGTACACCAAAGCCGCTAGCCCTTACCCATTGACTGCTCGCGCAACCCGTTGGGGTAAGACTTGGCGCACCGTCTGGATCAGTTCATCCATAAAGAAGGGCTTCATGACATAGGCACTGATCCCGGCATTACGCGCATGACGGCGCACATCGGGCGAGTCATAAGCGGTAATGAGTACCATTGGAGCCTGTTCACCTTGCTCGCGGAGCAACTCAACCAGCTTCAAGCCGGTCATACCGCGCAGATTGTAGTCGGTAAGCAACAGATCGAATGGCTGCTGCTGCCACAACTCCAACCCCTCCTCAGCACTGAGTGCTGCTACAAACTCATAGTCAATGCCAAGCTCTGGTAGCGCCAATTCAATGATGCGCCCAATGTGATTGTCATCCTCAACGAGAAGGATGCGTAGTTGTTGAAGTTCTGCTGTCATAGCACACCTCGGTTACCATTCTTATCAAACCAAGGGACGGAAAGTCATAGTACCATAGTACCGCACCTTAATGCAAGTAAAAAGATTGTAAAGGAAAGCTGCGCATGAAGTTTTGTGGGGCTGCGCCCCATGTCCTCGTGTTTCTTCCATTTTGGCGGCTTTGCCGCCAAAATGGAAGAAACACGATTCTTCGGGGAGCGCCCCCAAAGCCCCAACTGCATAGGAGGGGCAGCCCCTACATCAATTCTTTGACAGGTTAGAAAGCCGAATCTATAATGATTCATGCTACGATTATGCGATTCTGCTCTGAATAGGGTGGGTATAGTATGCGCCATGGTGGCCTGAAACTCCGTCCTTGGGTGGCGGCACTCTTCGGTTTGTACCTTTTTCTTTATCCGTTTTCGTTGGCACTTGTGGCGCTTGATCGTGTACCTGTTTGGGGCACATGGATGGGAGGGGCTCTGCTCATTCTGCAGGGGAGTATGCTGGGGCTCTGGCTCACGATCAATTTTGGGCGCTGGGGTGCGATTGCCTCGCTGTGGGTACTCTTCCTCTCATGGTTGATCGAGCACGTTGGGGCTACGACTGGCTTCCCCTTTGGTGCCTATAGCTATACTGATGTGCTACAACCACAAATTTTTGGAGTGGTACCACTGGCGATTCCCTTTGCTTGGTTGTTGATTGTGCCAGCGGCTATGGCCGTTGGTGAACGGTTTCTCTATCGCAAAGGCGTCCCCCCCGATGATGAGCGTGAGGTGCGCTTCTCGCGGGTGCTGATGGCCGCTGCTTTTGCACTACTGCTCGATATAACTATCGAACCCTTTGCAGTCAATGTCAACCAGTATTGGGTCTGGAGCGATGCGGGCGCAGGCGGTTACTATGGTATTCCCTTCTCCAACTTTGTGGCCTGGTTTGTGACCAGTTTGGTACTCAGTTGGGTTCTCTTGTTCTATCGGGCCAAAGCGGCGCAAGCCAATCCGAGCGCTCGCCACGCCAACTACTGGCCATGGTTGCCGGTGACCCTCTATATCACCAACCTGACGATGTTTGTGGTGGTCAACCTCGTCCGCGATCAGGAGTACGCGGCCTATATTGGCGGATTGCTGATGTTAGCCTTGGGGGGCCATTGGGCTATTCCGCGCATTGCCCGGCGTCTGCGCGGGGTCATGGAAAAGTCGGGGATTTAATCCGCTCGCCGCCGCAAGGCGAGAAGCCTTGCCTAAGGAACCTACATCCGATGCGCCACCGTGCCCTGCCCTATGTGATCCTCTTTGTTGGTGTCCTGATCGCTTCAACCGCGTCAATCCTGATACGCTTTGCCCAAGATGCGGGGGTTCCTTCGTTAAGCATTGCGGCTGGACGGCTCGCTTTGGCAGCCTTGCTGCTCACACCACTCGCTTGGGTACGGGTTGGCCCTGAGTTGCGTGGGCTTAGTCGCCGTGATCTAGGGTTGGCCCTGCTGTCTGGTACCTGCCTCGCCTTCCATTTTGCGACATGGATCAGTTCGCTGGCCTTTACCTCGGTGGCTTCGAGTGTCGCGTTGGTTGCTACCAATCCGCTCTGGGTTGGTCTCGCTTCGCTGCTCATCTTCCGTGAACGCTTGGGGCCGCTTAACCTCTTTGGGATGGCCGTTACCCTGCTTGGTACGCTGCTGATTGGCATTTCGGATAGTGCCAGCAGTGTGCAGCCCAACCCGACCCTGGGGAATCTGTTGGCGCTTGTGGGTGCGGTGACGGTGAGTGGCTACCTGCTGATTGGGCGCAGTCTGCGCCGTCGGCTCAGTGTCCTCGCCTATATCTATGTGGTCTATAGCACTGCTGCGGTCATCCTTGTGGCTTGGGCACTCTTGGCGGGTCAACCACTCTTTGGTTTCTCACCCTACGTCTATGCGCTCATTCTTGCAATGGCCCTGGGCCCACAATTGCTGGGCCATACCGCCTTCAACTATGCTCTCTCGGCCATCTCTGCGACTTTTGTTGCAATTGCCATCCTGGGCGAACCCATCGGCTCGGCCATTCTGGCTTTCTTCCTCTTCGATGAAGGTTTTGCCCCACTACAACTCACCGGCTTTCTGCTGCTGCTGCTTGGGATTGTGGTCGCTTCGCGGGGCGAGGTGCGCCTAAAACGCCCAGCGTAACACCAAATTACCCTTGAATATACCGCGTCATCAAGAACGCTCAAGCCCATTGAGACGCCATGTTCGGCAATCTGCAATCTGCAATCTACAATCGTATTTAAGGAGTGATCATGACCAACCTCCATGGCATTATCAGCGCCATGCTTACGCCCTTCACCAGCGATGTTGGGCCAGTGGATTATGAGTGGTTGCCGGGTTATCTGCGCTTCCTCGAAGCGGGTGGCTTGCATGGGGTGTTGGCCCTGGGCACCACGGGCGAAGGGCCATCACTGAGTCTTACTGAACGCCAACGGGTGCTTGACACCATTCTGGCTCAACGTGGCAACTTGGCCGTCATCGCAGGCACTGGTTGTGCTGCGCTCACCGAGACGATTGCCTTGAGTAACTACGCCGTCGAACGGGGCGCTGATGCCATTCTGGTGATGCCCCCCTTCTACATCAAGGGGCCAAGCGAAGCGGGGATTATTGGCTACTACCAGGCTCTGTGTGACACCCTGCCACCCACCGCCCGCCTCATGCTCTACCACATCCCCCAAGTGACTGGCGTTGCCATTACGCCTACGATCATTGATGCGCTGCTGGCGAGCCATCCGCAGCAACTCTTTGGCATGAAAGATAGCAGTGGTAACTGGGAGCATGCCCAGATGTTGATTGAACGTTACCCTCAACTCAAGATTTTCACCGGCAGTGACCGCCTGATTGCCCAAGCCCTAGCCCATGGTGCTGCTGGGGCGATCACCGCCATGGCGAGTACCTTTCCCCAGATAGCTCGAGCGGTCTACGATGCTCACCACCACGGCGGCGATGTACTTGCCGCCCAAGCGCGCCTGAGTGCTCTGCGTGATCGTTTCGATCCACTCAACACGCCTGCGCAACTCAAAGCCGCCCTCGCATGGCACAGCACACTCCCCGAAACCCATGTGCGCTTACCTTTTGTCGCCCTAACCAACCAGGCCGCTGCTCAACTCAAACATGAGATTGAGGCATTGTAGTTTGTAAGTATGTGCTCCTGTTCCCCTATTCTCTGTTCCCCTGTTCTCTGTTCCCCTATTCTCTGTTCCCCTGTTCTCTGTTCCCCTGTTCTCTGTTCCCCTGTTCCCCTGTTCCCCTGTTCTCTGTTCCCCTGTTCTCTGTTCCCCTGTTCTCTGTTCCTCTGTTCCCCTGTTCCCCTGTTCTCTGTTCCCCTGTTCCCCTGTTCTCTGTTCCTCTGTTCCTCTGTTCCCCTGTTCTCTGTTCCCCTGTTCTCTGTTCCCCTGTTCTCTGTTCCTCTGTTCCCCTGTTCCCCTGTTCTC
>NZ_NQWI01000269.1 GCF_002532535.1 Candidatus Viridilinea mediisalina
CTATGTGCGCCCTGGGTTTCCGGTCGCTAAGCGCTGCGCCAATATCTTTGCTACCGAGCTTACCGCAGAGACGCGGGGGGTGGTGTTGCTGCGCCACGGCCTCTTCAGTTTTGGCGAGACTGCTCAGGAAGCTTATGAAGAGATGATCGCGCTGGTGAACCAGGCTGAGGAGTATTTGGCGCGTTGCCCCGTTGCCGCTACGCCCGTGCAGATGCCCGACCCTGAAGCACCCCTGCGCCACGAGTTGGCCGCGTTGCGCCAGGCTGTCTCGCAGGCTGCCGGTGCGCCGATGATTCTGGCCACCCACAACGATGAAGCGAGTCTGCGCTTTGCCCAACGCCCCGATCTGGCTGTCATCGCCCAGCAAGGGCCGGCCACGCCCGACCATGTCATCCGCACCAAGCGCGTGCCGCTGCTCGGACGCGATGTGGCCGCCTACCGCGCTGAGTATGAACGCTACTTTGCCGAAAATAGCGACCGCGCCAGTTTTGAACTCACCATGCTCGACCCGGCCCCCCGGATCGTCCTCGATCCCAGCCTGGGGATGGTCACGGCGGGCCGCACGCCCCAAGAGGCATGCATCGCCGCCGATATTTACCGTCACACCATGGCGATCATCGCGCAAGCCACGGCGCTGGAATCCTACCAATCCGAGACGGCTGCTGAGGTCTTCGATTTTGAGTACTGGGAGCTGGAGCAGGCCAAACTGAAGCGCCTGGGCCGTCCGCCGCTCTTTGCTGGCGAGGTTGCGCTGGTGACCGGCGCAGCGTCGGGGATCGGTAAGGCGTGTGTCGAGTCGCTCATGGCGCGCGGGGCGGCTGTGGTGGGCCTCGACATCAACCCGGCGATTGAGCAACTCTTTGAGCGCCCCGACTATCTGGGTATCCGCTGTGATGTGACCAGCGAAGCGGAAATGATCGCCGCGCTTGAGCAGATCGCCCGTACCTTCGGCGGGCTTGATATGCTCATCCTCAACGCGGGCATCTTTCCAGCCTCGCGCCGCGTTGAGGCGATGCCCCTGGCTGAATGGCAGCGCACCATGCGGATCAATCTGGATGCCAACCTCATCCTGATGCGTGAGGCGCACGCCATGCTCAAACTCGCCCCACGTCGCGGTCGGGTGGTGATCATTGGCTCCAAGAACGTGCCCGCACCCGGGCCAGGCGCCGCCGCCTATTCCGCCTCCAAAGCCGCTCTCAACCAGTTGGCGCGCGTGGCAGCCCTCGAATGGGGCGAGGATGGCATCCGCATCAACAGCCTGCACCCCAATGCCGTCTTCGATACCGGCATCTGGACCGAGGAGGTCTTGCAGGCACGGGCGAAGAACTACGGCCTGACCGTGGAGCAGTACAAGACTAACAACGTCATGCGGATCGAAGTGACCAGCCGCGATGTCGCTGAGTTGGCCGCCGAGATGTGCGGGCCGCTCTTCGCCAAGACCACCGCTGCCCAAGTGCCGGTGGACGGTGGGAACGAGCGGGTCATCTAAGGGAAGCAGAAATTGTTAGGTACCCCAGCAGCCTGTCATGCTGAATAGTACATATTCGCAGGCATCGTAGTGCCGACTTTAGTCGGCTGAGGTCTTTGGC
>NZ_NQWI01000068.1 GCF_002532535.1 Candidatus Viridilinea mediisalina
TGGGGCATGGGCGTAGCCTTTCAGCTTTGAGGCTCTATTGCCACAAAAAAACGCAAAAGAACGCCAGGAATCGTGCAGGGGTCGCAGGGGCAGGCAGGGCTGCTACGCGAAGCCCGCTAAAGCGGGCTACACACCTGAAGAATGTGAACGGTAAGTTATTGCATTTTAAGTATAATAGACAAAAGTGTACAGGAGCAAATCCGTGGACATAGCCATACCCTCATCCTGATGAGAAGGAGCTTTGACCCTTGCCACCCAAACCACCACCCTACACCTCCGAAGACGAGATTCGCCTAGAGCGTCTCCGTGCGCAACGGCGGCGTTATACCTTTGTGCGTCTGCTCAAAGCGAACCTGCGTGAGATGGCCATCCTTGGGCGCGAGGCGCGGATCTCGTTAACTGATGCTTGCGCTGCTGCTGCTGAGTAGCGCGTTCTACCTGCGTCTCTTCTACTTTCCCCAACTGTGCGACGCAGTTGGGGAATATTGTGGCAACGAGGGCGATCTGGGGGCGGCACTCTATATGACGATTCTGCTACTCGTCTTTGAAGATCCCATTCCCTTTCCTACCGACATTGGCGGTCGCTTCATCTTCTTTGGCGTACCACTCCTTGGCCTCTTCTTTCTCTTGCAGAGCGTGGTAAATTTCGCCCGCATGCTCTTCGATAAGGGCGCACGGCGCGAAGGTTGGCAGATTTCGTTGGCCAGCACCTTCAGCGAACATGTCATCGTCTGCGGCCTCGGCCATGTTGGCTACCGTGCGGTCTTGCAGTTGCTCGATTCGGGCTACGAGGTGGTTGGGGTTGACGCCAGCAAAACGAGTGAATTTGCTACCACCCTCAGCCGTCTCAAGGTTCCTCTGATTGTTGGTGATGCCCGCGATCCCGATACGCTGCGCTACGCCGGCTTGCAGCGAGCGCGTGGCCTGATCGCCGCGATTAGCGATGATCTACAGAATGTGGAGATTGCTCTCACGGCGCGTCGCCGTCAACCCAACATACAGACCGTCCTGCGCATCGTCAACCGTGAACTTGATCGCAACCTCGAACGCAGCTTCGGGCGCAACTCCGCCTTTAGCTCGATTGAACTTGCTGCTTCAACCTTCGTGGCAGCAGCGGTGAGCCGGAGTATTATTCATGTCATCAATCTGCCCGAAGGACTCTTGGCGCTTAGTGAGTTGAGTATCGCAGCAGAGAGTGAATTCTCGGGCTTTGCCGATGCGCTGGAACAGCGCTTTGCGGTGCGCATTATGCGTCTGCGTGACGCCAATAACCGCGAGCGCGAGATTCGCTTTATGGCGCGCCTCGATAGCGGCGATCGTGTACTCATTCTTGGAACGCTTGATGCGCTTGAGCAGGCGCACCAAGCGAACACTGCTGGCAGCAAAGTGGCCTTCCTCAGCGCCACGCCGCCGCCCGTCGCACCACCACAACCCAAGCGCGTGATTGTCTGTGGTTTAGGCAAAGTCGGGGCTGAAATGGTCTACCTGCTGACCAGCATCCACCCCCATCCCGAAGTCGTCGTCATCTGCCGCCAAGACACATCAACGCGCCTGCTGAACGACCTCAAGCGCCACAATATCCGTATCATCCAAGGGGATGCGCGCGATCCGGAGTTGCTCGAGGCCGCGGGCATCGCCCAAGCATGCGCCGTCGCCGCCGTCGTCAGCAACGACCTGACCAACTTGCAGGTAGCGCTCGCAGCGCGTAAATTACGCCCTGAAGTACATCTCGTTCTGCGCGTCTTCAGCGACGTACTCGCCGAACGGCTCGCCACCCTCTTTGGCATCAACACCACCTACAGCACCTCCGCGCTCGCCGCTCCCACCCTTGCCGCCGCAGCCATTCTGCGCGAAGTGGATCACGCCTTCGACATCGGGGCGCGCCTCTTTGCCACTGAGACCTTCACCGTCATGCCCGACGACCGCTTCGTGGGCAAGAGCGTAGCGCAACTACGCCACCAAGAACGCATCCTCGTCACCGCGTTGCGCCGCGATGGTCAAACCACCCTCCTTCCGTCCCTTGAACACTACATCACCCTTGGCGACGAGATTGTCGTCCTTGCTGATCTGCAAGTATTGGTCGATCTGCGCCACTAGGACTTAGGGGAGCCGAAATTGTTACGTATCCCAGCAGCCTGTCATGCTAAATAGTCCATTTCCCTACGCGAACGGTAAGGTATTACACCAATTACCCTTGAACATGCCGCATTAGCAAGAACGCGAAAGCCCATTGGGACGCCATGTTCGGCAATCTACAATCTACAATCTGCAATCTACAATCTGACTGCCGGATGCGGTTCGATGCGCAGCGGCTCCGAGATAACATTGGTATCGAGCAGGTAGCGCAAGGTCATAGGTTGAACTCACGGCCCGCCGAGCGATCACGCAGATCGCGCCACACCTCTCCTAAGAGCCCAGGCAGAGATCACTCCAGGGGGAAGTTCTCGCCTCCGCAGGTCTCTGGGGCCCAAAGTCCGACCTGGTCTTCACGCGCTATGCGTTCGGCGGCTTTGAATTCTGCTTGGTAGGCGTAGGGAACGCGGAATGTATACTCGAACGCATAACCACCTAGTAGCTGTTCAAGGTTGACCATGCGCCCGTCTTCGAGCCAAACGTAGCGTAGCATGCGACCAAAGCGGTCGCGTGAGTCTTGGCTGGGATCTGCCTCTAGGCGCACGTAGGGTACGTTGAGGAGCTGCCGCGCATGCTCTGAAGCTTCCCGGCCAAAACATTCCACTGGGCGACGGGGATCGACCGCTTCGGGTGTGTCAATCCCAATGAGGCGTACCCGCTCTAGTTGACCGTTGATGCGAACTTGTATTGTGTCACCGTCCACTACGCGAACCATCTCTGCGCGCGGGAGATCGGTCGGCATGGATGGATAGGCCATTGGGGGGGTGGGGGCCACGTTGCTCTTGCCGCAGGCGACGAGTACGAGGAGGGTGAGGGTGACAAGGGCGTGTCTGAGCATTGTTTCTTTCTCTTTTGCGGCTTTTTACACCAAGTGGAATACAACCGGCCCTCACTGGCCCTCGACTCCTCAGAGCCTGTCTGAAAAGTCTACGGGTTGATGTTGGAGTGCCGGCTTTAGCCGGCTAAAGCCGGCACTCCAGCGTGTACCCCCCGGCTTTTCAGACAGCTTCTCAGCATGACTGTCATGCGCATCCATCAACCCTCATACCAATTACCGTTGAACATACTGCATAACAAATCGCTTCAGACCTCATTGCTATGCGGCATACGCCACTTGTTACTCGTCACTCATCACTCGTAACTGGTATCATTGATCTCAGCACCCCGCTGCGCCAGCCACTGCTCCAGCTCGTCGCGGCCAGTGAAATCGAGCAGCGCCTCAGCGAGGTCTAGCATCTGCATGGTGCTGAGGGCGTGTACCTGTCGGGTCAATGGCTCACCCAATGGCCCACAGCGGCGCACGAGCAGACGCAGGAGCAACTCAAGATGGCCCTTCTCGATGCCCTTCTCGATACCTTCTGCCACGCCCTCTTCCCTCCACTTGCTGATCAAGGGGGATTCGGGGATGCCGTAGCGATCATAGCGAATAATCTGTTCGGCCATTGCTGCAAGCTCCTTATCCGTACATAAGAGGAGGAATTCGGTCAAGAGGTGCTCCTGACGTTCGCCACTGGTCTGCGTCATGATCTGGTGGACCGCTTGGGTCAGGATGGGCTTTGGATCGCGTAAGCGCGTCTGCCCGATTAGTGCCAATAGCGCAGGGCGTTGGCTTCGACAAGCTCAGCCAACGTCAAGAACGCCGTTGGCTGAGCTTGTCGAAGCCAGCTTGTCGAAGTCAGCTTGTCGAAGTCAGCTTGTCGAAGCCAACGGCGCGCGCCCCAACCCCGCCTACATACCATACCACACTGTGAACTGGCATGTTCCGGTAGGTGGTCGTAAGCCGGGTTTGGTAATCGAGCATACGCAGCGGCATGGAACGTTTGGTGCCCGGCCCTTGGAATTCAAGATGGAGGATTACCTCACGGCCATGCGCTAGGGTGACAAAAAAGACCAAATCGCTATCGAGTTCCTCTGGTGGGGGTGGCAACGTGCCTGGACGGGTGCTGACCCGCAGCACGGGGCCACCAAAGAGCCAGGCCGCCACATCATCGGCGGCCATGGTCACCAAGCGTTTCAAGGGGTGGTTGGTTTCAGCCATAACGCCCTTCACACAACGGTTAGGGGAGCAAGACCATTTCATGCTCCTACTTATATACCGCTGCAGCGGGCCAAAAGACACGGTTTTTGCTGCATTGCGGAAACATCTTGAGGCATCCAAGGCGTTCTGAAGCCTCAGCCCTATTTTCTGGATCCTTCCTCTCAGCCCTATTTCCTATTTCCTATTTTCTGGATCCTTCCTCTCAGCCCTATTTCCTATTTCCTATTTTCTGGATCCTTCCCCGGAGGGCAAAACGACCATGCTCTACCTGATTAGCTACGACATCAGCAGCAACCGACGGCGGGCCAAAGTGTCCAAACTGCTCGAAGGCTTCGGCCAACGAGTCCTCGAAAGCGTTTTCGAATGTGATCTCGACGCGAAAGCCTACGCAAGTCTGCGTAAAAAAATGGCGCGGCGGATCCAGCCCAACGAAGGCGATCGACTACGAATTTACCGGCTCTGCACCGCGTGCATCAGCCAGATCGAAGTCATCGGCGAAGGGCCAGCGGTCGAACAGAGCCTTGACGTCTACATCATCTAGGGCTACAATGAGGCTCGCATGCCGCGCAAAGGCATCAGGACGGGCAAAAACGCCATTTCGCACCCACAAAACGCGCCCAAAAAACGGCACACCAACCCCTTCAAGAGGCATGCCGCGCAAAAGCCCCGTTTTAGCGCATCAGAAAGCCCTCCCCAGAGGAGGCATCAGAAAGACCAAATCCCCGCCGAGGGGATTCTTACAGCGCCATTTCTCGTGATGGCAATCGCATCATTGACATCAGAAAGACCAAATCCCCGCCGAGGGGATTCTTACCCGTCGCTACCATTGCCCCCGGCGTCTGCATGCCAGCCTGCAATCAGAAAGACCAAATCCCCGCCGAGGGGATTCTTACATAATCTCAGACAGATTGACCAAAGCATCTTCAACGCTGCTGCATCAGAAAGACCAAATCCCCGCCGAGGGGATTCTTACTGAAATTAAGGGCCCTATGTGCTAGACTACCCTTGGACAGATCGCTTCCCGGAAATAGGCTTTTGAAGGGCGGTAGAACGAGAAGAAACCCATGACCACCCAAGCTCCCACCAGCCCAGATCAGGACTCGCCGGAAGTTACGTCGCGGCCCGCCAAGCAATGGACGACGGCCCAGCGTCTCGCCATCCTTGCCGAGTATGAGGCGTTGCCCAAGGGTGATGCGCGGCGCGGGGCGCTGCTTCGCCGCCACAGACTCTCTTCGTCGCACATCGCCCGCTGGCGCAGCCAACGCGATCGCGGGACGCTGGACCGTTTGGTTTTACCACAACTTTCGGCGATGGCTAAAGCGTTGTTGAATTACGATGCATTTCAACTTCGTATTATTGTCCAAGCATGGCTACGTGAGCAACCACACTTTCGGTTATTGCCTCTTGAAGAATACGTAGCCCAATGTACGGACTTAGCGAATCAACTGTAACCTGACCTGAAACCTTCCCTAACCACGCAGCCAGACCCACAAGGCCCGCACTTGGCGGTCAAAGCCAAGCAGGAGCAGTCCGATGATCATCATGGGAACGGCGGGCCAAAGCATGGCGGTGAGTTCGCTGCCATAGCGGAAACTGGGTAGGTTGGCTACCATCCAAATGCAAAAGGCACCCAAGTAACCCTTTAGCCCGGCCCGAATGCCTACGAGTAGCGCTAGGGTGATCAGTGCCAACGGTAAGCCCGCTGCCTGACGTGGAATCGCTCCGAGCATGAGCGGTAGGCTCAACAAGATAACCCCCGATACGGCTAGGAGGATGGCGATGCGCCGTCGCCAGCCTGTCGGTGGCACAAAGGGCTCCATGATCGGCTTGGGTGCGGGCGGGGTCAGTTCTTCTAGGTTGTCGGGAAAGGGGTAATGCCCCTCGCGCCCTAAGACGGCTAAGGCCCAACCCTGCTGTTCCGCCTGGGCCGCTAGGGCCACGAGGCTTGGCGCCATCGCCCACGCTGTCGGCAGTGCATCAAGCTCAAGGGTAAGCCGCCCCTCAGCGACATCCATCGTCGCAGGCAAGGACGCCCGCCCATGCGTATGGATGACACAGAGCAGATCAAAAACCCGCGCCCCCCGCTGTTGGTCAACCAACAACGCATCACGTAGCGGCATCAGCCCCAATGCGCGCTGCACCCAATCACTCAGGTAAACGTCCAACTCCTTGGCCTGCTCAGGCGTGAGTTGGGCCGCGAAGGCGCCACGCTGGAGCGCTTCACACAGTCCGAGCGGTGTCTGCTCGCGCAGCAGCGCATCAAGCGCCTGCCGATCATAGGCGACAAGGGTCTGGGCTGCGGATGAAGATAGAAGAGATTGCATACTAACTTTGCCAAGCGGCCAATAGTGCAGGTAGGTCGGCAACAATCAACTGGGGACGGATAGGGCCAGTTTCTGCTTCGCTGCGCTTACTTACCCCAGTGAGCACCAAGACGGAGGGCATACCTGCCGCAATTGCGCCACCAATATCGGTGTCGAGCCGGTCACCAATCACCAGCGTAGCAGTTGGAGTTACCTCAAGCAACTCGGCGGCAAGCAAAAACATGGTGGGTTCAGGCTTGCCAATCACCAGCGGTTGCACCCCACTGGCTGCCACCAGCGCTGCCGTGATCGCCCCCGCCCCCGGTATCAGCCCCTCCTCAGCAGGGAAGGTGGTATCGGGGTTGGTGGCGATGAACGATGCCCCGCCGCGAATGAAGAGGGTCGCCTTCCGCAGGGTTTCATAGCTGAGCGCAAAATCGGCCCCCTGTACCACCAGTTCAGGCAGTACATCGTCTTCCACAAAATAGCCATCGGCAAACATCGCCTCACGCAGCCCATCCATGCCCACCACAAAGACGCGCGTCCCGCGTGGGTGCTGCGCCCGCAGGTAGCGCCCCGTTGCCAATGCCGATGTAATCACCCGGTTTGCAGCCATCTGGATGCCCAGGTTAGCCAACTTCTGCTCATACTGCTGCGGTGTCATCGAGGCGTTGTTGGTGATGCAAGCATAGGCAATCTCACGCTGCTCAAGGAAGGCCAGCAATGCTGGCACCCCCTCAAGCATCTGGTTGCCCCGGTACAGCACCCCGTCCATGTCGAAGAGTACGGCTTGAATTTGGTTGAACATAATAGTGATTGAGACTTATGAGGCTGTCTGAAAAGTCTATGGTTTGGCGTTGGAGTGCCGGCTTTAGCCGGCTAAAGCCGGCACTCCAGCCTGTGCCCCCCGGCTTTTCAGACAGAGACTTACATTCGCTCAGGCGCACGGATGCCCAACAGGCCCAGGCCGCGCCGCAATGCGTTCGCCGTCGCAGCCACAAGCACAAGCCGCGCCCCACGCAAGGCAGGACTCTCGGCCTTAAGGACGGGGCATTGCTCAAAGAAGACCCCGAACTCGCGGGCGGTGGCGTAGCACCAATCGGCAATGACGAAGGGCGCATACCGTTCAGCCCCTTCACGCAAGACCTCGGGCAGCCGAGCGAGTTGCTTCAATAGACGCTGTTCAGCAGGATGGATCAGCAGAGTCAGATCGCCTCCTGGCCCTCCAGCGCCATCTTCATTGGCCCGTCGCAAAATCGAGCTACAACGCGCATGCGAATATTGCAGGTAGGTCGCACTATTGCCCTCCGTCGCCAGCATGCGCTCCCAATCGAGCGTAATGTTGCGCTTGGGGTCTTGGTAGAGATCATTATAGACCACCGCGCCCACCCCGACCGCCTCGGCTACGGCCAGTTTCTCAGCCTCAGGCAACTCAGGGCTCTTCTGCTCCACCACGCTGCGCGCCCGTGCCACCGCATCATCAAGGAGCGCCTCTAGGTAGACCATATTGCCGCGCCGCGTCGAAAGGGGCTGACCCTTGGCATCAAAGATCGTCCCAAAGGCAACGTGGGTCAAACCCACATCCTTGGCATAACCCATAGCCCGGATCAACGCGAAGAGTTGGCGCAGATGCAGCGACTGGGGTTCACCGACCACATAGATGATTGCATGGGGTTGAAACTCCTGCAACCGAAAGACCACCGTGGCCATATCGCGGGTCATATAGAGCGTACCACCATCACTGCGTTGCAGCAAGAACGTGGGCAATTTCTGCAAATGCTCCACCACCACAGCGCCACCCTCATCGCGGAAAGCCACACCAGCATCAAGGGCCTGCTGGATCATATCAGCCAGCATCGGCTCATAGAAACTCTCGCCATAGGCGTGGTCAATCTTGACCCCCAAGCGGTCATAGTTGCGCTGGGCCGCCGTCATAGTCAGATCAACACACCACTGCCAGAGCGCCCGCGCCTCGCTATCACCCTGCTCAAGGCGCAGCGACCAATGGCGGGCATGTTCATCAAGTTCAGGATCATCGCTGGCCGCAGCGACATAGCGCGCATACTGCGCCTCCAACTGCTCAAGCGCCGTCTCGCCTTCAGCCGTAGGCTTACCTTCGCGCTCAACCGCCGCCAGCACCACCCCAAACTGCTTGCCCCAATCACCCAAATGGTTATCGCCAATCACCCGATAGCCCAAGGCACGATAGATATTCACCAACGCTTGGCCAATAATCGTGGAGCGAATATGACCAACATGCATGCGCTTGGCAATATTAGGTGCCGAATAGTCCACTACGACCGTCTTGCCAGCCCCAAGTTGCTGGGCAGCATAGTCATCACCCTGGGCCATAATGTTCGTCAAAACGTGCGTAGCCAAACGTTCAGCATGGAGGCGAAAATTGAGAAACGGCCCGACCGCCTCTACCGCACCAATCAGCCCGTCAGCGGGCAACTGAATAGTTGCAGCCAACTCAGCCGCCAACTGAGGCGGGGCAAGGCCCAACGTCTTAGCCGCTTTGAAGGCCGGAAAAGCCAAATCAGCCGCAATAGCGGCCTTAGGAGTCGTCAACTCAACCAAATCCAGCGGCACCCGGCCCGTCGCCACAATCGCCGCCGTAACTTCACGGGTAAACCGATCCAGCGCATAGTCCATACACGTACTCCCAGCTTGCCAATGCAGACACGCATCGCGCATCGTATGATACCACGGGATGTGGGTGGGAAGGGTGTCGGAGGGAACCTGGTTCCCTCCGACACCCTTCCTACCCCAACGAGCTTGCAACCCTCCTTTAATCTTTGCCCATTGCCCCTTCACAGCGAAGCTGGTACTATACTCTACAATCTACAATCTACAATCTACAATCTACAATCTACAATCTACAATCTGAAATGGTATCACGACGCATGAGCATCCAACAAAAAATTCTTGCGCTGCTCTTGGGGCTGGCGCTACCTCCTCTGGTGTTGGCTGGATGGCTCGGGCTCTCGGCACTGGATCGGGCCCGTGAGACGGCGGTTGATACTGGCGCGAGCGCGTTGCGTGATCAAGCAGAACAGGTACTCCTCACACGGGCCGCTGATAAGGCCCGTTTTTATGATCTTGGCCTCAATGCGGTTGAACAGCAGGTGGGCGCTGTGGCTACCTATGCCACGACGCGCTATCGTAGTGGCCCGTTTGAACTTGGCCCTGAGCGTGTCTGGGTGGCACCTGCCCCCAGCCCCGCGCTGCTGGCCCGCCACTCCCAGGATGTCGCCTTTGCCCAACAGATGATCCGTATGCTCCAATCCTCCGTTGCGGCCAATGGCCTCGTGAGTATTGGCTATATTGCGCTGGAAACAAGTGGCGTCATTGCCTTCAATGATGATGGCGTGATTGATGCGCTGCTTGAAATTCAGCCCTTCGACCCACGTGAACGCCCTTGGTACCTTGCCGCCCGTGAGCAGGGGGGGATTGTGTGGACCAATACCTATGTGGATGCACATACGAAACTGCTGGCTACCACATGTGCCCAACCGATCTACGATGCCCAAGGCAACTTTGTGGGGGTTGTGGCCTTTGATCTGCTCTTGCAGACAATCCAGCAGGATCTGTTGGCGCTAGATGTGGGCGAAGCGGGCTATGCCATGCTGATTGATGAGGCGGGCGATGTGATTGTGCAACCTGATCTCGAGGCGGGCGATTCGCCCTGGAATCGACCCTTCCGCAGCGAGAACCTGCTAGCCTCTTCGAGCGCTGAGCTGCGGATGGTCGCTGAGGCCATGCTGGATCAGAGCCAAACCTATGGCCTGGCCATGCTCAATGACCAAGAACAGCCCGCCTATATCGCCTATGCCCCTATTCCAACGGCGGGGTGGCATGTGGCACTGGTGATTCCAGCAGCAGAGGTGACCGAGCCAGCCTATCTAACCAGCCAGATGATTGTGCAACGCCAAGCCCAATTCCGCAACCAGTTGATCGGGCTGATCTTTAGCCTCGCCGCAATTATCAGCGTCCTTGGCCTGGTGCTCTCTTTTTCCTTCACGCGCCGAATCGACGTGGTGCGCCAAGGGGTGCAGGCTATTGCTCGTGGCCACCTGCAAGAGCGGATTCCGCCTGTGGGTAATGATGAGCTTGGTGAGTTGGCCACTGCGTTTAATCGTATGGGCCGTAAACTTGCTGAGAAGATCCAAAAGCTGGAAGAAAACGCCCAACAGCTTGCTGCCCTCAACGAAGTCTCGAATGAACTGAAGGGCATCCTCGATCTCAACCAACTGCTCGAACGCATCCCCGCCGCAATCTGCGAACGCTTTGCCTTCGACCGTGCGGTGGTCTACCTGGTGGAAGATGACCATCTGCGTGTTGTTTCAGCTTGGTTCGGCCCAGAGGGTCTAACCCAAGCCCACCAGTTCAAGTTGGTCGCCAATAGCCACCCCTTGTTGCTCGAGGGTAGCACGATTGAGGCCGATGTGATCCGTAATGGCAAGGCGGTGATTGTAGACAACCCGTGGAACCATCCGGGGGTAGAACAGCATAAGCAGGCGATTTCAGCAAGTGACGCCTATGTGCAGGTGCCCATCTTTGGGCGCGAAGGCCGTGCGATTGGCCTGCTCTCAGCCGATTGTCAACTCAGTGAACGCAAGATTGGGGTTGAGGATGCTACGCGCTTGCTCACCTTCGCGAGCATGGTGGGATTGACTATCGAGAATGTGCAACTCTTCAGCGATCTTGAGCGCCAAGTGGCGCAGCGCACCCAAGAGCTACGGGCAGCCCTTGAAGTGGCCCAACTCGCCGACCAGCGCAAGAGCGATTTTCTTGCCAGCCTCTCCCACGAGTTACGGACGCCCCTCAACGCGATCATCGGCTTTAGCACCGTGATCCTCGATGAGATTGATGGCCCCCTCAGCCCGCCCCAGCGCGAAGACCTAACCAGCATCAATCGCAACGGGCGCTTCCTGCTCTATCTGATCAACGAGTTACTCGATCTCGCCCGCATCGAAGCTGGCCATATGGTGCTTGAGATTGCGCCCACCGATCTCACAGAAGTCATTGACGATGCGGTGGATGCCGCCCAAGGTTTGGTGCGCGAGCGTAGTGTACAAATTCTACAAAACATCCCAAGCGACCTGCCCAATGTGGCGGCTGATGGCAATCGCGTGCGCCAAATTCTCCTGAACTTGCTCTCAAATGCCGTTAAATTCACAGAACGTGGTAGCATTATAGTGAGCGCAACGGTGCTTGACGAAGTCAATGATCAGTGTGAACTGCAACGCATGGTTGTGGTGCGGGTGAGCGACACCGGCATCGGGATTCCCGCAGAGCGTCTTGAGGAGGTGTTTCAGGAATTCGTTCAGATTCATGGGCAACGTTCGCGCTTAAGTGGCACAGGTCTGGGCCTTGCCATCGCACGCAAGCTCGTCGAAGCCCAAGCCGGACGCATCTGGGTCGAAAGCGCCCC
Source organism: Candidatus Viridilinea mediisalina (assembly GCF_002532535.1). Lineage (GTDB taxonomy): Bacteria > Chloroflexota > Chloroflexia > Chloroflexales > Chloroflexaceae > Viridilinea > Viridilinea mediisalina. Next base: position 11,912 of record NZ_NQWI01000068.1, read on the forward strand.
CGGGCGCGGCAGTACCTTCAGCTTTAGCCTGCCCCTGGCCACGCCGGTGGCAACCACGAGCCTAAACCCGATTGCTTAATACGTCAAGACTCTAGCCGGAGACACCATGAGTGAGGCACAGCCCAAAATTCTCTACATCGAAGATAATCACGACAATCAACGGCTTGTCCAGCGGGTTCTCGGGGCGCGGGGCTACCAGATTCTGATTGCCGCAGATGGGCCAGCGGGGTTGACCCTGGCCCGTGAGAGTATGCCAACGCTCATTCTGGTAGATTTGGGCATTCCTGGGCTTGATGGCTATGAGACAACGACGCGCTTGCGCAGCATGAGCCACTTGCAGGGTGTGCCGATTGTGGCCCTTACCGCCGACGATAGCCCTGGGGCACGCGAACGAGCCCTTGTGGCGGGCTGCGATGGCTATCTGAGCAAACCGATTGATGCCCGTCAATTGCCCAACCAGATCGCGCAGTTCATCGGCGGCCACCGCGAACAGGTGAGTGAACCCCACGAAGAAGCCACGCTGCTGCGCGCCTACAACCAGAAGTTGGTCGAACGGCTTGAGCAGCGTGTGCGCGAACTAAGTGCTGCCAACAGCGAACTCCAAGAACTGGATCGGCTCAAGAGCCAGTTCCTCTCCAGCCTTTCGCACGAGTTGCGTACCCCCCTTACCGCATTGATTGGCTACCTTGACCTCTTCGAGCGTGGCATGCTGGGCGAACTAGACCCTTCCCAACGTGAAGTTATCACCGTCATGCGGCGCAGTGGCGATCTCTTGGCAACCCAACTCAACAACCTGCTCTACTTTCAGGAATTGCGCGAGCGCCCGCTCAATTTGCAACTGGTCAACCCCTTGGAGATCATGCAACCGATCAGCAGCCAGACGGGCCGCTATGCCCAAGAACTTGGACTCAGCTTTGAGGCGCTCTCTGGCGAAATCACCCCTACGATGCTCGACCCTGCTGCCTTTGATCAACTGGTGCGTGTGCTCCTCGATAACGCCATCAAGTTCACCCCGGCGGGTGGCCATATACGCCTCGTGCTGCATAGCGATACCACGCGCCTGATCGTGCGCGTTGAAGATAATGGCCCCGGCATTGAGAGCGAACAGCTCAACAAGATCTTCCTGCCCTTCTACTACATCGAGCAACCCTGCCAGGTGAATCGCCCCGGCGCCGGCCTTGGCCTCGCCATCGCCCGCCACATCGCCGAAGCCCACGGCGGCCAAATTACCGTTCGTAGCCAACTAGATCAGGGCAGTGTCTTTACGGTAGTCCTGCCGCTCATGGTATAATACCATTTACGATTGTAGATTGCAGATTGTAGATTGCCGAATTCCCTATTTCCTAACTACTGTCTCCTATTTCCTAATTTCCTCCTCCCCATGGCCCCCAAACAAGCACCCCCAGGCGTCGTGGCCGACAACCGCAAGGCCCGCCACGACTACACCATAGAAGAGACCTTTGAGGCTGGGATTGTCCTCACCGGCAGCGAGATTAAATCGGTGCGCGCCGGGCGGGTCAATCTGCGCGGTAGCTATGCGCGGGTCTACCAGGATGAAGTCTTCCTCTATGAGGCGCACATTTCGCCCTATGAGCAATCGGGAACATACTTCAACCACGAACCAATGCGCCCGCGTAAGCTGCTGCTGCACCGCCGCGAGATCAAGCGGATTGATGGCCTCATTCGCCAAAAAGGGCTCACCCTCGTGCCGCTCAAGCTCTACTTCAAGGGCCGCCGGGCCAAAATTGAACTGGGGATCGCCCGTGGCAAGAAGCTCTATGATAAGCGTGACGATATTGCCAAACGCGAATCGCAACGTGACATCGAGCGTGCCATGAAGTCGCGGAGCCGCGAGTAGCTGGAAACTACTCAATCCACACAAACGCTGCGATCCCTACCAGCCGCTTTGGCAATGTACAGGGCTTGATCTGCCCGTTCGAGCGCCGGCTGGAGTTGATCTTCCTTGGGGTTGAGTGTCGTAATGCCCGCCGAGGCAGTGATCGTAGGCAACAGCTTGCCATCGTGTTCGATCAGAAGTTGCTTGATTAGGGCGCGGAGTTGCTCGGTGCGGTCAAGCACGGCCTCGGCATTACTAAGCGGCATGACGATCAGAAACTCTTCGCCCCCATAGCGGCAGACAATGTCGCTGCTACGGACTGCGTCGTGCAACAAATTGGCAATATTACGCAGCACGGCATCACCAGCACTATGCCCAAAGTTGTCGTTGATCTTCTTGAAGTGGTCAATATCAAGCAGGGCCAGGGCTATCGGGTAGTCTTCACGGCGTGCCCGGGCAATCTCGCGCTGCATTGCTTCATCGAGGTAGCGGCGATTAAAGAGGCCCGTCAGCGGATCGCGGTGGGCCTGTTCACGCAGCGCGTCGCGTAGCAGCACATTGGAGATGCCGAGGCTCGCATGGTCGGCCAACGCCGCCGCAAGCCGCCGCCGGTCGGCTCTGGTGGCACCATTGATGCTTGGGTTTGCTGATGCATGCTCGGGGTGGCTGAGCAGCAGCACGCCAACTCGCTCCTGAGCAGTAGCAAGCGGAACACAATAGACCTCTTCGGTACCACCAAAAACACTACGAATACAGTGGGCACAGTCATGCGAATTGCTGTGCATTTCGAGTTGACGGCGCTGCAACGCAGAGCATGTGTGGGAGAAAAAAGCTTGCCCATTGATACATTCGGTACCCCACGAAAAGATGGGGTTAAGCCGATCATCGTTGAGCCGATGGAGCAGCAGCAAGCCCAGCGCCTGCGGGAAGAATTGGCGCACAGCCGCAACCAGCGCCACACATGCCTCGGCGCTACTGGTAGCAAGTTGCAACTCTGAAGCAAGGCGGTGCAGAACTTGCAGTTCAGCATTGCGCCGCTCAAGCGCAGCAACCGTCGCATGCAGTTCGGCTTGGGTCTGGCGTAATTCACGCTCCATAGCATGCTTCGCCCGAGCCATGCTGAGCGCAATCTGCAACTCGTTATCATCAAAGGGCTTGATCAGATAGCCAAATGAACCACTCTGCACCGCCCGTTCGACCGTCACCGTATCGGTGTGAGCCGTCAGATAGACCACCGGCAGATCAAAGCGCTCACGCAGTTGTTCAGCAACCATCACCCCATCAAGTGGCCCCCGCAGGGTCACATCCATAAGCACAAGATCGGGCTGTTCCTGATTGACCAACTCAAGCGCCAACGCTCCCGTATCTGCCACGCCAACCACACAATAGCCAAGGCGCTGGAGTGTCTCTTCAAGATCGAGTGCGGTTATCAGTTCATCTTCGACAATCAGCACGCGTGGCTGAGACATATCCTTACTCTCCACTGTCGTGGGGTCATGAGGCTGCGCCTACCATAGGCGTGATCGTTAGGGCTGCCGCCCTACAACCCGCTGGTGGGGCTACGCCCCAAACCCCGTTGGGTGGGGCTACGCCCCAAACCCGGTTTTTTGTGCCGTGTTGGCGGCACAGCCGCCAACACGGCACAAAACTACGCCTCAATCCTCCGGCAGGGCAAAAATCACCTCAATCAAAGCACCCTCAGCCGGCGCAAGCTGCAACCGCCCGCCCAGTTGGCGCGCAAGCGTGCGTACGATCCGCAGGCCCAGGGTGTTACTTGAGTCAAGCTCAAAGCCCTCGGGCAGCCCCGGCCCATTATCATGAACGCTCAATTGTAGTCCTTCAGGAACATAACGTAATTGTACACGAATATGCCCAGATGTTACACCATCTAGGCCATGTTTGAGGCTGTTGGTGATCAACTCTGAAGTAATCAGCCCAAGTGGGACAGCAATATCAATCGGGAGCCAAATACTATCATCAATCTCACACATAAGCTTTTGCGCCCCAACTGTACCAGTACTCCGCAACAGACTCTTGGCCAAGGTCTCCAAATAGACCTTAGCTTCAATGCTGGTCAGATTGGCACTTGAGTAGAGTTGTTCATGAACGAGGGCCATAGCCCGGATACGATTGAGGCTATCTTGGAAGGCGCTGCTCACCTGCGGATCGCCAAGACTGCTCGATTGCAGCCGGAGCATACTGGTGATAACCTGGAGGTTGTTCTTAACACGATGGTGAATTTCACGTAACAAAACATCTTTCTGATCAAGCGCTGCTTGCAGTGTAGCCCGGGCTTGCTCGTGTTCAGTCAGATCGGTGATGATCGTACAGATCGCTGGCGTAATCTCCTCACTGAGTGGGTGCATCGAGAGACGCACCGGAATACGTTCGCCACCGCTGCGCTGCAAGGTATTATCGCCCGCACTCGGCCCAGTGATGCCAGCAACGAGCAATGTTTGCAACGCTTCATTCTGTTCAGTCGCAATGAAGTTCCCAAGGGGTGTGCCAATAAGCTGTTCCAAAGGTAGACCCAGCAGATTGCTCAGGTGTCGGTTGGCATACAATATTGTACCAGAGGGATGCAGAATTGCTGCGCCCTCATTCATCGTCTCAACCAAGACCCGATAGATACCCTCAACGCTCTGCAGGGTGTAGACCTGTGGGCCTGAGGCGCTCTGGACAATGATGGCATCTATCGTTCCATAGCGAATTGCATCAAGGAGTTGCTCGGCTTCATTGAGTTGATCACGCAGAGCGGCGTTCTCTTGGATTAAACGGCGACGACGATGGTAGGCAACGCCTCGGGCCATGACTCACTCCTGATACCATTTCAGATTGTAGATTGTAGATTGTAGATTGTAGATTGCCGAACATGATGTCTCATACCATTTCAGATTGTAGATTGCAGATTGCCGAACATGGCGTGGCTGTAGTATGTTTGATTATGCGACTACTTCAAGGGTCATTGGTATGATACGGTAAAGTGGCGAAGAGGCGAGGAACAGATGTCCTCACCTCTTACGTAGAAAGAGTTGTTTTTGGGGAGGGTTTCAGGGCACTTTACCGTTTGCGCCATAGGTAGTGCCAACGTTAGGGAAGCGGATGTTGTTGATTGCCCCGTTGCTTTGCCACCCTGAGAGGCTGTAGGTAGTGCCGACTTTAGTCGGCTTCCCATCGCTGCCAAAGACCTCAGCCGACTAAAGTCGGCACTACGATGCCCGCCTATGGACTATTCAGCATGACAGGCTGCTGGGATACGTAACAATTTCTGCTTCCCTTAGTCAACTGAGGTCGCTGCCTCCCCGGATGCCGACGAAGGTCGGCACTACGAATGTAAAGCTGAAAGGCCGTTTCTGAAACCATTCCTAACCATCAGAGAGTTCCGGTGCCGGGGGCGGTGGCGGCGGCTCTGGTGCCGGGGGCGGAGGCTCCGGCGCTGGCGGCGGCGGCGGCTCTGGTGCCGGGGGCGGCGGCTCTGGTGCCGGGGGCGGCTCTGATGCTGGCTCTGGCGGGGCTTCCGGTGCCGGGGGCGGCTCCGGTGCTGGCTCCCCCTCGTGCGGTGGTGGTTCCCCTTCAGATGGCGGCGCTTCACCTTCGGGTGGTGCCGGCTCGTCCTCGTCCTCAGGCGTCTCACGAGGGCGTGGACGACCATCCGGCCCCAAATCGGCAGGATTGATCTCAAAGATATTGGGCCAAGGGCGGAAGACCGTCTCGAAGGTACGCCGCTCGATCATTTCGCCGTCGCGTTCAACGATGCGCGTAAAGAGGATTGTCATGCCCCCGCGAGCGGTATCGCTCTGGCGCATGCTGCCACGCGGGCGCGAAGGATCGGCTACATAGACCGGCTCAGTTGGCGCAGGGCGACGATTGGTAATCGTTGGACCTTCGAGCGAGATGGTGCGACCATCATCGGTACCATAGATGCGGATCTCAGCCAGGGTACGGCGTGTATCCACAAGGGTCTGGAGCAGCAACCAGTTGCCGGTATCATTGAGGAACTTGAAATCGAGCGCGCCAATGAAGATCGCGGCATCCATACCAGGGCCATCGCCATAGCGCCCAAAGCCGTAGCGATCATACCAACTGATATAGAATGAGTGGCCCCAGCGTTCTGTGATCGGCAGACCAGCCCAGAAGGCTGCACGGAACATCGTTGTCGAATCTTGGCAAATCCCACCGCCCCATTCAAGCTGGGTACGATTTTGCACAATCGCATAGCCCTCAACAAAGCCATTGGAGCCATCGATCCGTCCGATGGTTCGGTTGAACGAGAACTCCTCGCCGGGTGCAACCAGCACACCGTGGAGCAGACGCATGCCCGCCTGAATATTGGTAATGCGATAGGCTGCCGAACCAGCAAAATCACTCTGCCCCACCGAGAGCAGGTCACGCAAGCCCAAATCAGCCAGATTTGCTTCGGTCACAGGCGGGGGCACCGTCACCATTGGTAACAGCAATTCACGCTCGGCAGCGGGGGCGTACATGGCAGCCTGGATCAACTCAAACGCCAAGGGTTCATCAATCCGCAAGCCCTCGGTGCCAGCCTGGAAGATACGCGGATTGCCATTGTTCCACTCGACGCGAGGATTCCTCCCGCGCACTTCGGTATCATCGGCAATGAGTGCAATCTGTGCGGCCAGGGCTTCCTGATCGAGCGCAACACTCAAGTGTTCTTCGCCATTAAGACCGCCCCGTTCAATCGTAATAAATTGCACAAGGTCAGTGAGCTCCCAGAGATACTCACCGCGATCCCCCTCAACCCGTAGGGTCAATGGCCCAGCCAGGAGGGCATCAATTTCCGCTTGGGCTTCAGCGACGGCAGCATCATCAACGCGGGGCAGCACTTGGCTGGTACGCAGATCAACTGTATGGGGCACGAGATCCTGCAGCGCTGCGGTCATCTCCTGGAGCGTCTCGCCAATCAGCACCTGCTGGCCCATCACCGCGGGCGTAATGGCAATACTAGTACCACTGAGTGCAAGGCGTGCATCAACGGCTGGCCGTTCCACCTCGGCAACCCGATCAACCAAGTATGCCTGCATCGCCGCTTGGTCAATCGTCAGGTGCAGGGGTAACTCAAGGCCATACTGATAGACCGCCAGCACCTCACGCAGATTCTCAAAGAGCCCGTGGTTACGTCCAGCGCCCAGCGCCTGTTGCACCGCACGGTCAATCTCCAGCCTGATCCCCACCTCATCCGCTGTTGGTGTCCATTGACGTTCAGCAAAGGTGAGCATAATCGGCTGGGCGACGAAGGGCGCAAAGTGTGCTTGCAGGCGCTCACGCGCCTCAGGCGCACTCAACTCACCCACGGGCACGCCATGGATGCTGACATTGGGATAGATGCGGCCAGCGTAACTGCGATCAAGGTTGTAGAGCGCGGTACTCACCCCAATCACAATGAGCAGCAACAGGCCAATCAAGCCCATCCAGAGTTGCCGCCTCCGGCGGCGGCGTACTCCTGCGCCCTCATCGTTCTGCGCTTGATCCTTGTTCGTTTGCCAATCTGCGGCATCAGAGAGTGAAGTCATACGGATGGCACATTCTCACATTCTAGGTTCGTTATCCATGAAACTATAACGGAGCGATAGCGCACTTGTCAATGAAGATTCGGTGAAGAATGAGTAAATTGTGTATGGTTAGGTGTGCCAAGTCCTTGACAAGTTGCTCGCTTTCTATTACTATACCCCCAGGGGGTATGCACTGGTTCGCATCACGCTTTTGGGGCGGTAGCCCCAGATCCCGTTTTTTGTGCTGTGTTGGCGGCTCCGCCGCCAACACAGCACAAAAAGAGTTTTCTTGGGGGCGGCGAAGCCGCCCCACACCCTATGTAGCAATTTCTGAACCAATGGAGGAATAACGTGGCCAAGCCAATTACTGTCACTGATGCCGATTTTAGCCAGAAGGTGTTGCAGGCCGATACGCCAGTCGTAGTTGATTTTTGGGCTCCTTGGTGCCCGCCCTGTCGCCAGATTGCCCCGATTCTCGATAAGTTGGCTGGTGACTATGAGGGTCGCCTGACGATTGGGAAGGTCAATACCGACGAGGAGATCCAGCACGCCAGCCAGATGGGAATCCGCAGCATTCCGACCCTCGTGATCTTCAAGGGTGGCCAAGAGGTGCAGCGCATCACGGGCGCACTGCCCGAGTCGCAGTTGCGCGAAGTCTTTGATCGCGTCTTGGCCTAGCGCTCAAGTGGCCAAACGTGCCCTATTCTAGGCTCAGGAGGCCAACGATGGCAGATGAGGTTCGCACCCTTGCACCGCAACGCCGCGATGATGTCCTCGTGCGTCTGCGCCGCATCGAAGGCCAAGTGCGTGGCATTCAACGTATGGTCGAGGAGGGGCGCGATTGCCGCGAGATTATCACGCAGGTGACCGCAATCAAGTCGGCGCTTGCTAGCGTTAACAGCATCGTACTCCAATGCTACGCCACTGGTTGCCTTGATGATAGCCAGCAACCACGCGAACATACTATCGCTGAGTTGATTGCGCTGTTTCAAGGGACGAAGTGAAGAGGAACAGAACAGAGGAACAAATGAACAGAGGAACAAATGAACAGAAATGAACTCATGGATTTGTTCTGTTCTTCTGTTCTCCTGTTCTCCTGTTCTCCTGTTCCTCTGTTCTTCTGTTCTGCCCCTCCTCCTACTCCTCCGTCTGCCAACCCTGCTGACGGGCTAGATCGCGTAAGCCCCGCGAGAGGCTGTCGAGTTGTTTGAGTAGCAGACGCAGTTTGAAGGGTGCCCCTTCGTCGCTCTGCACCCACTTCACTAGATCGCCTTCGACATAGGCCCGGCTGAGGCGGTCGGTTTCGTCTACCATCTGGTCGAGTGAGCGAATACGGAAGACCCGCGCTTTGTTTTTGGGCTGGTTTTCGAGCGTCTCGTCTTCAACCCCAAGGTACGCGCCCTCGTCCTGCGCCGGGGCATCATCTTCCCACAGATCAGCGTCGCTCTCTTCACGATCCACGCTGCCAACGCTCGTTTTTGCCAACGGCCCACCGGCAAGGCTCACCTCAGGCCCAGACGAGGTACGCAACTGTTCGCCCGCCTCAAGAGCCTGCAAGGCCGTCTCTAGGGTCAAGTTGGGGTTGGCGGCAAAATAGGCCACCAAGCGGCTCAATTCCGCCGCCGACATGCCCTCGCTCGCAGCAAAACGCGCCAGTTCAAGCTGGGTCTTTGGGCTCTGCACGCGGCGCAGATGCTGCGCTTGGGTCACATTCAGTTCGCCTCGGCGAATGAGTTGCTGCACCTCATCGGGCAACTCCAGCAGGCCCAGGTAGCGCCGCACCGTGCGCCCAGCCAAGCCCACCGCGTCACCCACCAACTCATCAAGCTCGCCTTCGGGCAACTTGCCGCGCTCTTCCACCAAGCGTGCCCGCAAGCGTGCATAGGCGCGGGCCTGCTCAACATCGTTCAAATCCTCGCGCTGCACATTCTCGATCAACTGGCGCAGCAGCAGATCGGGATCATCATTGTCGAGGACAATACAGGGAATACGTTCAAGCCCAAGTTGCACGGCTGCGGCACGACGACGCCCGCCATAGACCACCTGGTAACGCCCGCTCCCAACCTCAATCACGCCAAGGGGCTGGAGCAGACCTCGTTCGGCGATGGTCGCAGCCAAGCCCGCAACATCACCGGGTTCCTCGCGCACCCCCTCTGGGTCGGCTTCAAGCTGGCGCGGGTCGAGATAGAGCAACTGCATAGCTTACTCCACGAATGCAAAACATTTGTGCCGCAGGGAGTATAGCAGAAGCCCGCGTTAGGGGCAAGTGGTAAGATCGGGTGAACTGGGTTCAACCCTGACCTCGATGCCCTCTAGCAGGCCCAAGAACTGCACCAGCGCCTGTTGCGCCTGCTCGGTGGCTTTGGTCAAGACGCCATCTTCACACGCGGCCTGTAAAATTTCCCGTTCGGCCTGCTGCCGCGCTAGGGTCTCAAGATCACGATTCTCAGGCGCAAAGACGCCCCGGCTACGGTTGTAGACGCGAGTGGCTTCATTGTCAAGCGAGGTACTAAAGACCTGTGCTGGCGGGATGCGCAGGGTCAGGGTACGCCCATCGGGACCAACGCTCACATCATCACTGGTAATCGTACTCATATCCACCCCAGCGATCACCGTCCCTTTCGCAATCAGCAGCAGTGCATCACCAGCAAAGAAGTCGAAGATCGGATTCCCCTGACTCTGCTGTACCTCAATGACGGTCTGGATGGTATAGGACGATGTCTCTAGGCGGCTCAACTCGGTGACGCGCTGCACCACCGCAGCCCCCGTAATAATCTGGGGTGTGGGCGTCACAATAATCTCGCGCATACTGGGCAACCCGCCACCAAAGAGCTGGCCCAAGCCCCCCAGGGTACTATTGACCAGAAAGACAAAGGCGATCAGTAGGGCCAAGACCGTAATCGCCAGCACCATGCTCATCTGGCTACACCCGCCGCCGCCGCCGCCCCGTGCGACCCGGCGGGGCGGCGGGCCGCCGCCTAAACTCCGGGGGCGATCATCGTAGTCGTCGTAGCCATAATCATCAAGATCATCGGCTACTTCCTCACCACGCGCCTTACGCAGACGGCGCTGCATGAGATTTTCGCGCTGTGCATCGTCGTTATGGGGTTTAGCCATGAGTTTACTCCAAGAATATCATGAGGATGCGTGAGGCGCAGAGGCGAGGGCTTCGCGTCCTCGCGTCCTCGCGTCCTCGCGTCTTCGCGTCTTCGCGTCCTCGCGTCCTCGCGTCCTCGCGTCCTCGTGTCCTCGTGTCCTCGCGTCCTCGCGTCTTCGCGTCCTCGCGTCCTCGCGTCCTCGCGTCCTCGCGTCCTTTGCGGCTCAGACGCGCGCACCAACATGGATCGCCACCGCACCCAAGCCATAGCGGCGGTAACTCACAAACTGCCAGCCGGCAGCCCGCATGAGTGCCGCCAAGTCGTCGGGGGGCGGAAAGGCGCGCGCCGACTGGGGCAAATAGGTGTAGGCCCGCCGATCACCGCCGAGCAATTGGCCAATCCAGGGTACCACCTGCTCAAAGTAGAATTGATGGCCCAAGCGCACCAAGGGGTTATGGGGCCGAGCCACCTCAAGGCATGCCATCACTCCGCCGGGCCGCGTAACGCGGTACATCTCAGCAAAAGCCTGGCCAATATCTACCACATTCCGCATCACAAAGCCGGTGGTAAGCACATCAAAGGTTGCATCGGGAAAGGGCAACAGCAGAGCATCACCACCCACAAAGGCCGCACGTGAAGCCAAGCCAGCAATCTTCGGCTGGCCGGTCTGCAACATCGGCAGGGTAAAATCAACCCCCACCGCAAGGCCATCACCCATCCATGCAGCCAATGCAGGCAAAAAATCGCCCGTGCCAGTACCCACATCCAAGGCACGCCCACCCACAGGCGGGGCCACCGCCTCAACCACACGCTGACGCCAGCCCTGGTCAAGGCCAAAGGTCATCACCCGATTCACGCGGTCATAGCCCGCCGCGATCCGTGCAAACATCTGCTCAACATAGGCCGCCTTGGTTTCAGGGGTGGGAAGGAGAGACATTGAGGGACTCCATCAGAAGAACAGGAGAACAGGAGAACAGGAGAACAGGAGAACAGGAGAACAGAGGAACAGAAGAACGGAAGAACAGGTGTTTTCAACGTTGGTTATTCTCTGTTCCTTTGTTCTGTTCTGTTCCTTTGTTCTGTTCTGTTCCTCTGTTCTTCAAAGAACGCTCGCAACTCATTGGGGCCGCGTGCGGCCCCGAGGGCCAGCATCAACTTAATGCGTGCTTTCGGGCCACTGAGGTTATGGGCGAAGAGTACGCCGATACGCCGTAGATCATGGAAGGCGCCCACATAGCCATAGTCATCACCGAGGCCGCCGGTGCCACAGCGCGAAGCAATCAGTACCGTCGTGCGCCGCCGGATGGCCTCACTGAGATGGGGTAACCACCAGGGCGGTACGCGCCCACCGCCAAACGCTTCGATCACAATTCCGGCGACGCCATCCTCAATACTATGGCGCAGTAAACGCACATCGGCCCCTTGGGTTAGGCGCAGCAGATCAACCATTTCCTCAAGATGATCACAGACGATCCGCTGGCGCTGCAGGGGCCGCCGGGCCAACCAGACCTGTTCCCCTTCAACGCGCCCAAGGGGGCCAAGGCCAGGCGAGCCAAAGGCACCACGGGCATGGGGATGCAGATTCTGTACCGCCGCTGCGGCGTGGATCTCCTCATCAAAGACCACCACCACCCCCAACTCAGCGGCGGCGGGCACTGCGGCCACGCGGGCAGCGGCAGCAAGATTCGCCAAACCATCATAGCTCACACTCGTTGTCGCCCGCACCGCCCCGGTCAACACCACCGGCTTCGGCGTCTCGAGGGTTAAATCGAGCAGATAGGCACTCTCTTCGAGCGTATCCGTACCGTGGGTAATCACTAGCCCATCAACATCATCACGCTCGATCATCGCGGCAGCGCGGCGGGACAACTCCAGACTACTGGCTGGCGTCACATGGCTACTGGGCAGATTAGCAAACTCTTCAAAGATCAACTCAATCCCACCACGCGGCAGCATGGCCAGCACTTCATCACCCTTGAGCGACGGCAGCGCCCCGGCGATGCTTGGCCCACGCCGATTTGCAATCGTACTGCCAGTGGTCAGAACTAGAATACGGGCCATGCAGCTCTCCTCATAGACTAGCAGGCGCTCAACGCGGTTTGCGTGCCACCCAAAAGATCCGCTCTGTCTGAGGGCCGGGCGGGTTGAGGCTAAAACCATCATAGGTAGCCTCAACCATCAAACCCGCACGAGCCAACAGCGTCGTCACCTGCTCAGGCGGGTAGGCCCGTTCAACATGGTGCTCATCGAAGCGCGTATACCCATGCGTATCATCGCCCACAAAGCCAGTTAGGTGCAGTACACTCCTTGCTGTCGCCGCTATAAACTGGCTACGCTCAAGCTGAACATAGCCATCCTGTTCACACACCACACACTCACCCCAAACCTCCTCAAGGAAGTAGCGCGTATTCATATCGGCCAGATAGAGACCCCCAGGCGCAAGTGCAGCGGCAGCCACCCGAAAGCAGGCCATAAGATCATCTGGAGTGGTCATATAGTTCAGGCTATCATAGGTACATGTAGCCAGATCAAACGCATTTGTAGGCAACAGCGCTCCAGGGCAACGCATATCGGCATGCACCAGACGAACCGAGCCATCAGCGGGCAACTTAGCGCGCGCCTGGGCCAACATCGCCGCCGAGCGATCCAGCCCCGTCACCGTCCAGCCCGTCTGCGCCAAGAGCAGTGCAAGTGTCCCCGTCCCACAGGCAAGATCAAGCGCCCGCCGTCCCTCAAGCGGATGACGGTCAAGTAACTCCTGCACGTAGATAGCAAAGAGTAGCGCAAAACGCACCTGGCCACTTGCGTCATAGACAGCAGCATACTGCTCATAGGGCCGCGTAGCATGCGGTGTAGGGGTCGTATCCATACCACAATTGTAGCATGGACACAGCCCCAACCTGTGCAGTGGAGTAGAGGAGAGCCGCCCCGGCAGGGCAGCTCTCCCATGAGCCATCCAAGATATTCTGAAGCCTCAACCCTAATTCCGCAATAGCGCAAAAACCACGCTGTTGGGGAAGCAGATTTTGTTGCGTACCCCATTACTTTGTCACTCTGAGTACCTCATGGCCCGCAGGCCAGTGGCACGGAG